>CAILMG010000187.1 GCA_903835265.1 uncultured Methylococcus sp.
ATGATGCTCAAAAAGGCGTCAGCAAGAATCAATTTGGTGTCGCTGAGATCTCAGCTGATCAAGTCACCGGTGGTGGCTTTTCGTCCTTGTCGTTGAAGACAATGGACAACATTCAATTCACTGGTGATGTCACCCTTCAGGCGGATCGCTCAATTGAGTTGAATGCCCCCGTTGTTTCATATCAGTCGGATGCCTCAGGTTCAGCCGGCGCAGTGAATGTGAATTCCGCTTATGTGGCGCTGGGATCCACTGCGGTCAGGCCAGGTTCTGGATCATCCAAAGGCGGTTCTGCTGATTTCAGCATTAACGCGAATCTTATCGACCTTCGCGGCGAGAGTGCCCTCCAGGGGTTTGGTCAGGCGGATCTTACCAGTCAGGGCGATATCCGCCTTCAAGGGATTCGGCTTCTTGAGAGTGAGCGGGATTTTAAGGGCGAACTTCTCTTATCGGGCGATCTCAATATGACCGCTCAACAGATCTATCCGACGACCCTGAGTGATTTTCATATTGGTCTTGAACACAATGCCAGTGGCACCGTCACCATTAACCAAGGGAATGCCAGCGTTACTCCAGTCCTCTCTGCGGCAGGAAAGCTGACGATTGATGCGCCCAATATTGTTCAAGCCGGAACCCTTAAAGCCCCAATGGGTGAGATCGTTCTGAATGCCAGTAACCAGTTGGATCTAAAGGCTGGGAGTGTCACGTCGAATTCAGCGAAGGATCTTACGATTCCTTTTGGCCGAGTGCAGGGTGGCCTGGATTGGATCTACCCTTTAGGGTCTCAAAATTTGGTCTTCAACGATGCGCCGTCGAAGAATATGACCTTGAACGGCAAGACCATCAACCTTGAATCAGGTGCAACGGTGGATACCCGTGGCGGTGGTGACTTAAGTGCTTTCGAATTCCTGCCAGGTCCAGGCGGAAGCTATGACCGATTGGATCCGACCAGTAAGGGTTATCAGGGGGCTTATGCCGTTCTTCCAGGGTTTAGCTCAGGATCCGCTCCGATTGATCCCCTTGAAACCGCCACGAGTGGCCTTAAAGTCGGTGACAGCATCTATCTTTCAGGTGCTGCTGGTTTGAAGGCAGGCAATTATGTCTTGCTTCCAGCCCACTACGCTCTCTTACCTGGAGCTTATCTCATTACGCCAGAGGCCTTGAAGACTCCAATACTTCCAGGTGAAACCATCTCCCGGGGCGATGGTGCAGCGATTGTGGCGGGTTATCGAACGGTTTCTGGAACCACCATCAAAGACAGCACCTGGAGTGGTTATGCAATTGAGCCCGGTGTTAAGGCTCTCACACGCTCAGAATTCGCGATTTCTTATGCCAACAGCTTCTATACCAATAAGGCTAAACAGACGGGAACCACACCGAATTACCTCCCACAAGATGGGGGTTCCATTCAGATCTCCGCTCAAACGGGTTTGACGCTGGATGCGACCGTTCAGGCAGAAGGCGATCAGAATGGCCGTGGGGGTCGTCTCGATATCGCCGCTGATAATCTCAACATTATCGCGCCTTCAGATGCCGGCCAGACGCTTGGGGGTGCCATTAACCTCTCCGCTGATTCTCTCAATCAATTGGGCGTTTCGAGTATCGTTCTTGGGGCCCTTAGAACCTACGATAAGGGCCAAACGAATCTCGATGTAAAGGCCTCCACGGTCCAACTGTCATCGAAGGCCTCATTAACGGGGAAAGAATATATCCTCGCTGCGACCAATAAGGTCACCGTTCAGGCGGGTGCGACCTTAAAGGCAGAGGGAACCCCCGATAGCACCGCCAAGCAAGTTCTCAATGTCAAAGGGGATGCGGCGGTAGTCCGCGTTGCAGCAGGGCCGCAGGCCGATCTTTATCGAACCGGAGCCACAGGTCAGTCGGGAAGTATTCAGGTGGATGCGGGTGCGACGGTTTCGGCCAGCGGCTCGATGATTCTTGATGCTACAGGCACTAATAATCTTGCAGGTACCATAGATATCAAAGGGGGATCGCTCGCTTTGGGGGCTTATCGCATCAGTCTTGGTGCTGTCGATCAGACGGCGAGTGGCCTTATTTTGACCGATACTCAGTTGGCGGGTCTTGGGGCTAAAGATCTCATCTTGAGTAGTGGGAGCGACATCAGTCTCTACGGTGGGACGACGATTTCAGCGACCAACGTTACCTTCCATACCGGCGGTTTATTGGGTTTCTCAAATGGAGGACTCACCCCAACGATCACCGCGGATAATGTCCTGCTGGATAACAGGAATGCCTCGTCCACCTCGCTG
>CAILMG010000188.1 GCA_903835265.1 uncultured Methylococcus sp.
ACTATGCATTGCCCGGGCCCTCGCGGTTGAACCTCAGATCCTCATCTGTGATGAACCGACCAGTGCCCTCGATGTGTCGGTTCAAGCACAGGTAATGGACCTATTGAAATCCCTTCAACAACGCTTTGGACACAGCTACCTTTTCATCACCCATGATCTTGGGGTAGTTTCGGCCCTTGCCGATCGCGTTGCGGTCATGCATGAAGGCCGGCTGGTCGAGATAGGGCCAGTCAGAGAGGTTCTTTTTCACCCACAAAGCCCCCACACCCGGCGACTTCTTGATGCTCTGCCAGCGCTACGCCGGGGCCGTTTGACGCCTTAGGGATTAGTTGTCAGGTTCGGCTTCAGGGACATTGGGGCTGGCGGGATCCTTCAGCACCTCCTTGATGGAGTCTTTGAGGTCTTCTGAGAGGCTTGAGGAGTCCGCTTTTGCAGAGAGGCCGCTGCGGATCCGCTTGTAGGTTTGGGAGTCCTCATCTTGGCCCAGCATGAAATCTTCGAGGGTTGAAAGGGCGCTGAACCTGACGTCTTCACTCTGGTCGTCGAGTCCTCCGAGCAGCGCGGCGATGGTGGAGTCAGAGGGCACATCAAGGGACCCTAGGCTCAAGGCCGCGGCATTTCGGACTTCTGAGTTTGAGTCGGTGGCTAACAGTTGACTGAGGGTCGCTTCGGTATCCGGGCTTGGATAGGCCCCCAGCTGTTCGACGGCTTCAATCCGCTCCTCCTCTTTCTGACTACCGAGGTGGGATAGGGCTTCAGAAATTTGTTCGCGTTCAATCTGAGCCTCATCAAGCGATTCATCTCCTGGCATGCCCATGTCATTGGGCGGGGTCGATTTGGCTGCTGGAGGGGTTTCAAGTTTGGGTTTATTCAGGGTCTTGACCGCGTCTTCTTCGACCTCGTTGTCACCGGAGCCCGATTCGAGGTTAAAGAGCGTAAGAGCCACGATCCCGCTGGAGATCAGGAGGGTAATGAGGAGTATGCGGGCAATCGACATGGGGAGATCGGCGTCAAACCTTCAAAGTGTTTAAAGGCCCAAGACAGAGTCTGAGGCTAATGATTTATAAGGCGATTCTAGCAGAGGAGAGGACTGTCGAACATCACCTTTGGTGGTCTCTCCCTGAGCGGGTCGCGGAGGGAGAGCGTTCTTGCCTCCCGTCACGGTGTGAAGAAGGTGCCGGAGGGGAGTCCTTTAGAGGCATTTTTGGCTCCCCCATCCGCCGCAGTGACCACATCCAAAATCTTGGCCGCAGAGGCTTCTTCCTTCTGGCCGAAGGTTTCGACACGCCCCTCGCAGTAATGATGGCGAAGGGCCGCCGTGACCTTGGGATCTGATTCCGCCGTCAACGGCACCACTTTAGCCCACACGGCGTCGGATTCACACAGGCGCCCTCGAGCTTTGTTGGTCGCTTTGAGAAAGCCTTGAAGGGCTCTGCTGTGATCTTTGGCCCAAGCCGCACTGAAAACATAGCCTAGGGTCGGTACATCGTCGGTGATTCCGATCAGATGTTGGAGGGAGCGCCCATCGAGGAGTTGGCGGTAGCCCAAGGCCTCCAATTTGGCCGCATGATTCCAGTAGGTCAAGAGCGCATCCAGCTGCCCCTCTTCGAGGGATCGACTCAGGAGGGGGGGGGCACCAAAGGTAATGGTGGCCTCCTTTTCAAGGTTCAGTTCGGCGGTTTTCTGAGAGGCGGCCTCTAGCAGCCGCCAATTCTTATCCAGTCCGCCACCGGCGACCCCCAGGCGTTTGCCGCGGAGATCTTTCAGCGTCCTGATCGAGGAATCGGCAGGAACCATCAGGGCCCCATGGGCCAATGAGAACGGTGAAAAGGTGAAATCTTGACCTTGGCGGCGCTGTTGAGCGACCCAAATCCAATCGGTCACGATGAGATCGACGCTATGACCCATGAGGCTAATGCGCCCGGCATCGGGACTTGCCAATGTTTGTGATTCGATCTTAAGACCTTGCTCTTGGTCAAGGCCCTCCTCTTTGATGACTGCGAGCTCCCAGTGGAGGGTCCCAAGGGCCAGAGCGCCGACACGAATCGTCACCGGCGCTTCGGCGAGGCTGGTCGATGACAGCACGGAGAGCATCAGGAAAATCAAAGCCGTCTTCATCAGGGGTCCTCAAAGGCGCCGGGATCAGTTGCCGGCGATGGTCAGTTGTTCCAGCAGAATCGATCCGGTTCGGGTATTACCGCGAAGATCAACATCATTACCGATGGCCACTAGGCCTCGGAACATCTCCTTGAGGTTGCCGGCAATCGTGATTTCTTCCACGGGATGCTGGATGGTCCCTTGCTCGACCCAGAAGCCCTGTGCCCCCCGGGAGTAGTCTCCGGTCAAGAGGTTGACCCCTTGCCCCATCAGTTCGGTGATCAAAAGGCCCGTTCCCATGGTCTTCAGGAGTCCCTCGAGGTTATCGGGGCCTGGTTCGATAATGAGATTATGGACGCCTCCTGCGTTACCCGTAGAGCGCATCCCAAGCTTACGGGCCGAATAGGTACTGAGAACGTATGATTCGAGGATACCGGCCCGGACCAGATGATGAGGCCTCGTCCGAACGCCTTCGGCATCATAGGGAACACTCCCCAGTGCCTTGAGGAGATGAGGCTGCTCTTCGATATGTACGAAATCCGGAAAGACCTCTTTACCGAGATGGTCGAGAAGAAAAGAGGATTTTCGATAAAGATTTCCGCCACGGATCGCGCCAATGAAATGTCCAAGAAGGCTCGAGGCGATGTCCGCTGCAAAAATCACTGGGCACTGGCGAGTGCTGAGGCTCCTCGCACCCAATCGCCGAAGTGCCCGTTGGGCGGCTTCTTGGCCGACGGCTTCACCGTCTTGAAGGTCCCGGGCATCGCGGGCGACGGTCCACCAGTCGTCTCGCTGCATCTGACCGTCACGCTCACCAATCACCGAGACACTGAGGCTATGCCGACTGGAGGCATAGCCATGGAGGAAGCCAAGGCTATTGCCCATTACCCGGATGCCTTCAAAGGTATTGAGGGCGGCGCCCTCTGAATTTCGGATATCAGGGTGAACCCCGCGAGCGGCATCCTCACAGCGAATGGCGAGGGTAATGGCTTCTTCAGGCGAAATCGGCCAAGGGTAGTAGAGGTCCAGATCCTCGCAATCTTGAGCGAGGAGTTCTGGATCCGGTAGCCCGGCACAGGGATCTTCGGCCGCATAGCGGGCGATGCGAAGAGCCGCTTCGAC
>CAILMG010000189.1 GCA_903835265.1 uncultured Methylococcus sp.
AACGTATCAACCTTCATCCCTCACCATCGATGGTACAAGAGAATCCGACGCGCTTGATAGCGATCAGGCTGAATTCATTAACGGCAATGCAGTTCGTTTTCAGTTGGGTACAGGAGCAGGGGGCGCAACGCCTACGCCGATTGGAGGTTCGTTAGCGACCAATGCCTCCAGTACGGCTACCTTTGATGTCGTCGTCAACAGTAATGCAGCGCCCAATGCCCTGATCCTCAATTCAGCCACGGCCAGTTATGTGGGGCATACCTCCGGTTTCAGCCTCAAAGCGACCGATGCGGCCAATATTGCAGGTCCCACCTCAGCGGATCTTGGGGTCGTAAAAACAGGCCCGGGTCCGGGTAGTTCCTACACGCCTGGCAGCACGGTTCAGTACACCATTGTGGTGACGAATCATGGGGGGGGGAGTGTGACCGGCGCCACCCTCCTGGATGTGATGCCTGCGGAAGTGAGTGGGGCCAGCTGGACGGCGGTCTACTCGGGAGGGGGGAGTGGCCCGGCCTCTGGAAGTGGCGATATCAATGCTTTACTCAATCTCCCAGTGAATGGGACCGCAACCTTTACAGTGACAGCACCCACCCGGCTTGAAGCGATGGGAAATCTCTCGAATACCGCGACCGTTAGTCCACCTCCCGGGGTGAGTGATCCTGATCTCTCGAACAATACCGCAACGGCTTTTAATCCAGTCAGTCTGCCCCAGGTGGACCTTCAGGTCACCAAGGCCGTTAATAATGCCTCTCCTCCTGTCGGAGGCTCGGTTCAGTTCACGATGAGTGTCCAGAATCTGGGGCCTTCGGGGGCTACCGGCGTGGTGGTGACCGATCTCCTCCCGAGTGGCTTTAGCTTCGTTTCGGCAACGCCCCCCAGCGGCACCAGTTATGACTCAACGACTGGCTTTTGGACGGTCGGTTCTTTGGGGAATGGGGCGACAAGTAATCTCATTATTACCGCGACGGTCAACCCCTCAGGTGATTTTGAGAATACCGTAACGATTTCGAGTACCGATCAGGTGGATCGGGATTTGACCAATAATTCAGCCTCGGTGACGGTCAACCCTCAAAGCGCCAATATTGCCGTCACCAAACAGGTGGATAACCCCAGTCCCCCGGTGAATGGGACCATTGTCTTTACGGTGGTGGCGACTAATCAGGGTCCTTCAGATGCCACCCATGTCGTCGTGACGGACCTTCTGCCGAGTGGGTATCTTTTGGTCTCTTCCCAGCCGGGGACTGGAAACTATACCTCTGGAACGGGAGAATGGGCGATTCCTACCCTTTTAAAGGGTAACAGCACGACACTCAGGTTAACGGCGACCGCCAATCCCTCTGGGTCCTATAGCAACACGGCCAGCGTGACCCACAGCGATCAGCCGGATATTGATACCAGTGATAACACCAGCACCGTGACGACGGCCCCGATCAGTGCCGATCTCAACGTCTTAAAACAGGTGGATAAGGCGGAGCCTTTGGTTGGCGACACTGTATCTTTCCAAGTGATCGTCACCAATCGAGGCCCCTCAGCAGCCACTGGCGTGGTCATTAAGGATCTTCTCCCGAGTGGCTTTACCTATCTCAGTGCTGTATCGACGGCTGGAACCCAATACAATCCATCCAATGGGCTTTGGACGGTGGGGAGTCTTCCAAATGGGAGCAGTGCCACCCTAAGGGTGAACGCGACGGTCAATCCATCCGGTATTTTTTCAAATAGCGCGAACGTTTTCCAAAGTGATCAGGCAGATCCCGATGCTTCTAATAATCGAAGCGATGTGGCGGTAGGTCCCCAAAGCGCCGATCTTGAGGTCCAAAAACAGGTCGATAATGCGCGGCCCACTGTTGGCGGCACGGTCCATTTCACGATCGATGCGGTCAATAAGGGCCCCAATCGGGCGACTCACATCAATCTGCTGGATATCCTTCCGAGTGGTTACACCTATTCCAGTGCAGCGCCGAGTGTGGGCAGTTACGACCCACTGACCGGTCAGTGGACGCTTGGAAGCCTTGATAATGGTGAGCTGGCACGTTTGGTCATCACCGCCACCGTCAATGGCTCTGGATCTTACGAGAATGTCGTCAGTATCAGCCATGCGGATCAGCCGGACCCTGATGATTTCAATAATGTCAGCAGAGTCAGTACAGGCCCCATTAGTTCAGACCTTTCTGTGACCAAACAGGTGGATAACCCGAATCCTCTGGTAGGTGAGACGGTTCAATTCATGATGGTGGTCACCAATAAAGGTCCCAATGCGGCCAGCGGCGTCAACCTCATTGATCAGATTCCTTCGGGTTTCACGTTCGTGAGTGCCGTGGCCAGTAGCGGAACCTCCTATGATGGCCAAAATGGTCAATGGACCGTGGGGTCTTTACCGCTGGGATCGAGTGCCACCCTCAGGATCAATGCTACGGTCAAGCCGACGGGCACCTACTCCAATGGTATTTTTATCAGCCATGCGGATCAACCGGATCCTTTTAGTGGTAATAATGCCAGTGAGGCGGATGTAGGGCCCATCAGCGCAGATCTTCGGATCACCAAAGTGGTCGATCAACCGAATCCTTCGGTTGGAAGTCCGGTGGTCTTTACGCTGAAGGTCACCAACTATGGGCCTAATCAGGCTTCGGGTGTGACCTTATTTGAATCTTTGCCTTCAGGGTTTACGTTGGTCAGCGCCACCCCGTCTGGAGGGGCTTCCTATGATGTGGCCAGCGGGTTATGGAATGTCGGGTTCCTTGCCAATGGCGCGACTCAGAGCCTTCAGATGAATGCGACGGTCAATGGCTCGGGTAGCTATGTCAATACCCTTTCATTAGCGCACAGTGACCAGCCGACGCCGGATGGAACGAGCCTTCAAAGTCAGGTCGCGATTGGACCCCAAAGCGCCGATATTGCCCTGACCAAGACGGTGAATACCCAGACTCCGGCCGTCGGCTCGATGGTCGAATTCAGAGTCATTGCCCTCAATAATGGGCCGAGCCAAGCGAATCAGATCACCGTGCTTGATAATCTCCCCAGTGGCTTTTCGTATGTCAGCGCGACCCCGAGTCAAGGGACTTTTAGCTCATCCAATGGGCAATGGACTCTTGGAACACTCAATAACCAAGGCAGCGCTACCTTGGTCGTGAGGGCCTTAGTCCTCGGATCCGGTGGCTATGAAAATCTAGCCGCTGTGAGTTACAGCGATGTGCCGGATCCCAATGGGAGCAACAGTCAGAGCCGAGTCTCGGTGAGTCCTACGGTATCACCTAGTCCTTCACCTGCACCGATACCGACCCTGAGCGAGGGGTCGCGACTTTTGATGATCTTCGCTCTCGTCTTTCTGGCCTTGGGATATCGACGATTGAAGGGAACTCATGGAAGGCGTTAAAGTGACTTTCAGTTCCTGATGCTCCAGGAAGGGGCGGGGACGGATCGGCCCCCCTTAGATCACCTTGGCGGGGGGTCCTTGGGGTGTGCTGGCCTGCCCCATGAGCGTATCTCAGTCATCCCCCGATAAACCAATCGCTCTAGGATGCGACGGCAGACCAGCACGCGTCTATTACACTGGGGTATGGCTTCCCGCACATCCTCAATATTGATGACGTTTGGAAAGTTTCTTCCGGACCAACAAGTCGTCTCATCGTATGCTTTCACTCAAGAGCTTCAATCGGGTTTATCCTGACTGGAGGCGACGCCTATGCGTCCCCCTCATTGCCCTTTAATGTCAGATACGAAAGGCTAGGGACCATGAATCACCCTCCCGACACGATGAATGCAGAAGACCTCATCAAGGCCCTGATTGAGATCGTGGGGCCTGAGTGGGTGCTGCATGAACCTGAAGAGACGAGGGCTTATGCTAGCGACGCCCTGACGGCTTATCGCGAGATCCCAAAGGTCGTGGTACTGCCGAACGGTGAAGAGGAGATCGTTGCTATCGTCAACATCTGCCAACAGCGGCAGATACCGATCGTCCCTCGCGGGGCCGGAACCGGTCTCTCAGGGGGTGCTCGCCCCATTAGAGAAGGCATTGTCCTATCCCTTGCGAGAATGAATCGAATTTTGGCGCTCGATCCCGAAGCCGCCATCGCCATTCTTGAGCCGGGGGTCCGAAACCTTGCGATCAGTGAGGCGGCCTCCCCCCACGGGCTCTTCTATGCGCCGGATCCATCCTCTCAGATCGCCTGCACGATTGGGGGGAATGTCAATGAAAACGCTGGCGGGGTCCATTGCCTCAAATATGGCTTGACCCTCCATAATGTGCTTCAAGTCCGAGGCATTCTTTCATCGGGAGAGGTCTTTGAATGCGGAGGACAAGCACCCGACTCCCCGGGTCTTGATCTCCTCCCGCTCCTGATTGGGAGTGAAGGGATGCTGATGATTGTGACAGAGGTCACGGTGCGCCTTTTACCTAGACCGACCCATGCCAAGGTGGTGATGGCCAGCTTCGATTCCATCGAAACCTGTGCCCATGCGGTCGCCGCGATCATCTCCTCATGTCTCATTCCAGCAGGCCTTGAAATGATGGATCAGGCGGCTACCCGTGCGGTGGAGGATTTTATTCAGGCCGGCTATGACTGTGAGGCTGCCGCCATCTTACTGGTTGAATCCGATGGGTCCATGACCGAAGTCGATGAGGAAATCGCCCAGATCAAAGAGATTTTATTACTAAATGGGTCAAGGTCTTTAGTCGTATCAGAGACTGAAGAAGAGCGGCAGCGGATCTGGAGTGGCCGAAAAAATGCATTTCCCGCCGCAGGCCGCGTCGCTCCCGAATACTATTGCATGGATGGAACGGTCCCAAGACGCCAAATGGCGCCCCTTCTGGCTCATATCGCGCAACTCGAAAAACACTATGGACTCAGGTGCATGAATGTCTTCCATGCCGGCGATGGCAATATGCACCCACTGATTCTCTTTGATGGAAAAATCATCGGTGAGTGGGCCCGGGCCGAAGCTTTTGGGAATGCCATTCTTGAGAAATGTATCGAGCTTGGGGGCACGGTGACCGGCGAACATGGGGTTGGCGTTGAGAAGCTCGATAGTCTTTGTGTGCAGTTTACGGATGCTGAACGGGAGGTCTTCCATCGACTCAAAGAGGTCTTTGATCCCCTTCGAATCTTAAACCCCGACAAGGGGATTCCGAGCCTTCGCCGCTGTGTTGAACATGGCCGAAAAAGGGTTGCTGCCTCCGACTTTCAATCAACACATCTCGAGCATTTCTGATGGATGGGCTGGTTCGTGATGTCACTGATCGGATACGTGAGGCAGGAGTCTGTGGTGGGACCCTTAGGGTTCAAGGACATGGCACTCGAAGATTCCTCTGTCCTTCTAAGGCGCCGATGCTGAGTATCCAGGATTATCGAGGGGTTGTGGCTTACGAACCTGAGGAGCTCTTTATCACGGTTCGAGCGGGGACACCGCTTCTTGAACTAGAGGACATCTTGGATTCCAAGGGTCAATATCTGGCTTTTGAGCCGCTTCGCTTTGGTTTGGGAGGAACCGTCGGCGGGATGATTGCTGCGGGCCTTGCAGGTCCTCGCCGGATGCGATCCGGCCCCATTAGGGACTATATTTTAGGGATAAGAATTCTGGATGGTCTCGGTCGGGAGCTCAGGTTTGGGGGGACCGTGATCAAAAATGTCGCAGGTTATGATGTCTCAAGGCTCTTTGGAGGTTCCTGGGGACGCCTTGGACTCATCCTCGATGTCACCCTCAAGGTGCTTCCGAAACCCCGCACCAGCCTGACCCTCACGGTCGATATCGAACAAGAAAGAGCACTTCATTGGTTAAAGAGGGCTCGGAGCCAGCCCTGGCCCCTCGATGCCAGCTTATTCCAAGGGGATACAGTTGGAACGTTAGCGCTCCGCCTTGAGGCGGGCCCTGAAGCCGTCAAGGAAGCCACTTCAGCGATCTCCAAGGAACTCCCCGTGAGCATTCTGGCTCCGGACGAAGCTGAGGTGTTATGGCGCTCTTTAAGCACTCACCGGCATTCAGGGCTTCAGTCCGATGAAGAGCAGGCAGTTCCCCTCTGGCGATTCTCTCTGCCCCCTAGTACAAAACCTCTGGCGATGACGGGGGAGTCACTGATTGAGTGGCACGGGGGGCTTCGTTGGTGGCGAGGCCTTGGGGATCTTGAAGCGCTGGAGGCCCTGGCTCATGATCGGGGTGGATGGGTCATGCCGTTTGATGCTCATTTTGCATCGCACGATCCTTTGAAACAGGAGACTGATCAGAATAAAGTCTATCGACGTTTGGAGGATGGCGTCCTGAAGGTCCTTGATCCCATGGCTGTCTTTTCCTCGTGCTGAGCTTAAGCCTTCAATCAATAATGAAGACAAAAAGATGAAGCCTCTAGAGAGGATGCTCAGGAGAGAGGATGCGGAGGAGCTTCTCTCCCGGTGTGTCCAATGCGGTTTCTGCAATGCGACCTGCCCCACCTATTTGGCCACAGGTCATGAGCTTGAAGGGCCCAGGGGCCGCATTGGCCTCATTAAATCCATGGTCGAAGGTCATGAGGTCAGCGCTAAAACCCAGCTCCATCTCGATCAATGCCTCACCTGTCTTAACTGTGAAAGTAGCTGCCCCAGTGGGGTTGAATATCGCCGGATCATCGATATCGGCCGCGCGTGGATGAAAGACCGTATCCCACGGGGCATAGCCGCTCTTCTGCCCCGAATAATACTGTCTAAGATGATGGCTCACCCGAGAGTGTTGGGCCTTGGCTTTCGGGTCGGGCGATGGTTCAAATATTTACTCCCCTCAGCCTTCCGGCCGTATCTCCAACTCCCCCGGCGATTAAGTCTCGATCCATCGCCTGCCACCGAGACCTTGAGAACGGTTCTTCTGCTGAAGGGATGCGTTCAAAGGCATCTTGCCCCCGCGATTAATCAGGCGCTGAGGGATTTGCTTCGAAAGCTTGGCTACAGGGTCATCGAGATAGGACCTGCGGACTGCTGTGGGGCTGTCGGTCATCATCTTGGTGAAAGCGAGACAGCAAAAGCACAGGCCAGAAAAACGGTGAAGGCCTTAAGTCCTTACCTTTTAGAGGCCTCGCTAAAGGGGGATCAGGCGCCGATCATTATGATGACGAGTTCCGCTTGTGGACTGATGCTTCAGGACTTTGAGGCCCTTTACCAGAATGATCCCGAAATGGCCGAAGCGGTGAGGCAGATCCATCAATGGACCCTCGATCCGGTTGAATTGATCGAACGCCACGCCCCTGAAATCAGCGATCGCATCGATCATGAGAGGGTCAAGGGGTTGAACCTTAAGATTCATGAGCCTTGTACGTTTCAGCATGGCATGAAGCTTAAAGGCCGTCTCACGGGCTTATTTTCATCGCTCGGTTTTAAGGTCAGTCAAGGTAAAGCGTCTCATCTTTGTTGTGGCGCTGGGGGGGTTTATTCCCTGATGAACCCTTTGATGGCTCAAAGCCTTCGAGAAGAAAAAAGAAGAGACCTGGGTTTAGAGGGCGAGGCCAATACGATCGCGCTGACTTCTAACATTGGATGCATGCTTCATCTGGATTCAAAGGGGGATGTTGTCCACTGGATTGAGTTTCTTCAAGGGGTGTTCAAAGAGGGCCGCGGATGACCCGATCGAAAATCGACCATGGAAACCCTTGAGATTGCCGTTACTGCGCTTACTTTTACTCTGAGGCATGACCTTGTGGTCATGGAACTTTGGGGGGGTTGGTAGGTCAGCCTCATATGTTGGGTGACGTTTCGTCTTCATCGATGGGCGAGCGTTCACCGGCACCCACCAGACCTCATTTTAATCTCCCTCCATGACAAGCCCCTTCTCAGATCTTCTCTCTCTCAATAATGTCTCCCATGGTTACCTTGAAGCAGGGGTCCGGCGAGAAGTGCTTCTTGGGGTCAACCTCAGGATCCAATCGGGTGAGCAACTGGCGTTGGTGGGGCAAAGCGGTTCAGGGAAATCCACCTTGATGCATCTCATCGGTGGGCTGGATGCCCCTCTCTCAGGCGAGATTTACTTCGAGAACACCGACCTTGCTGCGATGAGGGAGCCCGAGCGAACCCTTTGGCGGCGACAGAATGTCGGTTTCATCTATCAGTTCTTCAATCTGATCCCGACCTTGACGGTGCTTGAGAATGTGTTGCTGCCGCTCGAATTAAATGGCACACCCGAGTCGATCGGCCGACCCGCAGGGCTTGATTTATTGAGTGAGGTTGGATTGGCTGACCGTGCCGAGAGCTACCCGGATCGACTCTCAGGAGGAGAGCAGCAGCGCGTCGCCATCATTAGGGCGCTGATTCATCAGCCAAGGCTCGTTTTAGCGGATGAACCGACCGGTAATCTAGATGCCGCGACGGGCGAACAGGTTCTGGATCTCTTAGACCGATTAGTGCGTGCCAAGGGTCATACGTTGATCTTGGTCACCCATAGCGCCGAAGTCGCTCGAAGGGCGGATCGTATTGTTCGGCTGGTGGATGGCCAATTGGCCCTTGAGGCCTAGGGATGAGTATCCTCAGAAGGGCCAACCGTCGCCATTTCGTTCGCCATCCGCTGCAACTGATCTTAGCCATTTTGGGTGTCACACTGGGTGTGGCCATGGTGGTGTCGATTGATCTTGCTGCGAGCAGCACCCATCGTGCCTTTGCGTTGTCGATGGAGGCATTGACCGGACGTTACACCCATCATTTAACCGGGGGCCCTTCGGGCATACCCGAATTGGTATTCACTCGTTTACGGGTGGAGGCGGGTCTTCGTCAAAGCGCCCCGGCCGTCGAAGGCTATATCAGCCTCAAGGAGACGACTTGCCGTTTAGTCGGATTTGATGTCTTTTCAGAACGGAATCTCCGAAGCCGCTTTGTCAACGCTGCACGTGGTGACGAGGGCATGCGGCTGTTGACCGAGCCGAATACTGTGTTGCTGTCTGCGGTAACGGCAGGGCGGTTGGGAATCAAACCCGGTGACGAATTGAACGTCATGATCGATAACCGCCCGCACCCACTCATCCTGGTCGGTTACGCCGAAGGCGGTATGCCACCAGACCCCGTCCTTGAGGGGGTAATGCTGGCGGATATCAGCACTGCCCAGGAAGTACTGGGCCGGGTTGGATGGTTGGATCGGATTGATCTGGTGCTCGATGAGGACCCGTCGGAGGCCATGAAGATCAACGCCTTATTACCGGAAGGCGTGGAGTTAAGCTCGGCGGCAGGCCGCCAAAGTGCCACCCAGAACATGACGGCGGCTTTTGAATTGAATCTTCGCGCCATGAGCCTCCTTGCCTTGTTGGTCGGCTCCTTTCTGATCTACAACACCATGGCTTTTTCCGTCCTCCAGCGGCGGGAGCTTTTGGCCTCGCTCCGGGTCTTGGGTGCAACCCCTCGGCAGTTGCTGAGTGAGATTTTATGGGAGGCTGCCGCTCTAGGGCTCGTCGGAGGGCTGCTCGGCTTAGGCTTTGGGATGCTGGCCGCTCGGGTGCTGTTAAGCATGGTCACGCGGACGATCAATGACATTTATTTTGTCCTGACCGTTACGGAATTCATGATTGACCCCTGGGTATTGGTTTTTGGGGTTTTCCTAGGGGTGGGCGTCGCCGTGCTGGCGGCCTTGGGGCCTGCGATTGAGGCCTCAATGACCTCACCCATCATGACCCGGGCTCGATCGGGTTTAGAAGGGGCCGCGAAACGAGCGATTCCCTGGCTAGCCATGATGGGCGTTCTTGCATTGTTGGTAGCGACCGCACTATTCACGGTGAACCTTGAAGGCTTAGTCCCTGCGATTGCCGGGGTCTTCTTATTATTATTGGGCTATGGCTTATTAAGTCCTTTATTTTTGCTGGGTGGGGTTAGGCTCTTGGGGGCATTGGGCCGAGTGTCGGGGGGTTGGCTGATCCGGTTAGCGGTTCGGAGTATCGGAGCGACAATCAGTCGGTCTGGTCTTGCTATTGCCGCACTGACCATCGCCATCGCCGTGAGTATCGGTGTCGGCACGATGATCGATAGTTTTCGTGGCTCGATTGCCGAATGGCTGGATCAGATTCTTCAGGCCGACATCTACATCGCCATGCCCGCCTCAACCCCTCGTGCGAGCCCCCCCTTGCCGGATGGTTTGGCCGAGCGGTTAGCTTCGATTCCAGGCGTGGATCGATTAAGTTCTGGTCGGCGGATATTTGTTTCAACCTCCAAAGGTGAAAGTGAATTGCTAGCTCTAGATCCCCCCTATCTCGACCAACCGGGATTCAGGTTCAAGGACAGCGACGGGAAAGATCTTTGGGCCCATTTTCCGGAGCTTCGGGGTCTCTTTATTTCAGAGCCTTATGCACAGCGGCACCGATTGACCGTCGGGGATCGCCTTGAGATTAAGGCGGGTTCGGGGTCCGTGACCTTACCGGTCGCCGGTATCTTTTTTGATTACCGCTCTGATCAGGGCTTGATCGTGATGCATCGAAGGCTTTACAACGAGCTCTGGCAGGATCCTACGCATACTTCCTTGGGGCTTTATCTCAAGCCTCAGGCAGATCTGAGTGACGTTCGATCAGAGCTTGATCGTCGCCTGTCGGATATTCATCAGCCTCTCAGTGTGCGTTCAAACCGGGAGATTCGAGACATTTCCCTTGAGACCTTTGAGCGGACCTTTGCGATTACCCAGGTTCTGCGTTTGCTGGCCGTGGGAGTCGCTTTTATTGGTATTGTCAGTGCGCTGATGGCTTTGCAATATGAAAGACGCCGCGAGATGGCCGTGTTGCGAGCGACCGGGTTGACCCCTTCCCAGGCGGGCGGGTTGGTTTTGTTGCAAACGGCCTTCATGGGCCTCATGGCGGGTCTTTTGGCGATCCCGCTCGGGTTGATGGTGGCGCTGGCGCTGGTGCGCGTGATTAATTTACGTTCCTTTGGGTGGACGATGGACTTGTCTATTGCCCTCTTGCCATTAATGTTGGCGGTCACCTTGTCTGTTCTTGCGGCTTTGTTGGCGGGGGCCTATCCGGCTCGATTGGTCATGCGAACGCCGCCTGCTCAAGGTTTACGAGAGGAGTAAGTGATGTCTCTTCGGTTTTCCCTAACGGCGATATTTTTTTTAGTGACGCTCTCGGGTTGCGATCAACCCCCACCCCCTGGCGAGGATGTTTCTAAGACTTTGCAGCAATCGGATACCCAAGGTTTTGATCGCGCGACCGAGGTGAGGCCATTCCACTTTCCGGCTGATCATGGCCCCCATGGCGATTTCCGTGACGAATGGTGGTATGTGACCGGCAATCTTGATGGGCCCAAAGGCCGGCGTTTTGGCTTTCAGATCACTTTCTTTCGTCATGGTATTCAACGTGGAAAGCGTCCCGGTGCATCCCACTGGGCGGGGCAGGATGCCTGGATGGCTCATGTTGCATTGACCGATGTTGCGGGTCAGCGCTATTACTCTTTTCAGAGAATCTCTCGGGAGGGCGTCGGTTTAGCGGGCGCTCGGGCCGAGCCATTCAAGGTTTGGTTAGATGACTGGTCTATCGAGTGGGCAGCGGTAGGGGGGCACCCTTGGCGCTTTAAGGCTCAGCAGGATGGCGTCGCGATCGATTTGGAATTGAATCCCAGTAAACCCCCCGTTCTTCAAGGCGATCGTGGTTTAAGCCAGAAAAGTGCGGAACCCGGCAACGCCTCCTACTATTATTCAATCACTCGTATGGTTGCTTGCGGCACAGTGCGTCTTTTGGGTGAACCTATCCCTGTATCGGGCTTGGCGTGGCTTGATAGAGAGTGGAGCACCAGTATGCTAGCCCCCCATCAGGCAGGATGGGACTGGTTTTCCCTGCAGATGGACGATGGGACGGACCTCATGTACTTCCGTATGCGAAATACAGAGGGTGGCGACGACCCCCTCAGTTCGGGGGCTGTGATCGCGGGCGATGGGACCACACAGCATTTGAATTTAAAAGACGTCGCGTTGAAGGCGCTTGATTCTTGGGCCAGTCCAGCGGGATATGATTATCCTTCAAGCTGGCGGTTAT
>CAILMG010000190.1 GCA_903835265.1 uncultured Methylococcus sp.
GACGTAGTCCCGAATGCCGGTCGTTAGGGCCTGATAGATGCCGGCCTCGTCTGACAAAGTCGCAGACTGATTGCCAGGGATGAGTTGAGGTGTGGGTCCCTTGGTGAGTTCGACGAGTACCATCGCTTCCTGAAAAGCCGGGGCCTGATGGGTGCAAGCCCCATCTCGGTCCATCACAAACGAATGGCCGTCGAAGACGAGCTCGTCTTGTCCTCCGACCAGGTTGATGTAGGCCAGTGGTACTCCTGTTGCGGCGATGCGGGCACGCGCCTGTTTTTTTCGCTCTTCGGCTTTTCCTTGATGGAATGGAGAGGCGTTGAGATTCAGGATGAGCGTGGCGCCCGCTTCGGCTGTTTCCTCGACGGGCCCCGGCTGCCAGATGTCTTCACAGATGGTTACGCCGATGCGTTGTCCTTCCGCCTCAAAAACACAGGGGGAATCACCTGGGATGAAGTAACGCTTCTCATCGAATACGCCATAATTGGGGAGAAGGCGCTTCCTATAATGATGCTTGATAGCGCCATCCATGATGATGGCTGCGGCATTATAGGTCCCCTCTGCAGTTTTTTCGGGGTAACCCATGATGACCATAATGCCCTTGGTGGCCCCGCAGATGTTTTTAAGGCCACTGGATATGGCGGCCATGAAGTCCTTTCGAAGCAGAAGATCCTCTGGTGGATAGCCCGAAAGGCAGAGTTCAGGAAAGACGATGATCGAAGCGTCGAGGTTGTCTCTGGCGTTGATGGCTGCCTCGATGATCCGGTTGGTGTTCCCAAAGACGTCTCCGACGGGAAAATCCATTTGCGCTAGGGCTATTTTGAGGTCATGCATGGACGGTCTCAATGATCGCGCTCTTTTTCGTATCGAATGTCTGTTATGAACCAGCTCACATCCCCGGAGGGTGTTTTGACGTTGACATCATCATCGAGCTCTCGTTTGAGTAAGGCCCGTGCTAGTGGGGCATCGATGCTGATGTGGCCCCTCATCGTATCAATTTCATCGGCTCCGACAATTTTGAAGGTGCGCTCATCCCCAGCTTCATTTTCTAGGGAGACCCATGCGCCAAAAAAGACCTTGTTTTGGTTGTCTGGACTTTGGTTGACGACCGTCAGGTTTGGCAGCCGCTTTTGGAGGTAGCGAATCCGTCGATCAATCTCGCGAAGCTCTTTCTTCCTGTAAATATATTCTGCATTTTCGGAGCGATCACCCTCTGCCGCCGCGGCTGCGAGGTGATGAGTGACGTCTCCTCGTCTCATCCAGAGTCCCTTTAGTTCGGTTTCAAGCCGATTGAAACCCTCAAGAGTGATGTAGGGGGATGATCTGGGTGGGGCGGGGCGCCAACGAGACATTCTAGGGGTGTCTAATCAAACCGCCATTATAACAGCGCCCATCGTGAGGGCCGATTTCCTTTGCGGCCTCAATGGTGATGAAAGTGTCTGCAGTCTGTATTGGTGTGGAACAAGCGATTCACAGTTTTAAACAATAGCGATAGAATCGACGCCGGGGGATTTAGGTTCCCGCATCAATAGGCCGGCGTAGCTCAGATGGTAGAGCGGCGCACTTGTAATGCGCGGGTCGAGGGTTCGAATCCTTTCGCCGGCTCCAATAATACCAAGGGTTTCAGAGGTTTCTGGCCCATTCAGTTTTCTGGCAGTGCTATGTATGTGCTATGCCAGAACAAGATGATGGCTCCACTGAGAGGCCTTATAGCAAGGATTTCTGATCGTCCAGCTGCCGCCACAATCTGGCGGACTGAGCACATTTAAAAACTTCCTGCCCAAAAAAGCACCCCTCCCACCCATGCCTCCCCTGGGGATCCCTTCTCACAGGTTGGTTCCATCTATTGTCTATCCATATGGAATGCAGACAGGCATAGAGGGGCGCCCAAAATCCTTTTGGCACAGAACTGGCTGCCCATGGCCTCCCCTCTTTGATCACGCAAGACGCCTCGCCAATCAATTGGGTCCTCTCCTTGGGCTTGAAAGTCTGTGTTCAGCAA
>CAILMG010000191.1 GCA_903835265.1 uncultured Methylococcus sp.
CAGGCGCCGCCGTCCTGTCAGGGTGTACCCCTAAAAAGCCCGTTTCTTCTGAAGGGGTCGCGATTGAAAAGACCCTGCAACAGGCAGAAACGGATGCCCGTGCAGGCAATGAAAAGAAGGCCCTAGAGGAAATTGATTCGGCTGAAAAGGCGTTGATCGAAGAAGACAAGAAGAAGCCTTATGTTCAGGGCATCAAGACAGAATCAGGCATCAACCCGAAAGCTGCTGCCGATCAAGATGCCATTAAGGAGTTGAAGCGGGCAAAGCGTGATGCCAGTGGTAATCTTGCAGGAGATGCAGCTGACGATATCGACAAGGCTCTTAAAGACGTCAAGGTCAAGGAAGGCAATTGATCGCCTGATCCCTGGCTCGATGAAAAAAGACCCGCTTCGGCGGGTCTTTTTTTGTCCAGTGATTCAGCGCTCCGTTGAAGAGGCCTCTTCTTTTTTGATGTTTAGATTCTGTTAGTTATTGGTGCGTCCTCGCCACCGAGGATCGCACCAATCTTGTGCAAAAGGGGTTCTTTCATCATCCCTTCCATTTGGATGGATCGTGATCCTCTACCTTCTGATGCCTGCCTGAGGGGCTATGGTTCTCTTTAGTACTCCATCCTTGCCCTTATTAGAGGATTGTTGCGCGCCTTTCTTGTCCTTGGCACGTCTTCTGCTTTAGATCTCCATTGAGCGATTTGACACATTGTCAGACGGATTCAAACAAGGAGAAGAAATTCCATGAAACTGGTGACCGCTATTCTTAAACCATTCAAGCTGGACGATGTCCGGGAAGCGCTTTCGGAGGCCGGGATCCCTGGGATCACCGTGACCGAAGTCAAGGGATTTGGTCGGCAAAAAGGCCATACCGAGCTTTATCGAGGGGCCGAGTACGTTGTCGACTTTTTACCCAAAATCAAGCTCGAGGTGGCTGTGACCGATGACCAGCTTGAAGCGGCACTCGATGCCATCGCAACCACCGCGAATACCGGCAAGATCGGTGATGGCAAGATCTTTGTGACAAACCTCGAACAGGCGGTCCGGATCCGGACTGGCGAGACGGGTTCTGACGCACTTTAAAACGGAGGATCCCCTGATGAAACAGATTAAAATTCATGGCCTGATGGCTGCCCTTCTATGGATTGCTCCCTTTGCGCTAGCGCACGCGGAGGATGCCGTACCTGTTCCTGAGAAAGGGGATGTGGCTTGGCTACTCATCTCGACCATTCTCGTCACTCTGATGGTTATTCCGGGTCTTGCCCTCTTTTACGGTGGTATGGTTCGGGCCAAGAATATGTTGTCCTTGTTGATGCAGGTCTTCATTATCTTCTCGATGATGGCGGTTCTCTGGGCCCTCTATGGTTATAGCGTCGCCTTTACCGAGGGCAACCCCTTCTTCGGAGGCTTAAGTAAGGCGTTTCTGATCGGTGTCAAACCGGAGTCGGTGGCGGCGACCTTTAGTAAGGGGGTCGTTGTCCCGGAATACCTCTATATCGCCTTCCAGCTGACCTTTGCGGCGATCACTCCCGCGTTGATCGTTGGTGCTTTTGCCGAGCGTATGAAGTTTTCCGCGGTCCTTCTGTTTACCATCTTCTGGTTTACCTTCGCCTATCTTCCGATGGCCCATATGGTCTGGTATTGGGCGGGCCCCGATGCTTATACCAGTCCTGAGGCGGGTTCAGCGGCGGGTGCAACCGCAGGCTTTCTCTTCCAGAAGGGTGCCCTTGATTTCGCTGGCGGTACGGTTGTTCACATCAATGCCGGCATCGCGGGCCTCGTTGGCTGCATCATGGTCGGGAAAAGGATGGGCTACGGCAAGGAGTCGATGGCGCCACACAGTGTGGTGATGACCATGATCGGTTCAGCCCTCCTTTGGGTGGGCTGGTTCGGCTTTAATGCAGGCTCTAACCTTGAAGCCAATGCAACCACCGCGCTGGTTTTCCTGAACACCATGCTAGCTGCAGCTGCCGCGACCCTTGCTTGGGTCGCTGCCGAGTGGTTGATGCGGGGTAAACCCAGCATGTTAGGCGGCGCCTCTGGTGCTGTCGCCGGGCTGGTGGCGATCACCCCTGCCTGTGGTTGGGCAGGCCCTATCGGCTCGATCGTCCTTGGACTCGTCGCCGGAGCCGTCTGCTTCTGGTCGGTGACGACGATGAAGCGAGCCTTGGGCTATGACGATTCTCTCGACGTCTTCGGTGTTCATGGTATCGGCGGTATTGTCGGTGCCCTTGGGACAGCCATCGTAGCCTCACCCGCCTTGGGGGGTGCCGGTGTCTATGACTATGTCGCCAATGCGGTCGCAGAATACGACATGAAAACCCAGTTCATCAGCCAGTGCTGGGGCGTTGGTATCGCTCTCATCTGGTCCGGCGGGGTTTCCCTCATCGGCTTCAAGCTGATTGATGCCGTGATTGGACTTAGAGTGTCCCCTGAGGTTGAACGGGAAGGTCTTGATATCACGGAGCATGGCGAGACCGCCTATCACCTTTGAATTTTTTTCCCTAGCTCTCCCATTTCGGGCGCCATGAGGCGCCCTTTTTTTTCGCCAACCAGGGGCGCGCTCTTAGAGGTGAAAGTCCCAAGGTGAGCGGGTCACCGCGAGCGAACTCAAGCGCAACTGCGTGAGAGTGACCGACCGTAGAGAGGAAGCGTGAACCATGAGCCGATCCATATCAAAGACCGAGTTCGGTATGAGACCCCAGAGGAACTAGCCTTCTCGACTCATTCGTGCGGGTTGTCGATGCTCCAGATGAGCGCAAAAAAGAGGAGATTTTGGTTAGGGACCAGCGGCGCTGTGGCGCTGCTGGCATTATAAAATCCGCCTTGGGGGCCGGTGGAGGTGTCATGGCGAAATTCGGTTCGGAGGAGGGTCTGGGTAGGGCCGATAGTCAAACGGTATTCGGCGGTCAGGGTCATCGCGCCGATGAATTGCTGATAGCCGGTTAGCTGGCCATCTGGATCCCAGTAGATTTCGGGCCGGGCCGCAATCGACCAAGGTCCACTGATGTGCCATCGGGCCCAGATGGCGCTTCCCATCCAGAGCGTTTGAAGGCCTGAGGACGGCCGTTTTTCGGTGCCGATATCGTAGGCCATGGCGACCAGCCAATCGTCTTTCTTCCACTCAAGGATCGAGTCTGAAAAGCCGCGCCAATAGGCGAAATTGGAATCATTCTGTTCTGCCCCGACAAAGATGTTTTGGGTGAGGGTCCAATCGGGCGCAAATCCCCATTTGGCTTGACTGCCATATTTAGGTTGATGGCCAATGACCGCCAAATAGTAATAGTCGGTAAGGAGATAAAAGCTGAGTTTGAGGTTATCTCTTGCTTGGTATTCAGCGCCCGCTCCAATCAGAAAATAGGGGGAGTAGTCGGCGAGCCAGGCACGAGTATAGTTGGGATTGTAGCCGGCATACATCGATTCATAGCCGATGAAACTGTTCATGAGGCCTGCGGTGAATTTGAGGCCTTTTCCTATCGGAGCGAGATAGGACGCGTTCAATCGTGAGACATAAAGCAAGCCCTTTTCGCCGGGGACGGGAGGTTGCCCCGGCGTTGGAGGCTGCCCCACCATATCGTTACCGTCATGAAGCCCGAATTCAAACCCCCAAGGGGATTTTGGTGTCGCTGTCTTGATCAGATAGCCCATCCCCATGTTGGGGTCAAACGCGTTGAGGACATTCGTCGTTAATTTGCTGCGCCAAGGGAGGTTTTTGGTCGCGCCCCCGAGGTCATCCGCATAGGAGATATCGAGATAAAGCCCGTAGGTCAGATCGTCCTTTTCCTCTGCCCTAAGCCTCTCGGTCTCGGGGAGGAGCAACAAGAGCGTTAGGAGTCGGAGGAACACCAATCACCCTTCATCTTAACGGGGGTCTGAGCTCAATACCTTCTGCGGTGGCCCATTCAAAGAGTCGACAAATAAGTTGGCATGGCTGATCGATCGTTCCATCGCGCCGATCAGGCCCGCGACCCCGGTCGACATCGCGTGGAGTTCATGTTCAAGCGACGCAATCGCCTTGGCGTTGAGGTTGTGTTTAAGGTACAGCACTTGGTCATTGAAGACTCTCAGTACCGGGTCGATTTTGCCCTCGGCCCGACGCATCGCCGTCATGAGTTGCCCGTAGTGTTGTTGTGTCAGCTTCATTTTCTGGCGGCTGCTGCTGCGGAGGGAGCGATTGCTGTACTGTTCGAGTTCTTCTTGCCATTCCCTAAAGAGGGCCTGTGCCACGGTTTCAACTGCATCTATCCGGTCCTTAACGGCCAGTGCTCTTGATTGGCTGTAATCGTACTCGATCTTCAGTTGTCGATAGACGCTCTCAAGATGACCGCCTTCAAATTGTGTCAGTTCACTGAATCGTTCAAGCGCGTTTTGAAACTGAACCTTGGCTTCCTCGAGGCTGTCTCTCGCTTGTTCTACCCGCGTGACCAGGATATCCCGCTTGTGGTGGCCCGCAGACTCGAAAGCCTTGAAATAGAACCGCTGAAGACGGGCCAAAAGGGCCCGCCCCATGGCTTCCATGAGCGATTCAAACGACAGGGAACGGCGGGGTTTGCTCATGAAGGCAGGGGGATCATCGAGGGTAGTATTTCCCTATTTTAATCATAAACTCCGGCGATGCAGCGGCCCACCTAAAAGCTCGGGCCTTGATCTTCAGTTAAAGAGGTCTTAGCTGGAACTAAAAACCAAGTAAAAGAGTCAAGTAAAAAGGTTCCCAGAATGGCCTTCAAAGAGTAGAATTCCGCGCCATCGCGGTGTTTTAGCTGCCGAGGCTAAATGCACCATGTCGGACCCTTTGGCGACTGCTCATCTCCTTCGGCAGTCGCCCTGAGATTAACCCAAAATGAACGACCAAGCATTTGATAGTGAGCGTGTCAGCGGCATCATCGCTGAATTAAAGACCAAACCCGGCGCCCTGCTGCCTATTCTCCACGCGATTCAGGACGCCTTGGGTTATGTGCCTCAAGGCAGTGTGCCACTCATCGCCCATGAATTGAATCTGTCAAGGGCCGAGGTGCATGGGGTCATTAGTTTCTATCATTATTTTAGATCGACTCCGCCGGGACGTCATACCGTCTATATTTGCCGTGCCGAAGCGTGTCAGGCGATGGGTTCTGAGGCCTTGGAAGCCTATGCCAAGAGCTCTTTAGGTATTGATTACCATGAAAATACCCCCGACGGTGCGATCACTTTAGAACCGGTCTATTGTCTCGGTAATTGTGCGTGCTCCCCCTCCATCATGGTCGACAAAAAGGTTCATGGTCGGGTCAGTCCGGAGCGTTTTGATGACATTATGGATTCGACCCGGAGTGCCCCATGATCAAGATCTTCGTTCCGCGTGATTCCAGCGCGATCGGGCTTGGCGCTGAGGAAGTCGCTCTCGCGATTCAAGCCGAGGCCAAAAAGCGACAGGTAGCCATTGAGCTAATCCGGAATGGTTCGAGAGGGCTTTATTGGCTGGAACCACTGGTCGAGGTGGCAACGCCAGAAGGACGCATCGCCTTTGGGCCGGTAACGATCGCTGATGTCCCTGGGTTATTCGATGCCGGATTTCAAAAAGGGGGCGTTCATCCATTGGCGCTGGGTTTGACCGAGGAGATCCCTTATCTAAAGCGTCAGGAACGCCTCACGTTCGCCCGGGTGGGGATCACGGACCCTGTCAGTCTTGAAGATTATCTAGCGCATGATGGCTATCGAGGCCTGAAGCGGGCCCTCACCATGGCGCCTGCCGCTATTGTGGAAGAGGTTGCCGATTCTGGGCTTCGGGGCCGCGGCGGTGCGGCTTTTCCAACCGGCATTAAGTGGCGGACGGTTTTAAATACCTCTTCGGCGCAAAAGTACATCGTTTGCAATGCCGATGAAGGGGATTCTGGAACCTTCTCCGACCGAATGATCATGGAAGGAGATCCCTTTGTTTTGGTCGAAGGGATGACCATTGCAGGACTTGCGGTTGGAGCCACGGAAGGTTTTATCTATCTTCGCTGCGAATACCCCGATGCCGAAGTGGCGCTGAATGCGGCCATTGATTCGGCGACAGCACAAGGCTATCTCGGGGGTGACATCCTAGGGTCTGGGAAGGCTTTTAGGCTGGAGGTTCGTCTAGGAGCCGGGGCCTATGTCTGCGGCGAGGAGACCTCGCTTTTAGAGAGTCTTGAAGGGAAAAGGGGGCTGGTCCGTTTCAAACCGCCACTTCCCGCCATTGAAGGCCTTTTTGGGCAGCCAACGGTGATCAACAACGTGATCTCATTGGCTTCCGTTCCCATTATTTTGGATAAGGGTGCGGCCTTCTATAAAGATTACGGTATGGGACGCTCCCGCGGCACACTGCCGATCCAGCTCGCAGGCAATCTAAAGCAACCCGGTCTCGTTGAGCGGGCCTTTGGTGTCACGCTCCGTGAAATCCTCTATGACTATGGCGGTGGCTCCAAAAGTGGTCGGCCCATCAAAGCGGTCCAGGTTGGCGGGCCGCTCGGGGCTTACCTGCCGGAATCGCAATTTGATACGCCGCTTGATTACGAAGCCTTTGCCGCTCTTTGGGCGGTCTTGGGGCATGGCGGGGTGGTCGCTTTTGATGAGTCTGTTGATATGTCGAAGATGGCGCGCTACGGCATGGAATTCTGTGCCATCGAGTCCTGCGGCAAGTGCACGCCCTGCCGTATCGGGTCGACCCGAGGTGTTGAGATTATTGACAAGATCAGAGCCGGTGAAGAGGCGGAGCGGCAGGTCGCGCTTCTTAGAGATCTCAGTGATACGATGCTGGCCAGTTCCCTTTGTGCGCTGGGCGGGATGACCCCATACCCCGTTCTCAGTGCCTTGAATCATTTTCCAGAAGATTTTGGGGTGACATCCGCTCAATAGGCGGGGAAACTGGGGGCCAGAAAGCGGCGCGATCCAAAGCCGCCGATGGTCGTCCCGGATGAAGACATTCTGAATTCAGGAGGCATAAGATGGCTGTACGTGATTGTGATTATGGAACGCCGCTGAGCGATTCCACCCAAACCGTTTCCCTCGAGATCGATGGCTTCAAAGTCACCGTGCCGGAGGGGACATCGATCCTTCGCGCCGCTGCCACAGCAGGTATTCAGATACCTAAACTGTGCGCCACGGATAGTCTCGATCCTTTTGGTTCTTGCCGGCTCTGCCTGGTTCAGGTCGAGGGTGCCCGAGGTCTTCCGGCCTCCTGTACCACGCCCGTCGGTGAGGGGATGAAGGTGTGTACCCAGAATGATCGCCTGGCCGCGGTTCGGAAGGGGGTGATGGAACTTTATATTTCAGACCACCCGCTTGATTGCCTGACCTGTTCTGCCAACGGCAATTGCGAGCTTCAGGATATGGCCGGTGCCGTGGGCCTTCGAGAAGTCCGCTACGGTTATGAGGGTGAGAATCATCTGAACGCCGAAAAGGATGTCAGTAATCCCTATTTCCAATTCGATCCATCAAAGTGCATTGTCTGCTCTCGTTGTGTCAGAGCTTGTGAGGAAGTGCAGGGGACCTTTGCGCTGACCATCGATGGTCGTGGCTTTGATTCGAAGGTATCGCCGAGTCAAAACGAATCGTTCATGGACTCTGAATGTGTGTCCTGTGGTGCCTGTGTTCAGGCCTGCCCAACGGCTACCTTGATTGAAAAGTCGGTGGTCGAGAAGGGGCAGCCGGAACATAGTGTCGTGACGACCTGTGCCTACTGTGGTGTTGGCTGCTCGTTCAAAGCAGAAATGAAGGGAGCCGAAGTGGTTCGCATGGTGCCCAACAAGGATGGCCATGCCAATCATGGGCATTCCTGCGTCAAGGGCCGATTTGCTTTTGGCTATGCGACCCATAAGGACCGCATTACCAAGCCGATGATTCGTCAGAAGATCACCGATCCCTGGCAGGAAGTTTCTTGGGATGAAGCGATTGAATATGCTGCCAGTGAATTCAAGCGCATTCAGGCGAAATATGGTCGGAGTTCGGTCGGCGGGCTGACCTCTAGCCGTTGCACCAATGAAGAGGCCTATGTGGTCCAGAAACTGGTCCGGGCCGCCTTTGGCAATAACAATGTGGATACCTGCGCCAGAGTGTGCCATTCCCCGACGGGGTATGGCCTCAAGCAGACTCTCGGAGAATCTGCGGGGACTCAAACCTTTGATTCAATCCGGAAGACCGATGTGATTCTTGTCATCGGGGCTAATCCAACCGATGGTCATCCCGTTTTTGGATCTGCGATGAAGCGCCGGATCCGTGAAGGGGCTCGTCTGATTGTCGCTGATCCCCGCCAGATCGATCTGGTCAAATCCGTGCACGTTAAGGCGGATTATCATCTTAAACTGCGCCCAGGCACGAATGTGGCGCTGATCAACGCCCTGTCGCATGTGATCGTCACCGAAGGCCTGGTTAATGAGGCGTTCGCTCTGGAACGCTGCGAGCTGGCGTCCTTTGAGAAATGGAAGACCTTCGTTGCGGATGAGCGGCATTCCCCTGAAGCCCTTGAGGACGTGACGGGCGTTGAGGCCCGGCTCGTTCGTGAAGCGGCAAGGCTCTATGCGACCGGCGGTAATGCGGCGATCTACTATGGCCTTGGGGTCACCGAGCACAGTCAGGGTTCTACCGCGGTCATCGGTATTGCCAATCTTGCGATGGCGACCGCGAACGTGGGTCGCGAAGGGGTTGGCGTTAATCCGCTCCGTGGCCAGAACAATGTCCAAGGTTCGTGTGATATGGGGTCCTTTCCGCATGAGCTCCCTGGCTATCGTCATGTTTCCGATGCAACCACCCGGTCTTTGTTTGAATCCGTGTGGGGGGTGACCCTTGACGCTGAACCTGGTCTTCGCATCCCCAATATGTTCAGTGCCGCCATGGACGGCAGTTTCATGGGGCTTTATTGTGAAGGCGAGGATATTGCACAGTCTGATCCCGATATTCAGCATGTCCATGCGGCCCTGAGAGCTATGGAGTGCGTGGTCGTTCAGGATCTGTTCTTGAACGAAACGGCTAAGTTCGCCCACGTGTTTCTTCCAGGCGCCTCCTTTCTTGAAAAAAGCGGGACCTTCACCAATGCCGAACGACGGATCTCGCCGGTTCGTCGGGTGATGACGCCGTTGGCGGGTTATGAGGACTGGGAGGTCACTCAGCTTTTATCCAATGCGCTCGGCTATCCGATGGATTATCAGCATGCCTCGGAAATCATGGACGAGATCGCGAGTTTGGTGCCGACCTTCACCGGTGTCAGCTTTAAGAAACTCGATGAGCTTGGGAGCGTCCAGTGGCCTTGTAATAACGAAGCCCCCCTTGGGACGCCAACGATGCATGTTGGAACCTTCGTTCGCGGCAAGGGGCGCTTCCTCTTGACGGAATACGTACCGACTCCAGAACGGACCTCCAGCCGTTACCCGTTGATCCTCACGACGGGTCGTATCCTGTCCCAATACAACGTCGGCGCCCAGACCCGCAGAACCCAGAATTCGCTCTGGCATTCGGAGGATCGGCTTGAAATCCATCCCCATGACGCTGAGGACCGGGGCATCAATGGCGGCGATTGGGTAGGCATTAAGAGCCGCGCCGGCGAAACCGTACTCCGGGCCACCTTGACCGAACGGGTGCAGCCAGGTGTGGTTTACACCACGTTCCACTTCCCTGAATCGGGAGCCAACGTCATTACCACGGACACTTCAGACTGGGCAACCAATTGTCCGGAGTATAAAGTCACGGCGGTCCAGGTGACTAAGGTGACGAGTCCTTCTGAATGGCAGCAGGACTATCGCGAATTCAGTGAGGAACAACAGAATCTCCTGGAGCACCGCCTCGCTGCCGTTGATTGAGGCGGGTCCCTATGGAACGTGGGGCTGAGCTTGGTTGGCCTGGCTATCGGGTTCGTTCAGTTGATCGTTGGCGGGGCGGTGAGGGGGCGAGCGTTGATGATACGGTGGCAGAAGAAGCCCCAGTGGCGCTTCTCTACAACGGGGAACCGCATGTCGTGATGTTAGCGACGCCCCTTGATCTTGATGATTTTGCCTTGGGCTTCAGTCTTACCGAGATGATTGTGGCGCATCCGGGTGAAGTGGACGCCATTCGGGTGGTCGAGCGCGCGGAGGGTATCGAGGTCCGGGTGAAGATCCCGCCCGCGCGCTTCGAAGCGGTTCAAGGTCAAGGACGAAATCTGACGGGCCGGACGGGTTGCGGCCTCTGTGGCGCCAGAACCTTGGCCCAGGCGGTCCGAAAACCGGCCCCAGTCACCACTCAGCTGATCGTTCCTGAAGAGGCCCTCATCAGGGCGCTCCACACTATCGGGGCATCCCAACGCCTCAATACCCTGACCGGCGCGGTTCATGCCGCGGCCTGGGTCGTTCCAGGCCGGGAG
This sequence comes from uncultured Methylococcus sp., assembly GCA_903835265.1. Lineage (GTDB taxonomy): Bacteria > Pseudomonadota > Gammaproteobacteria > Methylococcales > Methylococcaceae > UBA6136. The sequence goes on from CAILMG010000191.1 coordinate 10,318, forward strand.
GATCTGGTCGTTCGCGAAGATGTCGGTCGCCACAATGCCCTTGATAAGCTCCTGGGTGCGCTGGCCCGGCGGGGCGAGGATTTCTCCGCGGGTTTTGTGTTGGTGACCAGTCGGGCCAGCTTCGAAATGGTGCAGAAATGTGCGGTGATGGGGGTGGGTCTTCTCGCCGCCATGTCGGCTCCTACAGGGCTTGCGATTCGTTTGGCCGAAGCATCCGGCATGACCTTAGTGGGATTCGCGAGAGATCGTGATCACGTAGTCTATACTCACCCTGAGAGGCTGGTGCACCTGACCTCGGTGGTCGCCGTCGCCTAAATGGATTCCTACAATTGACGTTTTGAGACATTCCCGTTCATGGACATAGAAAACCTGGTCAAAATGGCCAACAGCATTGGCGATTTCTTTTCCGCAGAGCCTGACCGTGAACTAGGGGTCGCTGGGATCACTCAGCACCTCAAGAATTTCTGGGAGCAGAGGATGCAACTCGCCATCATTCGACATTATGAGGCCGGTGGTGAAGGGCTTTCGGATCTGGTGAAGACCGCCGTAGGGCAGCTCGCCAAGGCTCATTCGCCTCAGCGTTGAGGTCCTGTGAGCGACCAAGATCTTGCTGGCGCTCTGGGCCTAACCATCTTCTGTGCGCCGGCCCGTTACGTTCAAGGAAGGCATGCGACTCAGGCGCTTGGATACGAACTTAAAAAACTGGGTCTTGATGGCCCTCTGTTGATCATTGCCTGCCGGAGTGCCCGCCGACATCTCGAGGATGTCTGGGCTAAAACCCTAGGCAATCTCGACATTTCCTACGATATCCTTGATTTTGGCGGGGAATGCTCTGACGCCGAAATTGAGCGAGGTCGCGAGGAGGCGCTGAGGGTCGGCGCCAGGACCCTCGTGGGTGCTGGCGGTGGGAAGGTGCTGGACACGGCTCGAGCGGTGGCTGCAGCTCTAGAACTCCCCGTGGTGTGTTGTCCGACAACCGCAGCCAGCGATGCGCCCTGCAGCGCGTTGTCGGTGATTTACAGCCCCGAAGGGGTGTTTGAGCGATGCCTTTTTTATCGGCGTAATCCGGATCTTGTCCTGGTTGACACCTGGGTGATTGCGAAGGCCCCGGTCAGGACCCTGATCGCCGGAATGGGAGATGCCCTCGCCACCTATTTTGAAGCGGATGCCGCGGGTCGTGCTTGCCGCCCCAACCAGGTCGGCGGTCTCAGTACGCTCGCCGCACAGAATCTGGCTAGGCTTTGTTATGAAACCTTGCTGAAGGACGGGGTAGAGGCGGTGGCAGCCGCCAGGGAGGGGGTCGTGACGCCAGCCCTTGAGCGGATCGTTGAAGCCAACACGCTGTTGTCGGGTCTCGGCTTTGAGTCGGGGGGACTCGCAGTGGCTCACTCTGTCCACAATGGCCTGACGCAAGCGCCTGAAACTCATGACCGCCTGCACGGGGAGAAAGTGGCCTTTGGTACCCTGGTTCAACTGGTGCTTGAAGGGCGAGAGGCGGCGCTCGTTGACGAGGTTCTCGGATTCTTATGGGCCGTTGGGTTGCCGATGACGCTCTTAGGGTTGGGTCTTGAAACCTTGTCTGTTGCCCAAGCGGAGGCGATTGCCCAGCGCGCCCTAGCGCCGGGTGAAACGGCCCATAATGAGCCCTTTGTGGTGACGCTGGAGGCCCTTCGTGACGCCCTGTTTGCCGCCGATGCGATTGGCCGTGCTTATACCGCTAGAGTTGAGTGCGAATCGTCGATAAAGCCCGCCCTAAAAGCTGAGAGTCCTCGCTAAAAAGGGCATGGGCTTCGGTTTCTTTCTGGAGCCAGGTCATCTGCCGTTTGGCCAACTGGCGAGTGGCGATGACTGCGCGCTCGGTCATCGCTTCGCGCGAGCAATCACCTTCGAGATAGGACCAGACCTGCCGATAGCCCACCGCGCGTAAGGCGGGAAGGTCGGCATGAAGATCGCCCCGATCAAACAGGCGAGCGACTTCCTCCATCAGTCCCTGTTCCAGCATCGCCATAAAGCGGCGCTCAATCCGTTGATGAAGCTCTTCTCTATCGCCGGGGCGGAGCACTAGCTTTAAGAGGGGATAATCGCTCTTTTTTTGGGTCCTTGCGATCAAGGTGGTCAGCGGGGTGTTGGTGAGGCGAAAGACTTCAAGGGCCCGCTGGATCCTTTGTGGGTCCCTTGAGTGAATCCGCGCTGCGGCGACCGGGTCGATCTTCTCAAGGTCCTGATGGAGGGCTTCCCAGCCCCGCCTTTGAGCCTCTTTCGCGATGGCTTCGCGGACTAAGGCGTTAGCCGGCGGTAGGGTCGCAAGACCATGACTGAGGCCATGAAAATAGAGCATGGTGCCGCCGGCAAGGATCGGGATATGGCCGCGATCCCTGATAGCGATCATCAGGGCCTCTGCGTCTTTTTGAAACTGGCCGGTGGAATAGGCTTCAAGGGGATCGAGGATGTCGATCAGGTGATGTGGGATGCCGCCGCGCTCATCGGGACTGGGTTTTGCGGTGCCGATGTCCATGCCGCGATAGGCCAAGGCGGAGTCGACACTGATGATTTCACCGCCGAGTTCCTGCGCAAGACGGATCGCTAAGGCGGTTTTACCGGAGGCGGTTGGACCCATTAAAAGGATCGCAGGTGCCTTGATGGACGTCTGATTCACAAGGGCTGATGCTTGAAGTTCAAGGGAAACGCCGTTATAATGGCGGGATTTACTTGGTTCTGAGGGAGAGTAACATGACGCGTCGTCGATTGGTGGTCGGTAACTGGAAAATGAATGGTGACCACGCCAGTTCGCAGAAGCTGCTCGCAGAGATCGTTGCGGGTTTGCCGGCGGATACCAAGACGGACGTTGGTGTGTGCCCTCCCGCTGTTTATATTGCGGGCCTTGCAGCCACAGCAGCCGGTCGCGTTCATCTCGGTGCACAGAATGTGGCCGATCAGGATGCGGGAGCCTTCACCGGTGAGATCTCGGCTCCGATGTTGAAAGATATTGGCTGCAGCCTTGCCTTGGTTGGTCACTCTGAGCGCCGTGCCATTTATGGCGAAACCGATGCCCTGGTGGCGGCGCGTTATGCCAAGGCGATTGGTCATGGCGTGACGCCGATCCTTTGCGTGGGTGAAACGCTGGAGGAGCGGGAGTCTGACCGGACCTTCAAAGTGATTGATGACCAAATCGATGCGGTGATGGCTACCTCCGGTGTTGGATCACTCCGCCAAGCCGTCATTGCTTATGAGCCCGTTTGGGCTATCGGTACCGGCCGCACGGCATCGGCCGAGCAGGCGCAAGAAGTTCATGCTTACATCCGCTCAAAGATTGCAGCACTCGATGCCGACGTGGCTTCTACGCTGCAGATTCTTTACGGTGGTAGCGTCAAGGCGGACAATGCCGCCGCACTCTTTAGTCAGCCGGATGTAGATGGCGGCCTGATCGGGGGAGCTTCCCTCGATGCGGCATCGTTCTTAGCCATTTGCCTGGCTCCGTAACAGGAAAACAGCATGTATCAGTTCCTAATGGTTGTCCATATCCTGATTGCCATTGCAATCGTGGGTCTCGTTCTTCTTCAGCAAGGGCGCGGCGCCGATGCAGGGGCAGGTTTTGGTGGCGCATCCAACTCTGTGTTTGGTGCACGAGGTGCTTCATCATTTCTTTCCAGAACGACGGCCATTCTGGCAACCGTGTTCTTTTCGACGAGCCTGAGTCTTGCCTATCTGGCAGGCAACAAGGATAATAAGGTCCAAGATATTATGGATGCGCCGGAGGTCTTAGCACCTCAGCAGCGCGATCTACCGCCGATAGCGATCGAACCCCAACCGCCCGTCAAGAGTGACGTTCCAGCTGTGGTGCCTCCCGCAAAACCCGCTCCCAAGCCGTAGGCTTCAGGTTCGCGTAATCGACGTTTGATGATTTAGCCGATGTGGTGAAATTGGTAGACACGCCATCTTGAGGGGGTGGTGACGCAAGTCGTGTCGGTTCAAATCCGACCATCGGCACCAATGATAGGTTCAAGGAGAACCAAAGAAATACAGAAAACCCGCAGGCCAAAAGGCCTAGCGGGTTTTTTGTTGTCCAGAAAAAAGCATCAAGCCCTTAGTGCTCGAAAATAGCATAGATGTTGTGAGTGAAATACTCTCTAAAGAGCCCTATCTTCCGGATCCAAGAAAAGAGTCGGGAAATAATATGGTCACTGACATTCACCCCAAGCCAAACAAGCTTCAATCCGCTGTGTTTAAAAACATCCCGATACTGCTTCAAGGATAACCCGTTCAGTCCAAGATCTTGAATGGAGTGAATGTGATCTTTTCCAATAAGGTTCACATACTTCACGATGAATCTTTCAGGCAGAAGGGTATGTAGCCATGGAAGAATAAGTCGCGTTCTCCTGTGATCTCCATAGGGGCTATTAAAGAGTGGACCGAAACCCACGTATAGTCGGCCACCCGGCTTAAGATACTCCTTTAAAAGCTTCATCATGGTCGGTAAATCAAGGATGTGTTCTAAGGAATCTTTCGAAAGAATCAGGTCAAACGCCGGTTCTTTAAGGTCCTTGAGTTCACAGCAAAAGAATTCGACCCGGCCCGCTAAATCTGGAAACTTTTATATTAAATAGGCCGCGGCAAAGTCAATTCTTTAAGGATCTGTATCGATCCCAACCACGCGCTCGGCACCCCTGATCGCCGCGTCAACACAGAGGCTTCCATGGCCACAGCCGATGTCCAATAGGATCTTTTTATGGAAATCAGGTCGGCCACCGAGCCTTGACCAAAATTTCTCATTTTCCTTTTCGCCGCGCAGAAAGTAGGTGATATGCGCTTGTCGAATATGTTCTGTCACGTCGTTGCGCCTCGTCATTGTATGGGGTCTCAGGTACAATCAATACTGAACTATCTGATTCAAATCCGACCTCGGCATCAATCATCAAAAGCAACCAGCTGAGCCATCGGCCCGCCTGAAGCAGCAAGCGGGCCGATGGCGTTACTGCGACACTAAAATATGGAATATCGCCTCATTAAGACTGATGGTCGCGCCCGTCGCGGCGAATTATCCTTCCCCCGAGGGACCGTTCAGACGCCGGCCTTCATGCCGGTCGGTACCTATGGGACGGTGAAGGCGATGACCCCAGAGGAGCTTCGAGCGATTGGTGCCGAAATGATCCTGGGCAACACCTTTCATCTGATGTTGAGGCCGGGTACCGAGGTCATTAAGAAGCACGGCGATCTCCATGATTTTATGCACTGGTCTGGTCCCATATTGACCGACTCGGGGGGATTTCAGGTCTTTAGTCTTGGGGCGATGCGAAAAATCAGCGAGGAAGGCGTCCGGTTTCAATCGCCCATCGATGGCGATACCGTCTTTTTAGGGCCTGAGGAATCCATGGCCGTGCAGCGCGCGCTGGGGTCAGATGTCGTGATGATCTTTGATGAGTGTACGCCATTCCCTGCGACTTATGAGGAGGCGGGTGACTCGATGGCGTTGTCGCTGCGTTGGGCGGAACGCAGTAAAAAGGCGCATGGCGACAACCCTTCGGCCTTGTTTGCAATTGTTCAGGGTGGCATTTATGAAGATCTTCGGGTTACCTCCGCGAAAGCCCTGATGGCGATGGGGTTTGATGGTTATGCCATCGGCGGTCTTTCGGTCGGTGAACCAAAGGACGATCGAGCCCGTGTTCTCGATGCGGTGGTGCCGGTGCTTCCTTTGGATAAACCGCGCTACTTGATGGGGGTCGGGACCCCCGAAGATCTCGTGGAGGCCGTCTCGCAGGGTATCGACATGTTCGATTGTGTCATGCCCACCAGGAATGCCCGGAATGGGCATATCTTTACCCGTTTCGGGACGCTCAGGATCCGAAATGCGGTCTATCAGGATGATACCCGTCCTCTTGATGAAACATGCCGCTGTTATACCTGTCAACACTACTCAAGGGCCTATCTCAGGCATCTCGACAAGTGCGGCGAGATCCTGGGTGCGCGACTCCACACCATCCACAATCTTCATTATTATCAGGAGCTGATGGCGGGTCTTCGGGAGGCCATCGAGCAGGCGAACCTTAAGGGTTTCATCGAGGAGTTTTACCGTCAACGCGAAAGTTTGCCCCCTTCTGTGGCATAATTCGAGGTTTATCCGCCACTCATAGTTAGGAGTAAGTCCATGGGTTTTTTCATCTCTGATGCGCTGGCTGAAGCCGCCCCTGCCGCAGCACAGGACCCCGGCGTTGTCGGTTTGATCCTGCCGCTCGGGATCATGGCCGCTTTTTTCTTCCTTTTCATCCTGCCCCAGCAGCGAAAGACC
>CAILMG010000192.1 GCA_903835265.1 uncultured Methylococcus sp.
GGCCCGCGAGTCGAGCAAGATCGCAGCCAGCCTCGGTGTGTCCTGCGCGATTGAGGACCCCACCAGGTTGCGCCATCAAGGGAAACACGTGGCCTGGCTGCACCAGATCGTCGGGTGTTGCATCTCGGGCAACGGCGCGCTGAATGGTCATGGCCCGATCGGACGCCGAAATCCCGGTCGTTACCCCGCTAGCGGCTTCAATCGATACCGTAAAATTAGTCGAGTGGGGGGTTCGGTTCTCATTTACCATCAGGGGAAGACGCAGTTGTTGGCAGCGTTCTCGGGTGAGGGTGAGGCAAATAAGGCCACGCCCGTAGCGGGCCATGAAGTTCACGTCTTCGGGACGGATGTGCTCAGCGGCCATGACCAGGTCGCCTTCATTCTCCCGATCTTCGTCATCGAGAAGGACGACCATTCTGCCTTGCAGAATATCTTCGATCAGTTCAGCCGTACTGTTCATTTCGGGACAAACCCGGAGTCGTTAAGGAGCTGCATGGTAACACCAGAACCCGTTTCTGAGGCTCTTTCCCCCAGTAAAAGGCGCTCAAGGTAGCGCGCGATGAGATCAACTTCGAGGTTGACCTGGTCGCCTTTATGCGTGTTGCCAAGGGTCGTTGCCTTGAGGGTATGAGGCACAATGTTGACGTCGAAAGATGAGCCATGCACGGTATTGACCGTCAAGCTGATGCCGTTAACCGTCATCGAGCCTTTCTCGGCAATATAACGGGCCAGTGAGGGTGGGGCTTCGATAGTGAATCGCCACGATCGGCCATCATCGCGTCGTTCGGTGACGGTACCAAGGCCGTCGACGTGGCCGCTGACCAGATGACCGCCGAGCCGGGTGGTTGGAAGGAGGGCCAGTTCGAGATTGACCGGGTCACCGATCGCGGCTTGACCTAGCGTCGTCCTCGAGAGGGTTTCCCTGGATACATCAGCAGAAAACCGTGGGCCATCAAGAGCCACGGCGGTCAGGCAGACGCCGTTGACGGCGATGCTGTCGCCAAGCTTGGCTTCGGCCAGGGGCAATGTGCCAGTGTCGATGGTAATGCGGTAGTCGCCCCCCCGGGCGTCGATCTGTCGGAGTGAGCCAATGGCTTGAATAATGCCAGTAAACATAGTGATCTAAAGGATAGAGGTCTTGATGAAACTAAGGGGATGGAGTGAGAAGATTTCCGGCTTTAAGGGTCAGACGAAGGTCGGTACCCATCTGACGGTAATCGATCAATGAGAGGGTGAAACGATCCTCCATGCGCTCAAGATCAGGAAGATGAAAGAGGCCGCGTCCTTGATCACCAAGAATGATCGGTGCCATATAGATGCGCCATTCATCGACCCAGCCCCCTCGGAGGAGGTTGCCGTTGAGAGTGGCGCCAGCTTCAAACAATACCTCATTGAATTCCTGAAGCTGCAGCCATTTCATAACGCCTTCAAGCTGGAGTCGTCCTTCTTGATCGGCCGGTAAATGAACGATTTCAAATTCTTCTGGGGTCTGATCCTTCAGGGCATTGACCGTGGTTAAGACCACCTTTCGTCCTGGTCCTTGACCCATTTTAAGATGTGAGGGGCAGCGGCCCTTCGAGTCGAGGATGATGCGAGCGGGTTGCTCAATAACGGCCTGGTGATCAGGAAGTCTTGCCGTTAATTCGGGATCATCGGCAAGGACGGTACCAATGCCGGTGATAATCGCCGAGGACCGGGCTCTGAGTCGATGCACATCAAGGCGCGCGGCTTCGCCAGTGATCCAACGGCTTTCCCCCGAAGCCATGGCGGTGCGCCCATCAAGGCTCATGGCTAATTTGCTCCGAATCAACGGGCGCTGTTGGCGCATACGTTGACAAAACCCTGGATTAAGGGCTTCCGCAGATGCTTTCAGAAGGCCACAGGAGGTCTCGATGCCTGAGGCGCGCAACTCAAGAAGGCCTGAGCCTGCCACTCTCGGGTTGGGGTCCTCCATGGCAGCAACCACTCGGCGGATCCCTGACTCGATCAATGCCCGGCTGCAGGGGGGCGTTTTGCCGTGGTGGCTACAAGGCTCAAGGCTCACGTAGGCAGTGGCCCCTTGGCTTTTGGTTCCGGCGTCTTTGAGGGCCATGACTTCGGCATGGGCCTCCCCGGCGCGCTGATGCCAGCCTTCGCCCACGATCACGCCCTCCTGCACGATGACACAGCCGACCCGAGGGTTCGGGTCGGTGCTGTAGAGACCCCGCTGAGCCAGTTCGATGGCTCGGGCCATGAACTGAGCCTCTAAATGATTAAAGGGTTCGATCACACTCATCCGTGCGAATAAAAGTCAGGATCTTTAGGTTGAATCAAGCCGGTCAGTCTTGGGCTGAAAGCTCATGATCGGCCGATGGGCCGGTCTTTGGCTGTAGCTCGAGGTCTTCAATGACTTCTCGGAATTCATTGACGTCTTGAAAGCTTCGATAGACCGAGGCAAAGCGAATGTAGGCGACCTGATCCAGTTTTGCGAGTTCCCGCATCACGTTTTCTCCGATCAGTTGGGTCGGAATTTCGCGCTCCCCGGTGGATAGCAGCTTTTTTTTGATCCGATTGATGGCTGCCTCAATTTGATCGCTGCCGACAGGCCTCTTTTCAAGTGCTCTAAGGATCCCTGCACGCAGTTTTTCTTCCCGGAAGGGCTCCCGATTGCCGTTCGTCTTGATGACGCGGGGCATCGTCAGTTCCGCGGTCTCAAAAGTGGTGAATCGTTCCCGACATTCGGTGCATTCACGGCGTCTTCTGACCTGGTCTCCTTCTTGAGACAGCCTCGAGTCGATGACCCGTGTATCGATAGCGCCACAAAAGGGGCATCTCATAAGAGAGGCATGCCTCGATCACTCATCGGGATAAACTGGATATTTTCGGCAGATATCGGTGACGTCATCTCGCACCCGTTCGATCACCTTCTCGTTATCAAGATCATCAATGATGTCGCAGATCCAGTCGGCTAGGGTCAAGCAGTCCCCCGCATTAAATCCACGGGTCGTTACCGCTGGGGTACCGATGCGGATGCCGCTGGTGACGAAAGGTGATTGTGGGTCATTCGGTACCGCATTTTTGTTGACCGTGATGTGGGCTTTACCCAATGCAGCATCGGTGGCTTTTCCGGTCATGCCGCGGGCGATGAGGTCCACCAGCATCAAGTGATTATCGGTTCCGCCGGAGACAATGCTGAGGTCTCGTGAGACAAAATGATCCGCCATGGCCCTGGCGTTATTCAGCACCTGATGTTGATAGGCGGTGAATTCCGGTTGCATCGCTTCTTTGAACGCCACGGCCTTGGCGGCAATGACATGCATCAAAGGGCCGCCTTGTATGCCTGGAAAAACCAGCGAATTGATCTTCTTCTCGATCTCCTCGTTTTCCTTCGCGAGTATTAACCCACCTCGGGGTCCGCGGAGCGTCTTGTGGGTTGTCGTCGTGGTGACATCGGCAATCGCCACAGGGCTTGGATAAACCCCCGCTGCCACGAGGCCTGCCACATGGGCCATGTCAACGACCAGATAGGCACCGACCGCATCAGCAATCTCTCTGAATCGTTGCCAATCGACGACACGGCTATAAGCCGAGAAGCCGGCTACGATCATTTTTGGGCGATGCTCTTCGGCTAGGCGCCGCACTTCCTCATAGTCGATGAGCCCCGTCGCGGTATCGATACCATATTGGTAGGCCTGATAGAGCTTGCCGGAGAAATTGACTTTGGCACCATGGGTTAAGTGACCCCCATGCGCCAGACTCATCCCAAGGATCGTGTCGCCGGGATTCAGAAGCGCCATGAAGACGGCGGCATTGGCCTGAGAGCCTGAGTGGGGTTGGACGTTGGCGAACGCCGCACCAAACAGTGATTTAGCGCGTTCAATCGCCAGCAATTCAACCACATCAACGTGTTCACAGCCCCCGTAGTAACGCTTTCCTGGATAGCCTTCAGCGTACTTGTTGGTGAGAACGCTTCCCTGGGCCTCGAGGACTCTGGGGCTGGCGTAGTTTTCGGAGGCAATGAGCTCGATGTGGTCTTCCTGGCGGACGCCCTCGGCCCGGATCGCGGACCATAGTTCGTCGTCGAAACCGGCGATTTCCATACCTTTACTGAACATAAGACATACCTTTGAGGCGGTGGCTAGGGGCTATGACGTTGATGGAAAACTTATATCAGAATCGACTCATTTTGACACGTAAAGACCCCCGCTAAGCGCTAGCTGCGTCCTACCAGACTCAAGATGGTTGCCCTGAGGGACTCCAATTGAGCAGGATCTTTGAGTGGCAGGTGATCATGACCGGTCAGGTAGAAAACATCTTCAGCACGGCTGCCGATGGTGGAGATTCGCGCGTTGTCAAGACGGACGCCTGAAAGGGAAAACGCTCTACCGACTTTTGAGAGTAGCCCCGGGCGATCGGTTGCGATCAGTTCCATCACGGTTGATCGTTGCTGGGGATCCTCATGGAAATAGACCTGGGTTGGTACCGTAAAATGTTTGACTTGTCTTGATTCTCGTCGCTGAACCTTGAAGGGCGTCGGAAGATGTCCTGCCAGGGACTCCCTGAGCTTGCCGCAAATCTGTAGCTGCCGCATGGGATCCCGAATCGCTTCTCCTAACTGCTCAAGGACATGGTACGTGTGGACGACGTGCTCATCGGCACTGGAAATGATGCGGGCGTCCAAGATTGTGAGGTTGAGTTGGTCAAGGACGGCGGTGGTATGAGCAAAGATGAAGTCTTGTTGGCGTGAGTAGATGAACAATTCTGCACTACCCCGCTGGCTGACCGGTCTCAGCATGACCAGTGGCAGTTCCAGCGCGCTCGGGGAGCTCAGCGCGATGGTATGCCAAGCGATTTCATCGGGTTGGTGGCGAAGGAAGTATTCATCGTTGAAGACGCGGGTCCAGATCCTCTCGATGACGGTTGCTGGTAACTTCAGCTGTAGCAGCAATGCACGGCTTTCCTCCTTGATGCTGCGAATTCTTTCGGCGATCTCGGGGGGGCGGGTGAGTCCTCTTCGGAAGGTCCATCGGGTTTGCTGGTAAAGCTCCCTCAGGAGTGCGTCCTTCCAGGTATTCCAAAGGCCAGGATTGGTCGCCCGAATATCGGCCACCGTCAATAGGTAAAGGTGATCGAGGGCGCGCTGGCTGCCGACCACGGTGGCAAAGCTATGGATGACCTCAGGATCGCTGATGTCCTTTCGCTGCGCAGTCAGGGACATCAGTAGATGATTTTCGACCATCCAGATGACCAGCTGACGATCCTCCCCGCTGACGCCATGGCGCTCCAGGAAGTCGCCAGCGATGTCGGCGCCAATCTTGGAGTGATCGCCGCCGCTGCCTTTGCCGATATCGTGCATAAGGGCAGCGACATACAGCAGCTCCGGCTTCTCAATGCGTTCGAAGACCTCGCTGGCGAAGGGGAGTTCGCTGCGTGATTTGGCGGTGGTGAAGCGGCGAAGGTTCCTGATGACGAACAACGTATGTTCGTCCACGGTGTAGACATGAAAGAGGTCGTACTGCATGCGGCCGACGACCCGGGCGAACGCCGGAATATAAGCAGCGAGGACCCCATAGCGGTTCATCCGCCGAAGCTGTCGGGTCACGCCGCGCGGCTGTCGAAGGATGGTCATGAAGGCCTCGCAGGCCCTGGGGTTGTGCCTGAAATGATCGTCGATGAGGGAGAGACTTTGGCGAATGAGTCGGATGGTGGATGCCCGGATACCTTTCAGATGGGGTTGGGTCTGAAGCAGCAGAAAGATTTCGAGGAGAGCTAAAGGATCTTCCTGGAAGGTCCTGGGGTGGAGGGCTTCGATGTAGCCATTGACCGATTGGAAGGCACTGTTGATCGGTTTAAGTCTTGCCGGTTGATCGTTGTCGAGGGCGATTTCCTGAAACAGCAGCAGCAGGAGTTCGTTGAGTCGCTCAAGCCCCATCACCGTTCGATAGTAGAGCTGCATGAACTGTTCAACGGCCCGGTTGACATTTTGGTCTTCGACCCCGAATTGCCTGGCCAGATCCTTCTGGTGCTCAAAGAGGAGGCGATCCTCGGCGCGGCCGGTGAGGACATGGAGGCCAAAGCGGACTTCCCAGAGAAAGTCGCGCGCAGTGATGAGCTCCTCGTGTTCTTCAGGCGTTAGCCAGCCCCTTTGGATGAGATCAACCGAGGGGCTATTGTAATGCCGCTTGATGATCCAGTTAATGGTCTGAATGTCGCGGAGACCACCTGGGCTTTCCTTGATGTTGGGTTCGAGATTGTAGGCCGTATCGTGGTATTTGGCGTAGCGGGCGGCTTGCTCCTGGCTCTTGGCCTCGAAAAAGGCCGCAGAGTTCCAAAGCCTCTCCGGGGTGAGTGTGGCCCAAAGTTCTTTCAGCAAGGGCTCTGCCCCCAGAACGCAGCGGGCATCAAGAAGATTGGTCATCACCGTTTGATCCGCCTCGGCCTGCTCAAAACATTCCTCGAGAGTGCGAACGCTCTGTGCGGGTTTGAGGCCGATATCCCAGAGGAATTTGAGGAAGTCTGTCAGCTGGCTCTCCTCGACACTGGTTTGGATGCTGGCGGGGCCTCTAAGGATCAGGATATCGATATCGGAATGGGGGTGCAGTTCCTGCCGGCCATACCCGCCGACAGCAACCAGGGCCAGAGGGGTCTGAGGAGTGATGAAGTGGTGCCAGGCGATCGAGAGGATTTCATCAGTGAAGTCAGAGCGCCGATGGATCAGCTCGGAAGCCGGCGACCCGGCCTTGAAACTTTCCAGAAGACGGGTGTCGTGGGTTTTGATGCAGTCACTAAAGACTTGATGAAGGTCTGCCGGAGTAAAGTGCCCGAGAGCGACCCAGGCCCTGAGATTTTCAGCGCGCAAAATCGTCAACTTCCTGTTGCCTGAGCGTCAGGACCTCAAAGCCGTCTTGGGTCACTAAGATGGTGTGTTCCCATTGGGCCGATAGACTATGATCCTTGGTGACGGCGGTCCATCCATCGGAAAGGATTTTAACGTCACGCTTACCCAGGTTCAGCATCGGTTCGATGGTGAAGATCATGCCTTCCTTGAGGGTGACACCGGTCCCAGGCTTCCCATAGTGGAGGACTTGCGGATCCTCATGAAACTTTTTTCCGATGCCATGGCCACAGAATTCGCGAACGATCGAAAGCCCATGTTGTTCGGCATGCTGCTGAATGGCATGACCGATGTCCCCCAGTGTCGCTTCAGGCTTGACGGCACGGATTCCAAGGTAAAGGGCTTCTTGGCAGACTTTGGTCAATCTGCTGGCGCGGATCGGAACGTCCCCGACCAAAAACATTTGGCTCGTGTCGCCGTGGTACCCATCCTTAATGACGGTGATGTCGATATTAATGATGTCACCACTTTTTAGCTTCTTGGGGCCGGGAATGCCGTGACAGACGGTGTGGTTAATGGAGGTGCAGATGGACTTTGGAAAGCCTTTGTAATTCAGGGGGGCTGGAATCACCTGCTGCACATTCACCATGTAATCGTGACAGATCTGATCAAGCTCCTCGGTGGTGATGCCGGGAATGACATAGGGCTCGATCATTTCGAGAACTTCGGCTGCGAGGCGGCCGGCGACTCGCATAATCTCGATCTCTTCGGCTGATTTAATATGGATGGTCATCGGTCATCACGGTCAGGGCCGGAAGGGCTCTGCGCTTTGGAGCGCTGACCGGCATGGATTGTTGAGGCAAGCTAAACATGGTATAAAGGCCTGCTGTTTTTAGCAACTACACACACATGTCGTCACGCTCGACAGGGTGCCCTCCTGCTTCTTAGGACTCAGGGGGTCGTCGTTCGGGACATGTGGAGGCTCAACCCTGTTTTAGTTTAGGAGAATGGAATGTCGAACGTTACGATGCGTCAGATGTTGGAGGCCGGTGTGCATTTCGGTCACCAGACGCGTTACTGGAACCCCAAGATGGCGCCTTACATTTACGGTGCCCGCAGCAACATCCACATTATCAATCTTGAAAAGTCACTGCCACTTTTCAAGGACGCGATGGATTATCTCGAACAGGTCGTTGCCCGCCGCGGCAAGATCCTGTTTGTAGGCACCAAGCGCACCACGCGTGCGGTGGTGCAGGAAGAAGCGATTCGCTCCGGTATGCCTTATGTCAACCATCGCTGGTTGGGCGGCATGCTGACCAATTTCAAGACCATCAAGCAATCAGTTGCTCGGATGAAGGAACTCGAAGGGATGAGAGACGATGGTCGTCTTCAGCGTTTTAGCAAGAAGGAAGGTCTTGGTATGATGCGCGAGCTTGAGAAGCTTGAGAATAGTCTGGGCGGAATCCGGGATATGGATCGTCTTCCCGAAGTTCTCTTTGTGCTCGATGTAGGCTACGAACACAATGCGATCAGTGAGGCCCACAAGTTGGGTATTCCGGTCGTCGGCGTGGTCGATACCAACAACAGCCCGGCGGGTATTGATTACATCATCCCCGGCAATGATGACTCCATTCGCGCGGTGCAGCTCTACGTCCAGAGCGCTGCGACGGCTATTTTGCAGGGCAAGGCCAACAGCCTCTCCGTCGCTGGAGCCGAGGATGAGTTTGTTGAAATGGATGCCCCTGTCGAGGCATCTGCTGAAGTGGCGGTTGCTGAAGTCGGCGAGTAAGTCTTTCAGGAGCCTTTAGGACTTGCCTTTAGAGATGGCTCCAATCGATGCATAAAAACGCCTCCACCCGGGGGCGTTTTACTAGGCAAGGCTGAACGAACAACCCAATTACTGATCAAGAAAGAGGATTCTTCATGTCGAATATTACGGCTGGGATGGTTAAGGAGCTCCGTGAACGCACGGGTTCCGGGATGATGGAATGCAAAAAAGCGCTGACCGAGACCCAGGGGGATCTCGAGGCCGCCGTTGAAATGATGCGGAAGGCGGGTCTTGCGAAGGCAGACAAGAAGTCTGGCCGGACGGCTGCTGAAGGTTGCGTCTGCTGCAAGGCAAGCCCTGATGGCACCAAGGCATCCATTGTTGAAGTCAACAGTGAAACCGATTTCGTCGCTAAGGGGATGATTTCGTTGCATTTGCGAATCGGGTCGCAGAAGCCGGTCTTGTTGCGGGCGCTAAGACGCTCGAAGAACTTTTAGCAGCCAAGATGCCGGGCACGGATGAGACCGTTGAGGAAGCGCGTCGGGCCATGGTCGCAAAGATTGGTGAAAATATTGCCGTACGCCGTTACGAGCGTTTTGAGGCGCCAGCCGGTTTGGTGGCCAGCTACCTTCATGGCAGTCGGATCGGGGTCCTTGTTGAACTTCAGGGCGGCGATGCCGGACTTGGGAAGGATATCGCGATGCATGTTGCCGCGAGCAAGCCGAGTTGCGTTGATGAGTCGGGTGTCGATGCTGACCTGGTCGAAAAGGAGAAAGCGATTTTCAGCGCACAGGCCGCTGAAAGTGGTAAACCGGCCAATGTGATCGAAAAGATGGTTGAAGGCCGCATCAAGAAATTCCTTGGGGAGATCACCCTCGTCGGTCAAGCCTTTGTCAAGGATCCTGATCAGACGGTCGCTCAGCTGCTGTCCTCGAAAGGGGCGACGGTCGCGCGCTTCGTGCGCCTCGAGGTCGGTGAAGGGATCGAAAAGGTCGAGAGCAACTTTGCCGAAGAGGTCATGGCGCAGGTTCGCGCTTCCTGATCCCGGAGGATCCCCCGGTGTCCGGGGGCTCGTCAGCTGACGGGTCTCTGGCATGCTTTCAGTAAACCCCTGACCGAGCAGATCCTATGAGTACACCCAAATACCCTCGCATTCTGTTGAAACTGAGTGGCGAAGCCCTGATGGGCGAAAAAGGTGGTGGCATCGATGCCAGTACGATCGGTCGGCTGGCCAAGGAGATTGCCGAACTGTGTGATGCCGGTGTTCAGGTGGGATTGGTGATCGGTGGTGGCAATATCATTCGAGGGGCCCAGACCGCGGGTCAAGGCCTCGAGCGGGTCACCGGGGACTACATGGGTATGTTAGCGACCGTTCTGAACGCTTTGGCGATGCAGGATGCCTTGGAGCATCATGGCCGTCCGGTTCGGGTGATGTCGGCCCTCAAGATCAATCAGGTCTGCGAGGACTATATCCGGCGGCGGGCAATTCGGCATCTTGAGAAAGGCCGAGTGGTGATCTTTGCTGCCGGAACGGGCAATCCTTTCTTCACCACGGATACGGCCGCCAGTCTTCGCTCGATTGAGATCAACGCAAACCTTCTGATCAAAGCGACCAAGGTCGATGGGGTTTATACCGATGACCCCATGAAAAATCCTGATGCCACACTCTATAAGACACTGACCTATGATGAGGCGCTGGATCAGCGCCTTAACGTCATGGATGCAACAGCGCTGGTGCTATGCCGAGACCATGACATGCCGCTACGAGTGATGAATGTCTTTGAGCCGGGCGCTGTGATGCGGACCGTGATGGGTGAGGATATTGGTTCTTTGATTGAAACGGAAATATCAGCATGATTGACGACCTCCAGAAACGAACCGCAGACCGAATGGCCAAGAGCATCGAGGCCTTGAAGCTTGAGCTCGCTAAAATCCGTACCGGACGGGCTCATCCGAGCCTTCTTGATCACGTGACGGTCTCCTATTACGGCAATGACGTCCCCCTCAGTCAGACGGCCAATGTGACCGTCGAAGATGCCAGAACCCTTGCGGTGACGCCGTGGGAGCGGACCATGGTGCAGGCCATCGAAAAAGCGATCATGAGCTCGGGTCTTGGGTTGAATCCTTCAACGGCAGGCACCGTTATTCGAGTTCCGATGCCGCCCCTGACCGAGGAGCGTCGCCGCGACCTGATCAAGGTGGTCCGGCATGAAGCGGAAAATTCAAGGGTCGCGATCCGAAATATCCGCCGGGATGCCAATACGGATCTCAAAAATCTTGTTAAGGACAAGCAGTTGTCCGAGGATGAGGAACGCAAAGGTCAGGAGCTGGTTCAGAAATTGACCGATCAGTATGTGAAGGAGGTCGATGGCCTTCTTGAACAGAAAGAAAAGGATCTTCTCGCGATCTGAAGCTTCAAGGCCTTGGTCACGGCCTAGGCCTTTCATTCAGCATGGCGACTTACCCGGTACCCTCATGTCCTCATCCCCGGATCCATTGACACCCGCTGACCTGCCGCGCCATGTGGCCATCATCATGGATGGAAATGGACGGTGGGCGAAGCAGCGGTTTCTGCCCCGTCCTGCAGGCCACCGAGCCGGCGTTGGCGCGGTCCAGAAAACGGTCGAACAGTGCATTGCCCGAGGTATCGAGGTGTTAACCCTGTTTGCCTTTAGCAGTGAGAACTGGCGCCGTCCGGCCCAGGAGGTTTCTCTCCTGATGGAATTGTTTATGCTGACGCTGGAGCATGAGACCAAGAAACTCCACAACAATGGTGTCAGACTCCGTGTGATTGGTGATCGTGAGCCCTTCGCGCCGGTCCTTCAAGAGAAGATTCGAGAGGCAGAAGCGTTGACCCGAAATAACACGGCGCTTCATTTGGTCATTGCGGCCAATTATGGGGGTCGTTGGGATCTGACGCAGGCCGCTCGCCGGTTGGCTGGAGACGTTGAAGCGGGCCGCCTTCAGCCAGACGGTGTGCACGTCCGGCTTTTTCAGCGTGGGTTCCGTGCCCGGTTCGCTGACGTGGCATTTCAGGCAGTAACGGGCGCCCGAGTACGTGCCCTGCGGGTTCACCGCGGCCGGGGCAAACAAC
>CAILMG010000193.1 GCA_903835265.1 uncultured Methylococcus sp.
ACATGTTCGCCGGTAAACGAATGGGGTTCAGGAAAATAAAGTGAGAGACCTTGATCGATGGCTAGGCCATGATGATCCAGAAACCCCCCAAACGAGGCATGGCGGGGTTCTGGTCTTTTTCCTAGGAGTGGCCCTAGAAGGTTTGGAACAGCGTCCCCCGAAATGCGGATGACACCAATGCCACCGCGACCTGGTGGTGTCGCGATGGCTGCGATGGTGTCGCCAGAGGCATGAATCATTGTGAATGAGGGGATCGACCGGCTCCTTTCGGTGACCGGTCAACGCGCATCAGGCCTTGGCGGTGGTGGCTGATTCACCAATGGTCTTGTTGATGTACCACTGCTGGAGGATCGACAACAGGTTGTTCACAACCCAGTAGAGGACCAGACCCGAGGGGAAAAAGGCAAAGAACCCGGTGAACATGATGGGGAAGAACTGCATGATTTTCGCCTGCAGTGGATCCGATGGCGGCGGGCTCAGCCGTTGTTGGATAAACATCGAGACACCCATCAAGAGGGGCAGGATGAAATAGGGGTCTTTCGAGGAGAGATCCGTCAGCCAGCCGATAAAGGGGGCCTGGCGCATCTCGACGGTTTCAATCAGCACCCAGTAGAGTGAGATAAACACGGGGATCTGAACCAGGATTGGAAGGCAGCCCCCTAAGGGATTGACCTTTTCCTTTCGGTACATTTCCATCATCGCTTGATTCAGCTTTTGCTTATCCGGACCGAAGCGTTCCTTAAGCTCGGCCAGTTTCGGCTGCATCTTCCGCATATTGGCCATGGAGCGGTAACTCGCTGCGGACAGACGGAAGAACAGCGCTTTCAAGGTGACGGTGACCAGAATGATCGCCCAGCCCCAGTTCTCGAAGATCTTGTGAAACTGCTCGAGGAGCCAGAAGATGGGTTTGGCGATGAGCGTTAGGGCGCCGTAATCGACGGTCAGGTCTAGCCCTGGGGCCGTCGTTTCAAGGACCCGCTGCAGTTTGGGGCCTGCGAAAAGCTGGGCTGAAAAGGACTGACTGGAGCCCGGAGCAATCTCCGTCGACGGGCCGTAAGCGCCGATCACAAAATGATTATCCGCCAAGGCTTTGGTATAGAAGCCGGTTTCCTCACCGACCTTCGGTATCCAGGCTGCAGCAAAATAATGTTGAATCATGGCGACCCAGCCATCCTTGCCGGATTTATCGAGGTTTTCCCCGGCCATATCCTTGAAGCTGATCTTCTTGTATTTCTCTTCCGGCGTGTATAGAACCGCGCCGGTATAGGTTCTTACAAACTGATCTTTGTTCTTGTCGCCAGGATCCTTCCGTTGGAGCTGCAAGTACTGCCGCCCAGTCCATGGCTTGCCGCTTTGATTGTTGACCGTCTGTTCGAGAACGATGTCATAGCTGCCGCGCGTCAATACATAGGTCTTCGTGACCGTTACACCCTGGCCATTGGTCCAAGTCAGCGGGATACGAAGGACATTCTCTCCCTGAGCGAGGGTGAAAGCAGTTCTCGGTGCCTGCCAGGTCGAGTGATGTGTTGGGGCTTCGTTGTCGGCCCCGATAAATCCATTTTGGGAGATAAAGACCAGATCTTGATCGGTGAAGAGCCTCACGGGCTTGTCTGGGTTTTCCTTAGCTTCAGGATATTGAAGGAGTTCGAGAACACGGATATCGCCGCCTTCACTATCAAGCTCCATGCGCACCACGTCGGTGGTGACCGCTATCCGCTCTCGGCTGATGAGTTCTGGGGCCAGCGGCGTGTTGGATGCAAGGCTTTCGGGGCTGGCTCCTCGGGTGGCCGGCAGGTCCGGATTGTCTTGCCTTGCTTCTGGAGTGGCACTGGTGGTGATTTGTGGCTTGGGCCCGTAATCCATCTGCCATTGCTGATACAGCATGACACTCAGGAAGAAGAAGAACACGATCAGTACGAACCTTGCATTATCCATTGGTTATTTCCGGTTTCTTATTGGGCACAGGGTCAAATCCGCCATCGTGCCATGGATGGCATTTGGAGAGCCGTCTCACGGTCAGGCCCGTTCCACGAAGGGCGCCAAACCGCTCGATTGCCGTTAGAGCATAAACCGAACAAGTCGGTTCAAATCGGCAATGTTGACCCACCCAGGGACTGATCAGGTAGCGGTAGATTCGGATGAGGGCGATGAGAATGGTTTGCATTGCCTCAGCAGATGGGCCCAGTGCTTACGGAGCGAAAGCGCGAGTGTTTCATAGTCTGCCGTGCTGGCGCCACCGCGTGCCATGACAACAATATCAAGCCCTGCAAGCGCGGCCTGATGGTGTCTGAAGGCCTCTCTGGCCAGACGCTTGATTCGATTCCGGTCCGTCGCATGGCGAATGCTGCGCTTGGAGATGGCCAACCCTAGGCGCGGCACCGCAAGACCGTTGCTTCTTGCAAGAATCGTCAGATAAGCATCAGAGGACTTGGCCGCGTCGGCAAAAACCCCCTTGAAAGCAGCCGCCGTTAAGAGGCGTTGCGAGCGGGGGAACCCGAAGCGCGGAACCGGCAAATCGTCAGACGGCGAGCCGCTTCCGACCCTTTGCCCGACGTGCGTTGATGACCTGACGACCGCCACGGGTCTTCATGCGAGCGCGAAAGCCGTGTGTGCGAGCACGTTTAATCTTGCTGGGCTGGTAAGTTCTTTTCATGGTGGATGCCTTGCAAAAACGAAGATACAAAAGAGGCGGAATGCTATAGCACGCAGGGTTTGTATGTCAAATATCGAGTCATCCCTAGGATGGGTTATAGTACTGTGGCCGCCATGAAAGCCCTTGCGATGGCCCATAGACCCCCCTTCTTTACGCCGAGATCCTAGCCTGTCCCCATGAGCATTATTTGGTCTGAATGCCTGAATCGCCTGGAGGGTGAACTGCCTCCCCAGCAGTTCAATACCTGGATTCGGCCCTTGCAGCCGCTAGAGGAAGGTGCGGTCCTGAAGCTTTTAGCCCCCAACAAGTTTGTCTTGGACTGGATACGCCAGCATTTTTTGGCTCGTATCGAGGAAGTTCTCGCCGCACAAAATGATACCGCGCCGATGGTTATGCTCGAAATTGGCAGTCGTCCGGGCGATCAGAAGATGCCCAAGTCGCCGCCATCGACGCGCGCCTCGGCGGAGCGAAAGGTTTTTCCAAGCAACCTCAACCCGAGTTTCAATTTCGATAACTTTGTTGAGGGGAAATCCAATCAGCTGGCCAAGGCGGCCTCCATGCGGGTGGCCCAGGATGTGGGCCGGGCGTATAACCCCCTGTTCATTTATGGCGGAGTGGGGCTTGGAAAAACGCATCTGATGCATGCGATTGGTAATGAGATTTTGAAGGCGAATCCTAGCGCTAATATTATTTATCTGCATTCTGAGCGATTCGTATCGGACATGGTGAAGGCGCTCCAGCACAACGCCATCAATGCCTTCAAAGAATTTTATCGGACCGTGGATGCCCTGTTGATTGACGACATTCAGTTTTTTGCGGGTAAGGAGCGCTCGCAGGAAGAGTTCTTTCATACCTTCAATACCCTCCTAGAAAACAAGCACCAGATTGTTCTGACCTGCGACCGTTACCCCAAGGAAATCAAGGGTCTTGAAGAGCGACTTAAATCGAGATTTGGATGGGGTTTGCCCGTTGCAGTAGAGCCGCCGGATCTTGAAACTCGCGTGGCCATTTTGATGAGTAAGGCGCAGCAGGCCGGGGTTGAATTGCCCGATGAGGTCGCTTTCTTGATGGGTAAGCGAATTCGCTCCAATGTCCGCGAACTCGAAGGGGCCTTAAGGCGGGTCATGGCCAATGCACATTTCACAGGAAAACCCATTACCCTTGATTTTGCTCGAGACGCTTTAAAGGATTTGATTGCGCTCCAAGACCGTCTGGTCAATGTTGAAAACATTCAGAAAACGGTCGCCGAATACTTTAAAATCCGGGTTGCGGACCTGTTGTCGGCCAAACGGACCCGGGCAGTCACCCGTCCTCGCCAGGCGGCGATGGCGTTGGCCAAAGAATTAACGAATCACAGCCTTCCTGAAATTGGCCAATGGTTCGGCGGACGCGATCACACCACGGTCCTCCATGCCTGTAGAAAGGTTCAGGAGCTGAAGGAAAGTGACAGCAAGTTCGCTGAAGACTACAACAATCTCAAACGGACGCTCTCAGCTTAAGCTATGAGCGTCCCCGTCAAACGTACCCTCAGGACCTCGCCATGAAATTTTCCATTGCAAGAGAGAGCTTTCTCGCACCGCTTTCGCATGTGGCAAGTGTCATTGAAAAAAACCAGGTTATCCCGATCCTTGCCAACGTGGTTCTCTTTGTTAAGGAGGGAGGCCTTGAATTGATCGGATCTGACCAGGAGGTCCAGTTGGAGGCGCGGGTTGCCTTGACGGCGGAGGAAGAGGGGGCGGTGACGGTACCGGCCCGAAGGCTTCTCGATATTTTTAGGCTGTTGCCGGATCACAGCCGAGTCAGTTTCGAACGTCGAGATGATCGCCTCCTGATACGATCCGGCAGTAGTCGCTTCAATCTCATTACACTCCCGGTTGAGAATTATCCGGCCTTCGATGTGGGGGTGCCTGAACTCGAGGTCAGTCTCGAAACGATGGTCTTCCGAAAAGCGCTCGAGAAGACCATTTTTGCCATCGCTCAGCAGGATGTCCGCAACTATCTCAAGGGCCTGCTGATTGACTTTGAGGGGAAAACGTTGCGGACGGTTGCCTCCGATGGTCATCGGCTCGCCGTCTATCAAGAGGTATTGCCCGAACCCTTTGGGGTCAATCGACAGATCATCGTGCCGCGGAAGGGGATCTTGGAACTCTACCGGCTCCTAGGGGACGCCGATGACAGGCTCAACATCCAGATATCCCCCAATACGGTCCATATCAACCTGGGGGCGGTTACTTTTTCATCCAAACTGATCGAGGGGCGCTATCCGGACTACCAGAAGGTGATGCCGGACCCCCCCTTGATGACGTACATCGCAAGCCGTGATGAATTTAAAGGTGCTCTCAGTCGTGTTGCCGTGATGACCAGTGAAAAACAGAAATGCATCGCTCTCGAGGTGGGCGCTGAGGGTGATATGGTGTTGAAGGGCCATAATCAGGAGCATGATGAAGCCGAGGAGCGGTTGACGGTGGATGCCGATGGTGGCCCGGTTTCCGTTGGATTTAATGCGGCCTACCTGATGGATGTCGTCAACCACATTGATTCGAAGGATATCAAGCTCTCCTTTACCTCAGCAGCCACCAGCTGTCTGGTGGAGGATCTCATCGATTCCCGTTTCCGCTATGTCGTTATGCCCATGCGGCTCTAGCATCCTCGCTCAGGGCCTCAGAGTCCTTTTCCGGTGAGTCTTATAAAGCTGACGATTGAGGGACTTCGAAACCTGTCGCCGGCATCGATTGAGCCCGCGCCCGGTCTCAACTATATTGTCGGCCCAAATGCGAGTGGCAAGACCTCTCTTCTCGAGGCCATCTACCTCCTCAGCCGAGCTCGTTCTTTCAGAAGCCCCCACGCTCATCAGATGGTTCAATTTGGAGCGCCCCTTCTGACCGTTTCAGGACAGGTGGTTTCTCCCGAGGCCGACAGGGTCACCCTGGGGATTCAGCTTGCTAAAGGCCGCCGCGAGATTCACCTTAAGGGTCGTCCCGTTGCCTCCAGTGCGGCCTTGATGCGGGTCTTCCCGCTGCTGGTCATCCAGCCTTCGGGTATCGCCCTGTTGGAAGGCCCGCCGAAGCTTCGCCGCAACTTTATGGATTTTGGCGTTTTCCATCAGGACCCCGACTATCTCGAGGGTTGGCGTCGTTATACGCGCGCCCTTCATCATCGGAATGCGCTCCTCAGGGCCTCAAGGGTTCACGAATTGACGCCATGGAATCATGAACTGGCCCGGTGCGGTATAATGGTGCACCAGGCGCGAACGGCTTATCTTGAGCAGTTGAAGCCGCTTTTTGAAGAGATTGGGGGGCGCTTTTTTAAGGATACGCCTTTGGGGCTTCGTATCCATCCCGGTTGGGACATTAACCAGCCGCTTGAAACCGTCCTCGACAGAGAACAGGGGTTGGATCTTCGTTACGGACATACCCAGGCGGGGCCCCATAAAGGCGATTTTTCGGTCCTTTTTGGGCAGAAGCCGGTCAAGGGCTTTGTCTCCAGAGGGCAGATGAAGCTTCTGGTGTATGCCCTATTGCTGGCGCAATCCCGATTGATGGAAGAGCGGTACGGGTCGAGTGGTTGTGTGCTGATTGACGATATCGCATCAGAGCTCGACGAACCCAATCAACAGGCGCTTATGACGCTATTGGCAGGTCGTAAGACCCAGTTTTTTATTACCGCTACCCACCGCGACGACGGGGTGACCCATGGATCCAATGGGGTGGGTGTATTTGAGATTGCACAAGGCCGGATCATCAAGGCATAACAGGTATATGACCAACAACGCACAAGCTTCCGATTACGACAGCAGTTCCATCAAGGTTCTGAAGGGTCTTGATGCCGTCCGCAAACGGCCAGGCATGTACATTGGTGATACGGATGATGGAACCGGATTGCACCACATGGTTTTCGAGGTGGTCGATAACGCGATCGATGAGGCGCTTGCCGGGTATTGCAAGAACGTCGGAGTCTTCATCCACAGCGATGAATCGATCACGGTCACGGATGATGGCCGCGGGATTCCGGTGGATATTCACCAAGAGGAAGGGCGCTCTGCGGCTGAAGTGATCATGACGGTGCTGCATGCCGGTGGCAAATTCGATGACAATTCCTACAAGGTCTCAGGGGGTCTTCATGGGGTGGGCGTCTCCGTTGTCAATGCGCTGTCTGAAAGTTTGCGCCTTGAGATAGCGAGAGGCGGCCAGAAGTATCTGCAACATTATGTCCATGGGGTTCCTCAGGCACCGCTTAAAAGTGTGGGTTCTTCTGAAGCTACAGGCACCACCGTTCATTTCAAGCCGAGCGCAGAAACCTTTAACAACATTGAGTTCCATTACGAGATTTTGGCGAAGCGCCTGCGTGAGTTGTCATTCCTCAATTCCGGTGTTGCCATCAGGTTGCAGGATGAGCGGTCGGATAAATCCGACCATTTTGAGTACGAGGGCGGTATTCGGGCCTTTGTGGAGCACCTCAACAAAAACAAGAACCCCCTGTTTGATCGCGTCTTCTATTTCTCGACGGAAAAGGAGGGGATCACCGTGGAGGCCGCACTCCAGTGGAATGATTCCTATCAAGAAAACATCTACTGTTTCACCAACAATATTCCACAACGCGACGGTGGGACGCATCTTGCCGGTTTTAGGGGTGCTTTGACCCGTACATTGAATCTCTATATCGATGAACAGGGCCTTCTAAAGAAACAAAAAGTCGACACCTCCGGTGACGATGCCCGCGAGGGATTGACGGCCATTCTCTCGGTGAAGGTGCCGGATCCTAAATTTTCCTCTCAAACCAAGGACAAGCTTGTCTCCTCTGAGGTAAAAGCGGTCGTCGAGTCGGTGATGGGTGAAAAGTTTCAGGAATTCATGCAGGAAAACCCCGGGATCGCGAAGTCGATTGCCAATAAGATGATCGAGGCGGCGCGTGCCCGCGAGGCGGCCCGTAAAGCCCGAGAAATGACCCGGAGGAAAACGGCGCTGGATATCGCGGGCCTCCCTGGAAAACTGGCGGATTGTCAGGAAAAGGATCCGGCACTGTCCGAACTCTTCATTGTCGAGGGTGACTCTGCAGGAGGCTCAGCAAAGCAGGGCAGAGACCGGAGAACGCAGGCCATTTTGCCGCTGAAGGGCAAGATTCTGAATGTCGAACGGGCCCGCTTTGACCGAATGATCTCCTCTGAAGAGGTCGGCACGCTGATCACGGCTATGGGTTGTGGTATCGGTCGAGAGGAATACGATCCTGACAAGCTGCGTTACCATCGGATCATCATCATGACCGATGCCGATGTTGACGGCTCTCACATCAGGACCCTCTTGCTGACCTTTTTTTACCGGCAGATGCCTGAATTGATCGAGCGCGGTCATATTTATATTGCCCAGCCACCCCTTTACAAGGTCAAGAAGGGCAAGCAGGAACAGTATGTGAAGGATGATCAGGAGCTCAACAACTATCTCTTGCAGCTTGCGCTTGAAAAGACCCGACTGCATCCTGACGAGGATACCCCTCCGATTCAAGGTGCCGGGCTTGAAACGCTGGCACGGGATTACCTCTCGGTTCGCTCCATTGTCGTCCGCTTAGGCCATCGCTACGATGAGTCCCTGTTAAATGCGCTGACGGAGCTGCCGGCGCTTGAAACCACCATGATGGCCGATCCCACCGCCTTTAAGCGCTGGCTGGATGTTCTTTTGGCGCGCCTCAACAACATCGAACTCGGCGCACAGTTTTCGATAGTGCCTGAGTTTAGTGACTCAGCGGAGAGCTTTCGACTGGTTGTTAGCAAGCGTCTTCACGGGGTTTATAAGCATTTTGAATTGGGTGCGGGCTTCTTTAATTCCATGGACTATCGCCGCCTCGGCGGCTTTTCAAAGCAGGTGGAAGGCCTTTTCGGCAGTGATACCTTTGTGGCGTCTGATGATCGGCGTGCCAGCGTAGAAAACTTCCAGGCAGCGTTTGATTGGATGATGAGTGAAGCTCGACGAGGCCAGCATATTCAGCGCTATAAAGGTCTTGGTGAGATGAATCCGGACCAGCTTTTCGAGACAACACTGGATTCTAATACCCGTCGTCTGTTGCAGGTGAAGATTGAAGATGCGATCACCGCCGATGAGATTTTCACGACCTTGATGGGCGATCAGGTTGAACCCCGTCGCGATTTCATTGAAAAAAATGCGCTGGAAGTGTCGAATCTCGACATTTGATCGGTGCCCCTCGCGGGCGCCTAGGCTTCGTGATCCCTTGGGTGCCGGATGATTTCCTACAACCCCAAATCCTGGTGGGGTCTCATCTTTAAGTTCCATAAAAGTGACACCTTCAGAAGGTTGTTGCCGAACATGGTCACCATCGCGGGATATGTGCTCGGCATAGCCTATCTCCATCAGACCTTTTTTAAAGGCACCCTGACCTTTACGCCGGTGATCCACTCGCTGTTGGGTTTTGTGATTTCATTGTTGCTTGTCTTCAGAACGAATACCGCCTATGAGCGGTGGTGGGAGGCTCGGCGTTTTTGGGGGCAGCTGATCAACGTCTCGCGAAATCTCGCCCTGAAGCTAGATGCCGTTCTTCCGGGGGGGCACCCGTCGAGAGCCTCCCTCTCGGGACTCTTAGCTCGATTCCCAAAGGCCTTGGTCCATCATCTCCGCGATCTTTTTTATGAGACCGGATCGACGATACAACATGCGCCCTCGGCCATGATTTCTGAGATCTATGGTGAACTCTCACTGCTTCGGCGCCAAGGAGAGCTCGCGTTTGAGGATATCCTGTTCCTCGATGCCACCCTCGCCCAGCTTCTTGAGATCTGTGGCGGGTGCGAGCGGATCAATAAGACGCCGATACCCTATTCCTACCATCTCTTCATCAAGAAATTCATCTTCGCCTATATCGTTTCCTTGCCCTTTTTGTTTGTCTCTGAGTTTGGCTATTGGACCGCACTCTTTGCAACCTTTCTGTTTTATGTGCTGGGAAGTCTAGAGATTTTGGCGGAGGAGGTAGAGAATCCTTTTGGCACGGACGCTAATGACCTTCCTTTGGAGGATTTCTGTGTCACTATTGGGGTTAACGTTGAGGAGATCCTTCTACCCGGGAGCCGTCGTTAATCCAGCAGATCTCTTCGGTGACGACCCTAAAACTAAACGCCGAAGCCCGAGGCGGGTTGCTATAATCGCCGACCCACTGCACCTCAAGTAAACGCTCCTCCATGGCCGAACATATTCTGTTTCTCACCGGAAAGTTGGCTGAAAAACAGTTGATTCGGACGCTAGGCGATATGCAGACCGATTTCACTTGGACCGTTCACGTGCTGGGCGTTTCGGTTGCGGCCTTGATGACCGCCGATATGATCAGACGCCGTTTAAAGGAGACCTTTGGCGCCGACAGAATCATCATCCCAGGGCGCTGCCGGGGTGACCTTGACGCCCTTTCCGTTGATTTAGGTCTTAAGGTTGAGCGAGGCCCTGAAGAAATTCATGACCTACCAGAATTCTTCGGCAAGCAGCGCCATCCCTTGGATCTTTCCCGTTACGAACTTCGGATCTTTGCCGAAATTGTCGATGCCCCTCAATTGAGTGTTGATGATATCGTTCAAAGGGCGGAGCGATACACGTCGAATGGCGCCAATGTCATTGATCTTGGTTGTCTCCCGGAAACCCCGTTTCCTCATCTGGTGGAGGCGATCAGGGCGCTCAAATTGAAAGGGTTTGAGGTCAGCGTCGACTCGCTGGATCCAGAAGACCTTCTCGCGGGTGGTCGGGCTGGGGCTGACTTTCTTCTGAGTCTCACCGAGGAGACCCTTTGGATTATGAGTGAGGTGCCGTCCACCCCCATCCTGATCCCATCGCCCCATGGCGATCTTGGGTCCCTTGATCGGATGATTGCACGGCTTGAGGGGGGGGGACGTCCTTTCATCGTTGATCCAATTTTGGACCCTATTCATTTTGGTTTTACCGAATCGATCACCCGTTACCTTGAGGTTAGGCATCGTCATCCGGATGTCGAGATCATGATGGGCGTCGGCAATCTCACCGAATTGACCCATTGTGACACCGCGGGCATCAATGCGCTGTTGCTTGGCATTTGCTCTGAACTTCATATTCGTCAGATTCTTGCAACCGAAGTGAGTCGCCATGCTCGAACGGCTATTCGTGAGGCGGATCGGCTGAGGCGTCTCATGTTCGCGGCGCGGGAGATGAACCGCCTGCCGAAACAGATCGATGATGGGCTGATGGCCATTCATGAGCGGCGCCCTTTTCCATTGGGGTCTGAGGCGATTGAAGAATTAACGAAGGCCATCAAAGACCCAAGTTACCGGATCCTGGTCAGTGATGAGGGCCTGCATATCTTTAACAGAAATGGCCATCATACGGGCCAGGATCCCTTTAGCCTTTTTCCATCGCTAGGCGTTGAAGCAGATGGTGGTCATGCCTTTTATCTCGGTGTGGAATTGGCCCGTGCCCAGATTGCCTTTCAATTGGGAAAGCGTTACACCCAGGATCAACCCCTTCAGTGGGGTGCCATGGCCGACCCCCTCGAAGAAGAAGACATTGATCCTCACACCTACAAGGCAGCCGGTTCGACTTTAAAGCCGATGTCATTGGCTGAGCGGGAGCACAAGGCGGTTGGTGATTTGGAGGGGAAGACATGATTCGTGAAGTGATTGTTTCAACGAGTTCACTCGATGGCCATATCCATCTGGCCCCCATGGGTATTCATGTCTTGGAGGAAGGGATGCTGTTGATGCCTTTTAGGCCATCGACGACGCTCGATAATGTGCTGGCGACCGGTGTGGCGGTCATGAATGCAACAGACGATGTTCGTGTTTTTTCTGGATGTCTCACCGGTCGACGGGATTGGCCTTGTGTCCCTTCGGACCAAGTGTCCGGTTTTCGTCTTGAGAGCGCCCTCGCGCATACTGAATTGAAGCTTGAGAGGGTCGAGGAGGATTCTCTTCGCCCTAAACTTTATTGTGCGGTCGTTCATGAAGCCCAGCATCGCGCCTTTAAGGGCTTTAATCGAGCACAATCGGCGGTGATCGAAGCGGCTATTTTGGTCAGCCGGCTCGATCGATTACCTCCCGAAAAGATTCAGCGTGAGCTCGACTACCTCGCCATTGGACTTGAGAAAACGGCAGGCCCCATCGAGGATGAAGCTTGGTCTTGGCTGATGGAGAAGGTCCGTCTCTTTATGGGAGATCCGTGAGTGATTCGGTTGCTAGCCAGTGTAGCGAATCTCGAAGAAGCCGAGTCTGTAGTGGGTCTTGGCGTTGATATTCTGGATCTCAAGAACCCCAGCGAGGGTGCCCTGGGTGCCTGGTCTTATGAAGAGGTCCGGGGCGCCGTAGAAGCCCTTAAGGGACAGGTCTTGAGTGCGACCATCGGGGATCTGCCGATGAGCCCGGACCTGATTGTGAGCGCCGTGAGGGCAATGGCCTGGTGCGGGGTCCACTATGTCAAGCTGGGTTTTTTTCCAGGTGATGCCTTTGGGCCTGTCCTTGCCGCGCTGAAGCCACTTGATCTAGATGACGTTCACTTGGTGGCGGTTCTCCTGGCCGATCACCCCCTCGATCTTGGTTTGATTGGGACGCTGAAAGCGACGGGCTTTTCGGGGGTCATGCTCGATACCGCCGATAAATCTCGGGGATCTTTGAGAGAGTGTCGATCGGATGACTTTATTGGCGCCTTTGTAAAGGAAGCCCAGGCCCACTCGCTTTTTTGCGGTCTTGCCGGTTCCCTGGCCTTGGCGGATATTGAACCCCTTTCAAGGCATGGACCCGATTATCTCGGGTTCCGTGGCGCCCTTTGTGTGGGGGGGCGGACCCAGCGCCTTGATGCTTCGCGGCTGATGACGCTCAAGTTAGAAATTGAGCGCTTTTCCGATACTCTTTAACTTCCGAGGCCCTTTCATCATGTTGTATTCCCTTTTGAGGCCGCTCCTGTTCAGGCTCGATCCTGAACGGGCGCACGATCTCACCTTGGCCTGGCTCGCTCATTTAGGCCGGCTGCAAGGGTTCAATCCCTTGGGTCAGCCCCATACCGGATCCCCACGGGAAGTGATGGGCCTTTCTTTTCCGAACCCTGTGGGTCTTGCCGCAGGACTTGATAAGAATGGAGCATGTCTTGATGGCCTGGGTGCGCTCGGATTTGGATTTATTGAAATTGGCACGGTGACCCCAAAGGCACAGCCAGGGAATCCCAAGCCACGCCTATTTAGGCTTCCTGAGGCTGGGGCGATCATCAACCGCATGGGCTTTAACAATGAGGGAGTGGATCAACTGCTGGACCATGTCACCCAGTCATCCTATCGGGGAATCCTTGGGATCAACATTGGAAAAAACAAGGATACGCCGGTCGAGGAAGCGCTTAGCGATTATGAGACCTGTCTTCAGAAGGTCTATCCTCAGGCGTCTTATGTTACCGTCAATATTTCATCGCCCAATACCCCGGGTCTTAGGGCCTTGCAGTCCGCAGGATATCTGGGTGATTTGCTGAAAGGCTTGATGATGCTTCGAAATGAATTGGCTATCACCCATCAGAAGAAGGTTCCTTTGGTCCTTAAGATTGCCCCGGATCTTGAGCCTTCGGAGCTTGAGATGATTGCCGATACCCTGTTGCGCTATGAGGTTGATGGGGTCATCGCCACCAATACCACCTCAGCGCGAGAAGCGGTCAGCCATTTGCTTCATGGCCATGAGGCGGGAGGCTTAAGTGGCGCCCCGGTCAGAGCGCGATCGACCTTGGTGGTGGAGCACTTAGCCCGCCTCCTGAATGGACGGATCCCGATCATCGCCTGTGGGGGGATCATGGGTCTTGAAGATGCCCGCCAAAAGATGGATGCTGGTGCGTCTCTCGTCCAGATCTATACCGGCCTGATTTATCAGGGGCCGGCGCTGGTCACCGCGCTCCGGAAAGCCCTTTAACCCTCCGGCGCATCCTTTTTTCAGTACGATAAGGTCCCGATGTCAGAATTGACGCATTTTAATGCGGCCGGCGAGGCGCATATGGTTGATGTGGGTGGCAAGGCAGCCACCGAGCGTGTAGCCGTTGCCGAAGGCATGATCACCATGCAGCCTGAAACGCTCTCCTTGATTTTGTCCGGCAGCCATCGAAAAGGTGACGTCTTGGGTATCGCTCGTATTGCAGGGATCATGGCCAGTAAAAGAACGGCTGACCTGATTCCGCTGTGTCATCCCATTGCTCTCACGCATGTCGGTCTTGAATTTGAGGCGCTGCCGGACATTCCCGGTCTTCGCTGTATCGCCACGACCAAGACCCTTGGACCGACCGGCGTTGAAATGGAAGCACTGACGGTGGTTCAGGTTGCGCTTTTGACGATTTATGATATGTGTAAGGCGATCGACCGTGGGATGCTGATGCAAGGGATTGGTTTACTGAAAAAATCCGGGGGCGCATCGGGAGAATGGCAGCGTGGCGATCATCCCGCCTCCTCACCGAGGCCCTAGCGGCAGGGTCTTTTATCCAATGTTAAAAAGCTATAGCTGAAGTCCACCAAAGGATCATCGGTGATTTTTTCCTGCTGTGAGACGTCCCACTCACTCCAGTCAAGGGCAGGGAAAACGGTATCACCCTCAAACGATCGATGAATCAGGGTGAGGTAAAGTCGCTGGGCTTTTGGCAGGAAGGCTTCATAGAGCGCCGAGCCGCCAATGATCATCAGTTCATCAGCATCACCCGCGGCCTCCAAAGACGCCTCAAAAGAATGCGCGATAACGCAGCCGGCGGGATGCAACGCCCGGTCGTGCGTCAACACAATGTTGGTTCTTCCAGGAAGCGCGCGGCCAATCGATGCATGAGTGCGCCGCCCCATCAAGATCGGCTTCCCCATGGTGATCTCGCGGAATCGTTTCAGATCCGCCGATAAATGCCATGGCATCTGATTGTTGATGCCGATCACATGGTTTTCAGTCATAGCGACGATCATGGAGACTCGCATGGACTTACTTCCTGGTGAAGATCGAATAGTCAGGAGCGCCCTCTTCCCCTCGCGCTTCCTTCAGGCTTGGGTAATCAACATAGCCCTCGTAACCACCGCCATAGTAGGTCGATGGGTCTGAGGGATTCAGCGGTTCCGCTTGTTTGAGTCGCTCGGGGAGGTCCGGGTTACTGATAAAGTCTCGCCCAAAGGCCACAAGATCGGCTTGACGCTCCTTGAGCGTCTTTTGCGCGCGGTCTAAGGTATAACCACCACAGACGATGAGGGTTCCCTGGTAGTTCTGCCGAATCTGCTGCATGATCCTTTCTCCCGCCGGGTTTTTTGCCTCTGCGGTCACGTGGCCGCCGAAGGAGGGGTCGACCACATGAACGTAGGCCAAATCCTTTTCATTGAGCCGTTGCATCAGATGGCCGAATAAGGCTTCAGGGTTTTCATCCCCCATATCATTGAATGTTCCCAAGGGAGAAAGGCGGATGCCAACCCGGTTCGCGCTTAAGATCTGGGTCAACGCATCAACAATCTCGAGCACCAGTCGGGCTCGATTCTCCACCGAGCCGCCATAGGCATCGCTTCGGTGGTTGGTGCTGGAGTTTAAAAATTGATCCAGGAGATATCCATTGGCGGCGTGAATCTCAATGCCATCTACTCCTGCAGTAAGGGCGTTCTTGGCACCTTGAACGAACTGCTGGACGACGCCCTCAATTTCACGAGTCTCCAGCGCGCGGGGCGTCAAAAAGGGGAGTAGCTCCGGCTCTCCTTGGGCGTTGGTGACAAACGCCTGACCGCTTGGCGCAATGGCGGAGGGGGCCACCGGTAGCCCTTCATTAGGTTGCAACCTCGGGTGCGAGATTCTGCCCACATGCCAGAGCTGCATAACAAAAAGCCCTCCGGCATCATGAACCGCTTCGGTCACCAGGCGCCACCCTTCGATTTGTTCGCGGGAATGGATGCCTGGGGTAAAGGCGTAGCCTTGCCCTTGCTGGGACACCTGGGTGGCCTCTGAAATAATCAAGCCGGCACTGGCTCGCTGTGCGTAATAAAAAGCGTTTAGTCGCCAGGGGATATTTCCGGGTTGCTGGCTTCGAGAGCGCGTTAGGGGGGCCATGACGATGCGATTCTTAAGGGTATAAGGCCCTAGGGCATACCGGGCAAAGAGGTCTTGGTTCATGGTGTCTTTGTCTCTCTTGTTTTGTCGGGGGCGGCTTTACCAGATCAGGTCGTCTGGGACCTCGAATTGAGCGTATGGATCTCCCTGGTTATCGTCCCCTTCCTTTTCCTTGGGGTTGAGAACCAGGATAAAGCGCTTGTCCCGTTCTTTAATTTTTTCGCCTGTTTCACGTGGAACAAGTTCGTACTGACGATCCAGTTTCACGAGGGCAATCTGACCCTGAATGAGTTGGTCGCGCTGGGCTTGGGGGAGGTGGAGGGTCTTCACCGTACCGTTATCGGTGAAATGAAAGGCGATCTCCCCTTCGGTCTTTGGCAGTTTGCGTGTCTCGATCAGCTGGCGAGCCTGCGCGGCTAGGCCCCGTTTTTCGATTTCAGCGAGCCGTTGTTGATTAAGTGCGCGGTCACGAGCCGCCTTTTCGGCTTGTGCATCAGCCTCCGTGCTTAAAGGCTTGGTCGCCGGCTTATGGCTGGTCGCCTTGACCTGTTTGATCTTTTCCTTTTCAGCCTTCTTGATCTGTTTCTGATTGACCAGGCCGGCCTTTAAAAGTTGGTCGCGCAATCCGGACATAGGCGGGGTCTCAAGGTAAAGGGGGGGGAAAGGCGATGGCTTTAAGAAGATCATCTCTATGCCATGGGCTCAGAGCCACCCTGGCAGGATCTTCAAAAGGACGCTGATCGGTAGCTTGCTGGGTCTGGAATGACATCGAAGTTTGGTAAGATGAGGAAGGCCATTTAGCCCGAAGTTGGCCCCATTCTACCGTTCCTCGAAAGCAAGAGCGCATCCTTCTATGATCACAAACCCCCATATTGACCCTGTGGCCTTCAGCTTGGGTCCTCTCAAGGTTCATTGGTATGGTCTCATGTATATCGTGGGCATTGGTGCTGCCTGGTGGATGGCGCGCCTCAGGACCAAAGCCCCCACGTTTCCATGGACCTCTGCCGAGATTGAGGATCTTATTTTTTATTCGGCGGTAGGTCTCATGTTGGGAGGGCGCCTCGGGTATATTATTTTCTACAACTTTTCAGCCTTCGTGGACGATCCGAGCATTTTGATTCGTGTCTGGGAGGGCGGTATGTCGTTCCATGGCGGCATGCTGGGGGCCTTTGCAGGCATGTGGTTTTTTGGCCGAAAAGTGGGCGCGCGCTTTTCTGATGTGACCGACTTTATTGCCCCTTATGTGCCACTAGGGCTGTTCACCGGTCGAATTGGAAATTTTATCAATGGGGAATTATGGGGAAAGCCGACAGACCTTCCCTGGGCCATGGTCTTTCCTACGGGGGGGGACATTCCCCGGCATCCCTCCCAGCTTTATGAGGCTCTTTTGGAGGGGGTTCTTTTGTTCGTTCTGCTCCACCTCTATCGCCGAATGAATCCACCCAGAACCGCCATGAGTGGTCTCTTTCTTTTACTTTATGGGGTCTTTCGGTTCGTGGTGGAATTCGTTCGGCTGCCGGATGCCCAATTGGGCTATCTCGCTTTTGGATGGCTCACCATGGGCATGGTGTTGTCCTTGCCCATGATCATTGCAGGGCTTTTTATCCTCATCAGGGCGTATTGGGTTCGTCCGATCGTGGTCAAGGAGTGGTGATGAGTGACCATCCAGAAACCCAGTACCTCAACCTTCTAAAGCGATTGCTGCAAGATGGGGATGTAAGAATCGATCGGACGGGGGTCGGTACCAGGGCGCTTTTTGGGCAAACGCTGAGGTTTGATCTTAGCCAAGGCTTCCCTGTTTTCACCACCAAAAAGATTTTTTGGAAAACGGCATTCAAAGAAATGTTATGGATGCTTTCTGGAGGCAGAAACATCAAGGAGCTCTTAGAGCAGAACGTTCGAATCTGGACGGATTGGCCACTGAAGCATTACCGGGAGGCGACCGGTGACCCGATCACCCAGGAGGTCTTCGAACAACGCATTATCAATGAGCCTTTATTTGCTGAACAATGGGGCGACCTTGGCCCCGTTTATGGGTGGCAGTGGCGACGCTGGAGCACCGCCGATGGACGAGAGATCGACCAGCTCAGTGACTTGGTCGAGGGGCTCAAAGAGAGTCCTCAATCGAGAAGGCTCCTCTTTGAGGGATGGAATGTCGGCGATCTCGACCAGATGGCGCTGCCCCCGTGCCATAAGACCTACCAGTTCTTTGTAGGGAGTGATGGCCGCTTGTCGTCGGCACTTATGCAACGTTCGGCGGATGCCTATCTTGGCCTTGGCTGGAATATCGCGAACCTTGGCTTGATCACCCACCTCTTAGCGCAGCAGTGCGGTTATGAGCCTGGGGAGATCGTTTGGTTTGGGGGGGACGTTCACCTTTATCTCAATCATGTCGAACAGGCGATCATGCAGATCGAAAGGGAGCCAAGACCCTTCCCTCGTCTTAGAATCCTCAAGAAACCCAAGGATCTTTTCAGTTATGGCATTGAGGATTTTGAGCTTCAAAACTACGATCCGCACCCCCACATCGCTGCGGACGTGGCGGTTTAGTTTCCGACATCTATTCGCGTGATCTTGCCGGGTGGCCTAAGCGAAGCAAATCTCTCGGGAGCGCTGGCTAATCAAGCTAGCGGGATGCTTTGCTTGAAAAGGCCTTACTTTAAGAGGAAGGCGACCCATTGATCGTGCCCTTTATCGCGCGATTAAGCGTATGATCTGTGCTTTGTCTTACTACCGCCGAGGTCTTAGCCATGAGCCATATTAGTGCCAATGACCTTAAAACCAGGGGAATTGCGGCCATTGAAGCCTCGTTGGCCGATCACCCTGAAGCCATCGTTTCGGTCAGAGGAAAAGACCGATTTGTGGTGATGGATATCGAGCAGTATCAATACCTTCGAGAATGTGAGCTGGCAGCAGCACTCGCGGAGACCCGGGCCGATTTGGCGGCAAGGCGATATGTTGAAGAATCTGCCGAAGAGCACCTGAAGCGAATTGGAAGCTGACGTGTCTTACACGCTGGTCTTCACCGAATCCTACCTACGCCGCGAGGCAAAATGGCTTAAGCGACACGCTGACTTACGATCAATGTATTTCAAAACGCTTCAGCTCCTGGAGGCCCAGCCCCATCATCCATCGCTTCGAATGCATGCTTTAAGCGGGAAGCTTGAGGGTCTTCATTCCATTTCGATCAATCTGTCCTATCGAATCACCATCGAGTTTCTCATCGAGAATGACCGCATCGTGCTGGTGAATCTTGGAGATCACGATACGGTGTACCGATAGGCATGGGACATGGGTTTAAATGAGGATGCTGGTTCCCGCTACACGCTAGGGCCCGCGCCATGTTGGGGTCGTCCTTGAGTCGTGCAATGCACTCTTGAATATAGATTACAGAAACCGTACTGGCTTGAGGGCTGTTTTTTGAGAAGCGGCTGGTTAGCTTAGACTGTTTGATTGCTTGACGATGTTGGGATGTCGCTGATGAAAGAGTCCTCGAATCCAGTAAAGGAACATCAGCCCTAAGGCGGTTAAGAAACCTTTCAAGAAATCGCGATGCTGAATCCAAAGATCACTAAAGGCATCGTGACTGTGGCTGGAGAGTTCTTTTTGAATGAGCATCCCGGCGACCACCAGTGCCATCAGCGCAAACAGCCGCCGAAGAAGCGTTTGCTTTGCTTGTTGCGCAAAAGCTTGGCCCACCCATGCGCCGAGGATGGCAAGACCGGTCATCATGGCGGTGAGGTCGGCCTCTAGAGGGATTTCTCCTGAAATCCCGAAGAAGGCCGCAAAGCAGTTCATGCTGATCACCAAAAGAGACGTTCCAATCGCCGATCGGATGGGAAGCTGACCCAGAAGATGAAGCGCAGGGACAATGACAAAGCCTCCACCAACGCCAATTAAGCCTGTCATGGTGCCAACCAAAAAGCCGTCACAAAGGACCGCGGGTAGATTGAGCCGGGTAGGACAGGCCGGGTGATCATCATGACGGATATCGGTCGGCCGCTGCCGTGGGGAGAGCAACATACTGAGGGATGTCCCGATCATCATGAAGGCCAACAACAAGAGCAGCAGATCTGAAGGCAGCTCCTTGGCTAGGTGTCCTCCACCATACGCTCCGATCATTCCCGAAGCCCCAAAAACAGCCCCGTTCTTCCAGCAAACCGTCTTCTGTCTTGCATGACCCAGTAAGGCCACAAGGCTGGTGATACCCACAACGATCAGAGAGCTGGCAATGGCCTTTTGCACGCTCCAGCCGGCCAGAAAGACTAAGGTCGGTACCAGAAGGATGGAGCCCCCCCCGCCCAGAAGCCCCAGCAGGACCCCGATCAACACGATCACGAGTCCGAGCGGGTAGAGTTGGAGTAGGGCCTGATCCATCGCTTGAGTCCTAGGGTGTCCCGCAGGCAAGATTTGCGGGGATGGCCTCATGCATCTGTTGGGGTGTCGCCAAGTCGAGATGGTCCATCAGGTCAATAAACGTTTGGCGATCCGATCCCCTTTTGAGACGGGGGTTGCTGCTCTGTTCTTCCTCAACGGTAGAAACGGTGCGGCCATGATAATCATGTCCCGGATAAATCAGCGTATCCGGCGGCAATGAGAAAATCTTTTGATGGATGCTGTCAAAAAGGCGGCCCGAATCACCTTCCTGAAAATCCGTCCGGCCGCAGCCCCCGATCAATAGGCTATCCCCAGTGAAGACTCGGTCGGACATCACGATGCTGATGCATCCGGCGGTATGGCCTGGGGTATGTCGAATGTCAAATTCAAGGTGGCCGACTTGAAGGAAGATGCCATCGCTCACGAGAAGATCCGCGCAACGAGCACCACTGTCGCGATGGACGATGCTTCGACTCCCTCTTTGGGTCCTGAGACGCCCAGCGCCCGTGATATGGTCAGCGTGAACATGGGTCTCGAGCGTATAGGTCAAGGAGAGCCCCAGATCATCGAGGATCGTGAGATACAGCGGTACCTCGGCCTCGACGGGGTCGATCAGTAAGGCTCGTCCCGTCGATTTGCAGCCAAGAAGATAGGTGAAGGTCGATGTCTGGGGTTCAAAGAGTTGACGAAAGATCATCCGTTCAAAGGCTCCTGAATATTAGATAATGCTAATGATAGCGCATGTTAAGGGTGGGCGGTTAGATGTTGATGCTGATCACGACAGGCGAGGAGGCCTTCTGCGAGGGTCGGATAGGCCAGTGTGACGTTGAGTTCCTGCCGCATTTTTTGATTATTGAGGCGCTTTGATTCATCAAGAAAGGACAGCATGTTCTGGCTGAGGACGTTGCGCGCTTCTTCTAGGGTGATCGCGGGCGGGCGGGGGAGGTCAAAAAGGTCGGCCACGCGCCAGAAATAATCCGTCATGGTGGTGGGGTGGCCATCGCTGATGTTATAGGCCGACCCCGCTTTGCCATGGCGGGCGGCGGCGAGACAAGCCCTTGCGAGGTCATCGGCATGAATTCGATTGCTGTAGGGTGCTTCTTCTTGAACGATCACCGGCAAACCCTTTCGGAGGCGCTCCAATGGCAAGCGCCCAGGGCCATAGATGCCAGGGACTCTCAGGATGATGATCTCCGTGTCGTGCTGATGGCTCCATGATGCCAGCGTGGATTCTGCGGCAAGCCGGCGTTGACCCCTCGACGTGATGGGAGCTAAGGGTGCGGATTCATCGATCCAGTCGCCCTGGCAATCCCCATAAACCCCGCTGGTACTGATGTAGATCAGCCGTCGAGGAGGGACTTCTATGGCCGAAAGCCAGTGGCTGATGCGCGGATCATCGACCCCACTTAGCGGCGGTGGTGCGAAGTAGTAGACGATGTCGGCTGGACCGAGAATAGCACGGAGGGAGTCCGGCTGATCGAGATCGCCCAAGAGGGGATGGATCCCTTCCTTTTGGAGGGAGTCGCACCGCTCCGGTGATCTTGCAAGGGCCGTAATGGAACCCCCTTCCTGTCGTTCAAGACGTGCGACGCGTCGTCCAATATCGCCGCAGCCAATGATCAAATGGGTCGTTTTCATGGTCAAAAAATGAATATCCACAAAGGGCTGTGTTACCTTCTTACTATACTGTGAGAATGATGATAAGGGGCGAGAGGCCGGATTTGATGTGGACCTCAATGAT
>CAILMG010000194.1 GCA_903835265.1 uncultured Methylococcus sp.
ATGCATTTGATGGCCGAAGCCCTCATGAAGTACGAAACCATTGATCGATTCCAAATCGAAGACATCATGAACGGCCGGGTACCCCATCCACCTAAAGACTGGATGAGCAGCCCACCGACGTCCACTGACACGCCAGCGGACACGGGCGCGGCAGACATCGCCGGCATCGGGAATCCTGCTCCTTCCCATTAAGCTAGGGTCACCCTAAAAGACGGTCCGCGGGTAGATCTCTGCCCGCCGGGCCGTTTTTTTTAAATCTTCAAAAGGCGGGGCTCCTTGACATCGAAGACTCGGATTAGAATAACGGCATGACCATGAAAAATCCTAACCCGAAGTCCGATGCGACGAGCGCTGTGACCCCCGTTGAAGCAGAAGCCCTAAAGTTTGCAAAAAAGATTCAAGTCGAAGGTCAAACAAAGGAAGAAACCAAACGAATTGCGAAAGGGATTGCCAAGGGAATTGAGCTCTATAAGCGGCAGGAAAGCGCCAAAGGGCGCGAACGGGACAAGCAAAGAAAACGGGAAGTGAGGGCTCGTGCCTCTCACCTCGACCGCACCGGCGTTTTGGAGGCTGATCACAGCGACTCCCCTCGCTGGCTCAAAAGCGACATAGCCTCGGTGATCGGATGGGGCCTTTTAGCCCTGATCGGTGGCGGTCTGGCCATGCTGGATCCCCCCCTTCAATGGAATGGATGGCCGCTACCGAAGGCGATGTTCATTACGTTGAGCTTACTGTCTTCCCTACTGGCCCTCTGGCAAACCCAATCCCTTTCGGATACCACCACACTCTAGGCACTGATCATGAAAATACTTTCCGCCATCATTCTTGTTTTCCTGATAGGCAGCCTCTCCTATCTCATGTTCGGCAAGCTTGGGATTCCCGAAGGTGTCACCGCCGTCAAGGGATTCGATGTACAACGCTTTCAAGGCACGTGGTATGAAATCGCCCGCCTTGATCATGGCTTCGAAAAAGGCATGAGTCACGTCACCGCCGAATACGCGTTGATGGAAGATGGCACCCTCAAAGTCATCAATAAGGGCTTCAACGCAAAGAAGACCACTTGGGAGTCCTCGAGCGCCAAAGCCGGCTTCATAGATGGCCCTGATGTGGGCCGTCTCAAGGTTTCCTTCTTTGGACCCTTCTACGGGAGCTATAACATTATTGACCTTGATGAAAAGGATTATTCCTATGCAATGATCACCGGCCCAAGTAAACGCTTCTTTTGGATCCTTTCAAAGAAGCCTCAGCTGGATGATGCGATCATGCAACCACTGATCCAGAAGGCGCTCGGCATGGGTTTCAAGCTTGAAAAGATGATTCTGGTCGACCAAAAACAAGAGACTGCGCCAAAGGAAACCGTGTTGCCTAGCAACGGCCCGAATAAATAAGAAGGACGGCGTTTCATCGTTCCAAGATGGACGTCATTTCTCATGCTATGTTAGGGTGAAGCTTGAATATCCTATTGACTGATCGGATTCCGTTGAATCAAGCCTCCCCGAGGGGCTAAGGTCAGAACTCAACACTGCACCTCAAAAAAAGCAGTAACCTCATTAATGAATTTTGGAGTAACGTCATGGCAAAAGCCGCACCCGCAGATACGATTGAAAATGATCCGCTCCGCTCCATCTCTGATGCGATGCGAGATGCTATTCACAATGCCTCCGAAGATGCCCAGCGCGCCCGCGAGCGGGTCAAGGAGGCGGGTGCCGGCATGGGGCAAAGTGTTTCAAGGTTCACTTACACGAGTTCCTACATGTTGTCTTATGGCTTGGTCTATGCGACCGTCTTCGTTGCTCGCTCGATTCCTCAGGAAAACCCCATTGTCGAAGGTCTGATCGATGGAGGGCGGGCAGCGATTGAAGCCTTGAACGAAGCTAAATCGAAACCGACTGATGCCGCCTAAGTGAGGGGAGCCCGCTGCGTCCGGCTTTATTTTTAAGGAAGGCGCCCTCTCATCCTTCCACGGTTGCCTCTATGGTG
Source organism: uncultured Methylococcus sp. (assembly GCA_903835265.1). GTDB lineage: Bacteria > Pseudomonadota > Gammaproteobacteria > Methylococcales > Methylococcaceae > UBA6136. Next base: position 1,981 of record CAILMG010000194.1, read on the forward strand.
ATCCCCCTCTTTGGTAAAAAAGGTGCATTCATGATGAGATTAGGTGTCCAAAAGGCCAAGAAGGGTTCGGGTTCTGATCAGGATTTATCCCAAAAAACCCTGATTTCGGTCCAACACCCAGGGGTCATCCGAATCCTTGGGGCTCATAGCCTCAGCGGCCTTCAGGAAGAGGCGCTGCTGCGATTCATTCGTGGCATGTTCGAAGCCTCTTCTATTCGAAGCCTTGAAATACCGGCAACGAGGAACAGCGCCACGGTGTTGTTTGATCCGAAGCTGCATACCCCCAAAGCTGTCCTCTTAGCCCTCGCCGAGTCTCTGGACGCTACGAGAAGCACCCAAGACCCGCACAATGTCGAGCCGCACGCTGGAAAACCCCTCAAGGTGTCACCCCTCCGGTATGCGAGCGACCTTGCCGGGAATCTTCATTACCATCGCCACGGGCATTTGGTGACCGGGTGGGAAGTCATGGCCCACAAGACGGGGATGGTGAAGCTCAAAAATCCGGCCCTTTACCGGAAGAGCACCTACTTTCAAGCGATAGAACGGG
>CAILMG010000195.1 GCA_903835265.1 uncultured Methylococcus sp.
CCCGAAGATGAATCCCCTGACGGAGATGATCCATGGCCGCGAGATGCTCCTTCCAAGAGTCATCAAGAACCTGCAGCATCACCGTCTTCTCGAAATGACGCATGACCTCTGAGCCGATCGCTTCAGCCTTCGTGGCGTAAATCTCAGACAATCGGTCGCTGATCCTCTCTCGAAGCGTTTCCTCATCAAGACGTGCGTCCTCATCCAGCCACGCTTGAATCGGAATCGAGACCCCCACTTCACGCTCCAGACTCTCCTCAAGGCCCTTCACATCCCACTGCTCCTCCAATGTTTGAGGCGGAATATGCTGCAGGAACATCTGAGCCACGGTATCGACTCTGGCGGCCTCAATGGCTTCTGAAATGTCCTCAGCCGTCATCAGCTGATCGCGCATGTGGTAAATCACGCGCCGCTGGTCATTCGCCACGTTGTCGTATTCCAACAGCTGCTTCCGGACATCAAAGTTCCGTGCCTCGACCTTCCGCTGCGCATTCTCAATCGCTCGGGTCACCCAAGGATGTTCAATGGCCTCGCCTTCCTTCATGCCAAGCTTTTGCATCAGGGAAGCCACCCGATCGGATGCAAAAATTCGCATCAGAGGATCTTCAAGGGAAAGGTAGAACCTCGAGGAACCTGGATCACCTTGACGCCCTGAACGACCCCGAAGCTGGTTATCGACTCGGCGGGATTCATGGCGCTCGGAACCGATGACATGGAGGCCGCCCGCTGCAACGACTTGTTGGTGGCTCAACTCCCAAGTCCTTTTGGCCGCCTCCAAGGCGGCTTGATCGGAGGGATCAAGGCTCGCCGTCTCTTCTTCAAGGCTCCCTCCAAGAACAATATCGGTACCCCGACCGGCCATATTGGTCGCAATCGTCACGGCGCCCTCTTTACCGGCCTGCGCAACGATATGAGCCTCCTGCTCATGATGCTTCGCATTCAAGACCTTATGGGGAATGTTTTTCTGCTTCAGCAGCGTTGAAATGACTTCAGAGTTCTCAATCGAGGTCGTGCCCACTAGCACCGGCTGGCCCCTTTCAACACAGCCTTTGACATCCTCTGCGATCGCCATATATTTCTCACGCACCGTGAGATACACGAGATCCCCAAGATCCTGCCGCGCCATCACCTTGTTGGCCGGAATACACACGACCTCGAGGTTATAGATTTGGTGGAATTCAGGGGCTTCGGTATCGGCGGTCCCGGTCATCCCGGAAAGCTTGCCGTAGAGCCTGAAGTAATTCTGGAAGGTAATCGAGGCGAGCGTTTGGTTTTCATTTTGAACGGTGACCTGCTCCTTGGCCTCAACCGCCTGGTGAAGACCTTCAGACCAACGCCGGCCCGGCATCGCGCGCCCAGTGAATTCATCGACGATAATGACCTGACCATCGCGGACAATGTAATCGACATCCCGCTGAAACAGGGCATGCGCCTTGAGTGAGGCATTCACATAGTGCATGAGGCGAATATTGATCGCATCATAAAGGCTATCGTGAGGCTGAATCAGCCCCGCCTCGACGAGAAGATTCTCAACCCGCTCATGACCCGCTTCGGTCAGAAAAGCCTGTCGACTCTTTTCATCCAGAGAGTAATCACCCGGCCCCTCTTCGACCTCTTGCTTGACCAATAGCGGCATCAACACCCGAATCTTCTGGTATAGATCGCTTCGGTCCTCGGTGGGTCCCGAAATAATCAGGGGCGTTCTCGCTTCATCGATGAGGATGGAGTCGACTTCATCGACGATCGCAAAGGCCTTCTCACGCTGGACCCGCTGATCGAGGCTAAAGGCCATATTGTCGCGAAGATAATCGAACCCAAATTCATTGTTGGTGCCGTAGGTGATATCGGCAGCATAGGCGGCCCGACGCTCTTCGGTTGAGAGATCGCTGAGAATACAGCCGACGGTCAACCCCAAAAAGGTATAGAGTTGGCCCATCCACTCGGAGTCACGCCGAGCCAGATAATCATTGACCGTGACCACATGGACCCCCTTGGCAGGGAGCGCGTTGAGATAAGCGGCCAATGTGGCCACCAGGGTCTTCCCTTCACCCGTCTTCATCTCGGCAATCTTGCCATCGTTCAACACCATGCCACCAATGATCTGCACATCGAAATGGCGCATACTGAGAACACGACGTGAGGCTTCTCGGACCGTTGCAAAGGCCTCGGGAATTAATTGATCTAGCGTTTCGCCTTCCTCAAGACGTCGACGAAACTCCAGGGTCTTACCACGGAGTTCAGCATCGCTGAGGTTTTGGATCTGAGGCTCGAGGGCGTTGATTCGCTTGACGATCTTGCGCTTTTTATTGACGATACGATCGTTGCGGCTACCGACGATCGTCTTGACCAGCTTGCCTAGCATTGGGATGTGCGTCCTGAGTTCGGGATAAATAAATCCTGTGATAATACCGTAAAAGTCGACCGCTGACTAAGCCACAAGCCGCTTCTCAGCCACTAAATAGGCCACCAGACCCCTCTTCAGGATACCCGCAAGGTCATGCCGCCATCACCTAAACCGCTCCATCATTTGCTTCGGGAAGGCCCCTTATTCGCCTTGCGGCGGGAGGCTCTCGAACAGCAATCATGGCTGGTGATGGTGAGGGAAGTCTTGCCAGAAAGCCTAAAACTGGCTTGCCTGAGCTGTGTCCTGAAAGGCGATGTCCTCGTGATTCAGATGAGCAACAGCAGTTTTGCTACCCTGCTCCGCTTCCAGGCTCCGATCCTTCTAAAGGCACTGAAAGACCGAAAGGGAAAGCCACTGAGGACCATTGAAGTGAGGACCCATGTCGGGGTATTGCCCAGAGGTCGGGAAGCTCCCATGAGAAAGCCCTGCCCAAAAACGACGTCACAACATTTGAGGGCTTACGCTGAGCAAGCACCTTCCGATGACATGGCTGCGGCCCTCCGGCGTTTGGTCGATACCCTGGAACGACGTGGCATCCCCCAGGGCACCATTAAAAAACGAAATCCGACCTGATCCCGGGGATCAATCCATCGCGGAAGCAAGCTGGCTGTAACAGATCGGCAGGACGTCCTCATTTTCGAAAGTCACCGCTTCCCAGGCATCGACCTGACTCACCAACTCCCGCAGTAACTGGTTATTTAAACCATGACCCGACTTATAACCGGTAAACGACCCGATGAGGCTATGACCTAGGAGATAAAGATCGCCAATCGCGTCGAGGATCTTGTGCTTCACGAATTCATCGGCATAGCGAAGGCCATCCTCGTTAAGGATGCGGTAGTTGTCCACCACGATGGCGTTGTCCATGCTGCCACCCAGCGCCAGCCGACGCTTGCGGAGAGCTTCGATATCTCGCATGAAACCAAAGGTTCTGGCTCGACTGACTTCCTTGACGAAAGAAGTGGATGAGAAATCGATGCTGGCCGTCTGCACATCCTCGCTGAAAGCGGGATGATCAAAATCAATGGTAAAAGAGACCTTGAATCCCTCATAAGGCTCGAAGCTGGCCCACTTATCACCATCTTGAACCCGAATCGGCTTTTTAATTCTGATGAACCGCTTAGCCGCATTCTGTTCTTCAACACCCGCCGACTGGATTAGGAAAACAAATGGCCCCGCACTGCCGTCCATGATCGGCACTTCAGGCGCACTGACATCAATATAGGCATTATCAATACCCAGTCCCGCCAATGCCGAAAGGAGATGCTCTACCGTAGAAACTCGGACGTCATCCTTGATCAGGGTGGTCGACAGGGTGGTGTCGCCCACATTCTGTGGCGTGGCATGGATATCAACCGGTTCAGGCAAGTCCACACGACGAAACACGATCCCGGTGTTGGGCGCGGCCGGCCTGAGTGAAAGGTAGACCTTTTCACCGGTATGGAGGCCAACGCCCGTTGCCTTGATAATGTTCTTGAGGGTTCTTTGCCGGATCATAAGAGGTTCTCCTGATCGTATGTGCTGTGACGGGTTCGTTGAGTTTTCAGCGACCACGCCGCCTTAAAATGAATCGGGGCGGTCTTTTAAGAGCCGCCCCAGTGTGCGCTTAGTCGGCCTGACGACGGAGGAAAGCCGGTATATCGAGGTATTCAAGATCCATCTCCCTTTCCTTTTTGGCTTCGGAGCGGGGCTCAAGCTGGGAGTGCTTCCGGGCCACGGCAGGACGTCGCGCCATCTCGGTGTAATCAATTTCACCGGTATTCTTTGGAACAATCTTGAGGGTTGGCTCACTGGCTGCCCTTGCGCCAGAAAGACCCGTTGCGACCACGGTGACTCTGATTTCATCATGAAGATCCGGATCGATGACGGTACCGATCACCACCGCCGCATCGTCTGATGCAAATTCACGGACCACATTACCCACCTCGTCAAACTCGCCAATGGCCATATCCATGCCACCGGTAATGTTGACCAGAATGCCGCGGGCCCCCTGCAGATTGATGTCCTCCAGGAGCGGGCTTGCAATGGCCGATTCGGCGGCTTCGCGGGCACGATTTTCACCATGCCCAACCCCGGTACCCATCATGGCAAGTCCCATCTCGGACATGATGGTGCGGACATCAGCGAAGTCGACATTGATCAGACCAGGACGGGTAATCAAATCGGCAATCCCCTGAACCGCGCCCAATAGAACGTCGTTAGCGGCCCCAAATGCCTTCACCAAGCTAATATCCTTCCCCAGAACCGGAAGCAGCTTTTCATTGGGGATGGTGATCAATGAATCGACAAACTGGCTCAGCTCATCAATACCCTTCTCAGCCATGTCACGGCGGCGCTTACCTTCAAAAGCAAACGGCTTGGTGACCACGGCAACCGTCAAAATACCGGCTTCACGGGCAATTTCGGCGATAACAGGAGCAGCGCCGGTACCCGTACCACCCCCCATGCCGGCGGTAATGAACACCATGTCGGCACCTTCGAGAACTTCAAGAATTCGATCACGATCATCGAGGGCTGCCTGACGGCCGATATCCGGGTTGGCGCCGGCACCGAGGCCTTTGGTCAGCGCGTTTCCAAGTTGGATAACGGATCGAGCCTGGAGGCTTTTCAGCGCCTGAGCATCGGTATTGGCACAGATAAAGTCGACACCATCGACCTGGCTATTGACCATGTGATTGACGGCATTACCGCCGCCCCCACCGACACCAATGACCTTAATAACGGCATTTTGACTATAGGAATCGACGATCTCGAATTTCATTTCACCACCCCTTTGATTGAAAGCTTGTTCAAAAATTTCCCGTGAACCAATTTTTCATCTTGGCCCACATCCCCAGGAACCCCGGCCCCTTTATGCCATGATGCTCACCCTGCTGATATTGCTGTTGGCCGAACAGCAATAACCCCGCTCCGGTTGCATAGGCCGGATTTCGCACCACCTCGTTCAGCCCCATGATCGATTGGGGCATCCCAATACGAACGGGAGCATGAAAGATTTCTTCTGCCAACTCGGTTAATCCTTCAACCCTTGCGCTGCCTCCACTCAAAACGATCCCAGCAGCAATAAGATCCTCGAAACCACTTCGCCTTAATTCAGCCTGCACCAAGAGCAGCAACTCTTCGTAGCGTGGCTCAACTATCTCGGCCAAATTCAACCGTGAGATCTGACGAATGGGGCGCTCGCCAATACTCGGCACCTCAATCAAATCTTCAAGGCTTGCGAGTTGCGTCAGTGCACAGGCATGCTTAATTTTGATGTCTTCGGCAAACTGCGTAGGGGTTCTCAGAGCGACGGCAATGTCGTTAGTGACCTGATCCCCCGCGATGGGAATCACTGCCGTGTGCCGGATCGCGCCATCCGTAAAAACGGCAATATCCGTGGTCCCACCACCAATATCGACCAGACAGACACCCAGATCCTTCTCATCATCCGTTAGAACAGCCGCACTGGATGCCAATTGCTCCAAAATAATATCCTGAACCTCAAGGCCACAGCGGCGAATGCATTTCACAATATTCTGGGCGGCACTGACCGCTCCAGTCACAATGTGAACACGGGCCTCCAGACGAATCCCCGACATCCCCACAGGCTCCTTGATGCCCTCCTGACGGTCGATCACATATTCTTGCGGAAGAATATGCAGAATCTTCTGATCGGCAGGAATAGCCACCGCCCGAGCGGAGTCGATCACGCGGTCGAGGTCACCCTGGGTGACCTCCTTGTCCTTGATCGCCACGATGCCGTGTGAGTTCATACTCATGATATGACTACCGGCGATGCCGGCATAAACCGAGTTGATGCGGCAACCTGCCATCAATTCCGCTTCATCGACCGCGCGCTGAATCGATTGAACCGTCGTTTCAAGGTTAACGACCACGCCTTTCTTCAGTCCTTTGGAAGGATGTGTCCCCAGACCGACGACTTCGATATCCCCATCAGGGTTGATTTCCCCGACGATGCAGGCGACCTTTGAGGTTCCGATATCCAAGCCCACAATCAGATTGCGGTCTGATTTTTTTGCCATCAAATCTATGTCCGTTAGTAATGTTTTTATAGGGTCAATATTAACCGTTTTTTGGTTCTGCCTGAAGCTTTCCCTTGAGTCCCTTGATATCCGCGGGGGGTAGCGACTTCCAACTGATCGCAAGACCGCGTGGATAGCGAAGATCGACTGACGCCATCATCGCATCACGGCTTTCTCTGATTTTCGGTAACAGCGCCAGCAGTCGATCGGTGGCCGCCACGGCATTCTGACTTCCGTAACGAACCTCAAGACCACTCTCAAGCGTCGCAGTCCAAGCCAGACGACCACTTAAGGTCAGGGCAACGAGGTGATCACCACTCGCAGCAAAGCGTTGCTGTAGTTGCTGCTGCATGGCGATCACCTCCTGTTCGCGCCCTGAAGGGCCCTCCAGCAAGACCAGTGAATTAAAACCCTCATGAGAAGAAGGGCGATCAAACACCTCGCCCGTCGCGGCAACCAATCGATCATGACCCCAACGGGCGTAAGGTTGTAACTCTTCCAATTCAACCACCAGGGTATCGGGCCACACCCTTGAAACCTTGACCGCCCTGACCCAAGGAACCCTCTTCACGACCGTCTCCGCACTCTGGAGATCCAGCGTCAGGAAACTGGTCTTGAGAATAGGGCGCAGCGCACCTTCGATCTGCCCTGGATCGATCCCATCGAAAGCCCCTTCGATTCTGACATAACGAACCGACGTCCATTGATCGAAGCAGGCCACCACCAACGCTCGCTGGGCATAGAGCCCCACCACGAGAAAAAGCCCTGCTGCCAAAAGCAAGCGCGGCAGCAGACGGGGCCTTGGTTTCGGTTGACGAGTTCGAAGGCGCGCCATGTCAGGCCTCTTGCTTCCATGTGGTGGATAAGATGCGCCAGACCAGGGCGTCAAAATCAATGCCCGCCTCGCGGGCGGCCATGGGGACCAGACTGTGATCGGTCATGCCGGGTACCGTATTGACCTCAATCAACCAGGGTTGTCCAAGACGATCGACCATCAGGTCCACGCGCGCCCAACCGGTCACGCCGACGACATCGCATGCGGTCTTAGCCAGCTGCTGAAAACGATGCTCCTCTTCGGCAGATAGTCCGCAAGGGCAATGATATTGCGTGGTCTCGGCGCGGTATTTGGCGTCGAAATCATAAAATGCATGAGGCGTTTCAAGGCGGATCAAAGGCAGCGGATCGCTCTCCAATACGGCTGCAGTATACTCCTTGCCAGCAATCCAGGATTCAGCGAACACATCGCAATGATAGATCGACGCACTTTCCCATGCGGCTTCAAGCTCTTCTGGGCCATCGGCGCGGCTCATCCCAATACTCGATCCCTCCTGGGCCGGCTTGATGATTACTGGAAACCCCAAGGTCTCGGCACACACCTTGAGATCCTCCCGCGATTGGATCAGCATCCATGACGGCGTTGGAAGCCCCGCGCCCAGCCAGCACAGCTTGGTCCTGAGCTTGTCCATACTCAAGGCTGAAGCAAGAACGCCGCTCCCCGTGTAGGGAACCCCCAAGGTCTCAAGAGCCCCCTGAAGGACCCCATCCTCACCACCCCGACCATGAAGGATATTGAAGACCCGATCATATACGCCAGGACTCTCAAGGAGTGGCGCAATCATATTCCTCCCAACATCGAAGCCCGTCGCATCGATTCCCTGTCGCTGAAGCGCCTCGAGGACCGCTTTGCCACTTTTGAGAGAGACCTCCCGCTCTTGAGCAGCGCCCCCCATCAGGACCGCGACCTTTCCAAATTCCTTGGGATCCACAATCGTTTTACTCATCTTGCATGGCTTCCTGACAACCCACAATTCTGACCTCAGGGATCAGCTCGACCCCCTGAACGCGAAGCACTTCTCGTTGCACGTGCAAGATCAGTGCCTCAATATCCCGGGCCTTGGCCTGACCCACATTAACGATGAAATTGGCGTGCTTTTCAGAAACCTGTGCACCCCCCATTGTGAATCCCTTTAAACCACTCGCCTCAATCAATCGCGCCGAGTAATCGCCCTCAGGGTTCCTAAAGACGGAACCGCAACTGGGCATATTGGTTGGCTGGGTTTCACTGCGGCGCGCCAAGAGGGCTTTGATCTTTGCCCGACCGGCCCCGCTATCACCCGACTCCAACCGAAGCTCACAGCCCACAAACCACTCCGCTCGGGATCCTCTGACAGAACGATACCCAATGTCGTAATCGCTAGGCAGCCGCCGATGCAAGCCGCCATGGCGATCGAGGGTGGTGACAGCAGCCACCAGACTCCAAGTCTCACCACCGAACGCACCGGCATTCATGGCCAACGCGCCACCCATCGTTCCTGGAATACCGGCCAAGAATTCAGCGCCCACGAAACCCTGTTCAGCACAGTACTTTGCGACGTGAGCACAAGGAACACCGGCCTCGACCCTCAGTAAGCCCCTCGGCGCTGGATAGATGCCCTTTAAGCGATTACAGGTGCAAATCACCGTGCCACGAACGCCCCCATCTCGCACCAAAAGGTTGCTGCCAAGACCAATCCAGAGCAACTCTTCAACCATCGGCCGTGTCGCGATGAAGACCTGAAGATCCTCAAGATCCGCAGGGAGGTAAAAGCGATCAGCGATTCCGCCGGCTCGCCATGAATTATGGCTAGCCATCGATTCATTGAACCGCAGATCCCCTCGAAGATCCTTGGCGAGAACCGGCGCACTAAAAGCCTCGGGGATCATTTCTTAGCCCTTTTCAAGGGAGGCCTTCAGGGTCTTTGGAAGTTCCTGAGCCACCCCCCCGATGTTCCCGGCCCCAAGCGTTAAGACCACATCTCCAGGCTGGAGGATGCCGGGCAGAATCGACGATAGCTCAGCGACCTCCGCCAAAAAGACGGGTTCTATCTGGCCCCGCATCCGAATCGCTCTTGAGAGCGAACGCCCATCAGCCCCGGGAATCGCCTTTTCCCCCGCCGCATAGACCTCGGTCAGAATCAGGACATCGGTGCGCGAGAGAATCTCAACGAAATCCTCGAAAAGGTCGCGGGTACGGGTGTAACGATGGGGCTGGAACATCATCACCAGACGCCGCCCTGGAAAGGACTGACGGGCGGAATCCAAGGTCGCCTCGATTTCCCGGGGGTGGTGGCCGTAATCGTCCACCAAGGTGATGCGGTCATGACCCAAGGGCAGCTCACC
>CAILMG010000196.1 GCA_903835265.1 uncultured Methylococcus sp.
AACGTAGATGTTCAATGAACCAAAGGGAAGCTACACAGAGCAGAAAGAAGACCAGATTGATAAACACCCTATTTTGCGGCATCCACGAAGGATTCGCGTTGACTATCAGCAAAGACAAAACCGTCAGTAAACCCCCAAACCGGTACCCTAGAAAAAAAGCGATGGTGATGATCAACGGGTAATAGGGGAAGTAGGCATCTTCAGCGCCGACCAATGGATCAACCACCAGGATCCGAAATAAATAACTCCCCCCAAAAGCCAACAGACTGACAGCCAAATTCCGAATGAAGGCCTTGTTATCGAACGAATCTAGCATCATAAATCCCATGAAGGTCCTGAGGCGCAAGGCCAAGCCTTTCACCACCCATTAGCCATGAGATTAACCGCAGGATGCTTCAAAAATCAATCATTCTCAGATGATCGTGACGCTTAGAGTTTTTATGAAGGGTGTTTAAATGCTTAGCATGACGATCAACGCATTGAGCGAACTAAAGGATTGCAACCCCGCTTATAGAACCACTACCCTTAAGGCCTTAAGACGCATTATTCGCTAGCGAGAAACGAAGCTTTATGACCTATCTCTCAACAACCTCATGCAGCCTCTTCTTATCCTTTGCCCTCATGGCGGGATGTTCCGGGACTGCTGAAAAAACCAACCAGACGACCGAAGCGATCCTTTCGGCCTCAGGATTTCATGAATATGTTGAACAGCATCCAGATGAGCACGAAAATCTTCACAATCTGCCCCAGCGAACGTTAATCGCCATGCCCGGTGCCGTAAAACCCACCTATGTCTATGTCGATCATGGGCCCTGTGACTGCGTCTACGTTGGCGGGGAAAAGGAACTCCAGACCTATCTCATCCTGGTGGATAAAGCCCAAAAAGCGGCAGCTGATCTTCAAGAAGCGAAAAATCGACAGAATATCGCCAGCATGGGAGATCGATATGGGCTGGGGGGGACTTATGGCTACGGAGGCATTGGCGTGATGGGCGGTTATTGGTAGCGGACCACTAAAAACATCCAGCAGCATCCAGTCAGAGGAAAAAGGCCGCGATCATCCATTGGACGAAGATCCTTTGGCCATGGGGTCCACTTGATTCCCCGAATGGGCACCCGGCGATTTGGACAGCGCTTTATGACGAATGGAGTTCACCTCAATGGAAGTTTAGGCTTCTTCACGATTTCTTAACCAGAACAATCGGTTACCTGTAACATGACCCTGTAATTCTCCGCGGCATTGTTCAAGGGCCCTTTGAGGTTACTATGGCTGAAGCACCCATTATTCCAAGGCGTCGCCGCGCTCCCGTTAAACACGAAAGTGGCTTCACTCATCAACGTGGCTTCAAGGTCAAGGCAGAATCGATGGTCATCCCCTCGTCTGAGGAGGCCCATCCGATGGATCTTTTAATTCCTGTCATCGAGTGGTTTAACGTCGTCGATGGTTTCAGATTCTCAACACACCGAAATAGCCTTCCCCGCTGGGCGTTTTTGGTTCTCGTCTTAATTATCCTCGCACTGACCTGATCCCTCAGTCTTCGAAAACCCTAGGTAGCGAACTTCCAAGGGGCTTGCTAAGCTCTCACCTTAAGGGGGACCTTAAGGGTCCTACCGAACGCTTGCCCCCCCTTCTTCATAAAGGCGAACAACATGACCCATCAAACACGTCAGTGGCTAACGCCTCTGATGCTTCTACTTTTGGTCGGTTGCTCCTCGCTGGCCATGACCAGGCCTTTTACCTACAGTGAGGTTTCGCGCCTAAAACCCGCCGTGACCACCTATGAACAGGTTGTCGCGAAATACGGGGAGCCGCACCAGGTCACCGAAAATGGCGATGAGCTCCGAGTGGCCTATCTGGTCGATGAAACGGAATCCACACTCTCGAATATCGATGGCAAGGCCTTTGTCCGGGGCGTCGGTGGGTCGGTCATGACCTATAAGAATGATTCCCGCATGGTGACGCTTCTCTTCGATAAGAACACCCGGCTTTATAAAGGCCGCGAACAATCAAACGAAGGGCTGTGATGGATCCCCTCAAAGGAGAGGCCTTAGACGGTCCATCGCATCAAGAAGCGTCTCTCTTGAACAGCCAAAATTGATTCTGAGATAGCCCGGGGAACCAAAGTCACGCCCCTCAGAAAGCCCAACACCCGCAGCTTCAACGATCCCTAAAGGGGCCGTTGGATGAAGTCCCC
>CAILMG010000197.1 GCA_903835265.1 uncultured Methylococcus sp.
CTTTTTCTTTTAGGTATTTTTCGCGCCGTTGGGTATCAGTCCACAGGGAGTTGCCGCCATCGATGATGATGTCACCCTGATCAAGAAGGGGGATCAATTGCTCAATGACCGCATCGACCGGCCCCCCCGCCTTGACCATGATTTGCATCTTTCGGGGGCTTGATAAAGCCCCAACAAACTCCTCGAGGCTGTTACACGGGGTGATGTTTTTTCCTTTGGCACGGCCTTCAGCAAAGGCACGGGTCACCTCTGTCGTGCGGTTATAGACGGCGACATGGAATCCTTTTGATTCCATGTTTAAGACGAGGTTCTCACCCATTACGGCAAGGCCAATAAGGCCGATATCACACTGACTCATGGTGTCTCCTTTGAGGTATAGGTAGTTGACGTTAAGGGCTTTGCGCCGATGGCGTCCTTTCGTGTCACAACGCGGTTATTTGTTGGCGATATAGCGATTCAAGAGACCCTCGGTGGATGCATCATGCGGCTTGCTGAGGTTCCGGGATTCAATTTCTTCCTGAATGGTCTTAGCCAGCTGCTTGCCGAGTTCGACGCCCATCTGGTCAAAGGAGTTGATATGCCAGACTGTTCCCTGAACAAAAATCTTGTGTTCGTAGAGCGCGATCAGGCTCCCAAGGGTTTGGGGCGTCAATCGCTGATAAAGGAAAGAGTTTGAGGGTCGATTCCCGGCGAAGGTTTTGGCCGCTGCGAGATCATCGAGGGCTTCACCCGTGAGTGTTGTCCCTTGGGCGATTAATTCAGCTTTGGCTTCGGCGGTGGTCTTCCCGATCATCAAGGCTTCTGTTTGCGCGATGAAGTTTGAGATCAGGAGATCATGATGCTCGGTCCGTTGGTTGTGACTCTCAACGGCTGCGAGGAAATCTGATGGAATCAGAGCGCTGCCCTGATGCATTAATTGATAGAAGGCATGCTGCCCATTGGTTCCTGGCTGACCAAAGATAATGGGTCCGGTGCTGTAAGAGACCGGATCGCCATCGAGATCAACGGTTTTACCGTTACTCTCCATATCGCCCTGCTGGAGGTAGGAGGACAAGAACTCAAGGTATTGGTCGTAGGGAAGAATGGCGTAAGCATCTGCTCTGAAGAAGTTGTCATACCAGATCCCTAGGAGCCCCATCAGAACCGGAATGTTTTGTTCAAGCGGGGCCGTTCTGAAGTGCTGGTCGACCCGATGCGCACCGGCCAACATCGATTCGAAAGCGTCCATCCCGATACCCAAGGCAATCGGGAGGCCAATGGATGACCAGATGGAATAGCGGCCACCGACCCAATCCCAGAATTCAAAGACATTCTGCTGATCAATGCCGAAGGCAGAAACCTTTTCGATATTGGTCGAAATGGCTACAAAATGCTTGGCAATCGCCGCGGGATCTTTGAGTTTAGCCAACAACCAATCCTTAGCGGAATGGGCATTGGTCATGGTTTCAAGCGTCGTAAACGTTTTTGAGGCGACACAGAAAAGGGTGGTCTCGGGGTCCAGAGGCCTGAGGGTTTCTACGAGATCCGCCTCATCGACATTGGAAATGAAATGAACCCTTAGGGTCGGGTCGGTGTAAGGCGTCAGCGCCTTAACGACCATCCTCGGACCGAGATCGGAGCCTCCAATACCGATATTGACCACATCGGTGACCTTCTTGCCGGTAAAACCAGTCCATTCGCCGGAACGCACTTTCTGGGTAAAAACCCGCATGCTGTCGAGGACCCGGTTCACGTCGGGCATCACATCCTGACCATCTAGGAGCACGGGATGGTTCGAGCGATTTCTGAGCGCGGTGTGGAGGACGGCTCGGTTTTCGGTCAGGTTGATCCGTTTCCCCAGAAACATGTCATCGCGCTTCTCTTCTAGATGAGAGGCCTTCGCCAGCTCTAAAAGGAGGGCGAGTGTTTCATCGGTGATACGGTTTTTGGAGTAGTCAAAAAGGATGTCGTCCAGCGTTATCGAGTAACGTTTAAACCGGCCTGGGTCTGCCTTGAAGAGATCCCGCATGTGGACATGGGCCATGTGCGAATGATGTTTGACAAGGGACTTCCAGACGGGCAGCTGATTCGGCTGATTCATGGTCAAGTTCTCGCAGGTGAATGGGGTTTTGATGACGTCTTTTAAGTCGGTTTTTTTGTATAAAAAAAGGAACACTCTTGGTTCCTTTTTTTAAGTGTTAGCCTTTATTAATCCACTTTTTGCCATCTAAGTTCAGCAGTTGGTCCGAGGCTGCCGGACCAAAAGACCCTGAGGCATAGTTAGGAAAGTCTCGGGGCTTCAGGGCATGCCAAACATCGAGGATGGGCTGGATCAAATTCCAGCTGGTTTCCACCATGTCGGCTCGCTGGAACAGGGTGGCGTCGCCGACCATGCAGTCGAGCATGAGGCGTTCGTAGCCGGTGTCCGGAGTCGCACCGAAAGCATCCACATAGTTAAAGTCCATCTGGACCGA
>CAILMG010000198.1 GCA_903835265.1 uncultured Methylococcus sp.
AGATATCTCGAACCTTGCCGCGGGCGCGGAGCTTCAGGGAGTGAAGGTCGGTTTGATAAAGGGTCTTCGGGGCGGTCATGAGCGTGGACTTTATGCGAAACAGTTAATCATGTTAGTTTCTCTGCATGTTGGCAACTTTTAAAGTACTGATTCCCCGATGAGCTGGTTTGGCAAGGTCCTCGGTGGCGCATTCGGATTTCTCATGGGAGGGCCTTTAGGAGCCGCCTTAGGCGCTGCCTTGGGTCACCAAATCGATCAGGGCGGCTTTGAATTGAGGCTGGAGGGGGGTGATCCTGAGGAGACGCTGCTTCTAAAGATGGCCTTTTTCACGGCGACGTTTCAGATCATGGGACATATTGCCAAGGCCGATGGCCGCGTCACCCCGGCTGAAATTGAGGTGGCCAGGGGTATTATGGACCGGATGATGCTCCCTGAAGATTGGCGGGTGACCGCGATGCGTCTTTATAACGAAGGAAAAAGTGAACAGTTCCTGTTTGATTCTGCCGTCGAACAGTTCAGGATCGCTGCACAGGAGCGGATTCATCTTCTAAGGTTATTTATCGCTCTTCAGATGGAAGCGGCGCTCGCCGATGGCACTCTGGCGCCTGACAAGGAGCGTTTGCTCCTGAGGCTCTGTGAGCGGCTTCATTTTTCAAGATACGAATTTTACGGGATTCGAGCACGGATGGAGGCTGAGCGAAAATTTCAGGCCTTTGGTGCAAGGACGAGACATCAGCGGGCAGGTAACGACCAGGCCCATTCGCGGCATCAGTATCAAGAGCGACAGTGGCAACGCTATGATCCCCCATTGGCGCGAGATCGTTTGGATGAAGCCTTTAAAGCCCTTGGATTAAGGTCCTCGGCCAGTGTCGATGAGATTAAAAGGGCCTATCGCCGACAGATCAGTCAGCATCATCCCGATAAGCTTGAGGCGACCGGGGCGAGCCAGGAGCGCATGCAAAAGGCGACCGAGGAAACCCAAAAGATTCAGAAAGCCTACGAAGCGATTCAGAAGGCCCGCCGCTTTTAGTGGCGTCTTGATCGCCCTGATGGGGTTCATTATTTAGTGATTATGGAGGATCTAGTTTCATGCCTTCTTTTGATGTCGTCTCAGAAGTGGATCTCCATGAGGCCCTGAATGCGGTCGATCAATCGAACCGCGAAGTCGGGACCCGGTTTGATTTCAAGGGATCAGGGGCCCAATATGACCTTAAGGATGGGGTGATTACCCTCTCAGGGCAAAATGAATTTCAGCTCCAGCAAATGCTCGATATCCTAAGGCCGAGATTAGCGAAGCGAGGTATCGATCTTCTCTGCCTTGAGGTGAGCCCGCCTGAGGTCACCCTCAGCAAAGCGCACCAGAAAGCCACTTTGAGGCAGGGGGTTGATGCGGCATTGGCAAAGAAGATCGTGAGGCTCATTAAAGACAGCAAGATGAAGGTCCAGGCCGCCATTCAGGGGGAGCAGGTCCGGGTGACCGGAAAACAGCGAGATGATCTTCAAGAGGCGATGGCGCTTCTCAAAAAGGCAGAGCTTGATTTGCCGCTTCAGTTCACTAACTTTAGGGATTAGTGGGCGGTCACTTCTCTTTGGGCTTGACCAGAAAGCGATCGATTCCCCTGATCGATGTGTCCCGATATTGAGTCTATAGAGACGAACCTCGACCAGGTGGTTTAATCGCTTGATCATCTGGAGGGTGCCGCATAGCTTGTGACAAGGTTTAAAAACCATGATCGTCACCAAGCGGGCAACGACCTTTATTTCTCGGGCCTTGCGCCCCCTCCTGCGCCCGAAAACCGAAGCATTCTCTCAGGCGGTTCCTTGAGCCGTTGTCGGTTAAAGCTCCGAAATCCAGTCCTTTCCTTATTTCTGCCAAAAAACAATTGACGGCCATTAGGTGATGGATGGGTGATGGTCTATTCCCATTATTTAGCTTATGAAGAGCCTGAAAGAGCGATAAGTTATAAAAAATCATCATTTTTGATGATGATAAGTATGTTTGCTTATGGTAGCTCATTTGCAGAATCGGTAGCATGTACCGGGGCCTATGAAGGGCCTGCCTGGTAGGCCTTCTTAAGGCCCCCCCTCATCCGATTCGAGGGGACCTTCTTTCCATAGAAGGTCATCAACGTGAGTGCCTCCTGGGTCTTTTTTAGAGCTGATAGATGAAGAGGTTCAAGCGAATTGATTGAAAAAAGCCCAAGCCCTCAGGAACTATCCTCTCTTAGGGAGGGTTTAAGCCAGGTAGATCCTTGGATTCAAGCGAAAAAAGCCCAAAAGTTCACCAAGCGATATCCTCGAAATTTTGATGGCTGGGAAGTCCTTGGTTGCTTGTTTGTGCAGATGGGGGATGTTCATCGGGCG
>CAILMG010000199.1 GCA_903835265.1 uncultured Methylococcus sp.
AAGGCGATTCTTTGCTGATCTTCTTGGCTTCCGGCACTGAAAACAAGAGAGGCCGCAGAATCTAAAATTGCCCGTTTACTATCAATCTCGGTGTAGCGCGCAGCGGCAAGGTTCCGTTCGGCGGTAATCAGCTCAATCACCGTCACTAATCCCTGCTGAAAAGACGCCGTGGCCGCCTCATAGGTCTTTTCAGAAGCTTTCAGCATGGCCAGAGCAAATTGGCGCTTTCTTATGGCTATCTTGAAATCAGCATAATTCTTCCAGACCTCTCGCATCACTTTCAATTGAAGCGCGTCAAATTCAGCTTGTGCCGCATTCCGGTTGGCTTCGGCTTTATTAATCGCATTGACACCCGAAAAACCCTCAAAAATGTTCCAGCTCATCTGAACGTAAGCGGCGGCAAGGGGCGTCTCAATTTTGACATTCGGCGCCCCGGCAGTTTGTCGCGCATTTGAAGCGTTGGCGTAGTCCCAAATCTTCCATCCAGCTTGGAACCCGAGATTGACGGTGGGCCAATAGGTCGCCTCGGCTTTACGTATCTCGGCGTCCTTCGCTCTGATTTCAGCCACTTTAGCGGCAAGATCAGGGCGTTGTTCAAGGGCTTCATCAATGAGGAGATCGGCCGACTTTTCAAGATCTTCGGGTAAATTCAGTTCGTCAATGGTGACGGTCTTCAAGGGAAGATCCGGCGCTATCCCAAGATGTTCAGCCAGAGCGGCCTGTTGTTCCATGACCAAACCATGGGCGGTTTGAAGTTCATAACCGGCCTTGGCCTGATCTTGGACCGCCAGAAGATATTCTGGATGAGTGGCGAGCCCATGCACCTGCTGAGTTCCAATTGATTCGGTATTCCAGGTGGCCTGTTTCACCGTTATTTCAGAGGCCTTCACTTGAGCCTGCGCCGCTAAGAGACTGTAAAACGAGCGCTGAATATCAAAGCTGACTTTCTGGTGCGTCCGGTTCAACGCATAACTGCTTGAATACAATTGTTGTGTCGCCTGATCAATTTTTGCAGATCGTGACTTATCAAAGAGGGTCCAGGACATTTCGAGCGTTGGATAAACCGTTGAGCCGCGTAAAGCAAACGCATAGCCGGGTGCTGGATACGGGTAACGCCAATACCCCCCACCCAGGTTAGCTGTAATGATCGGTAGCCAGCTCCCTTCTGCAATCCCAAGACCTGCGGCCGCGGCGCGCGCATTTTCCCAACCACTCCGGGTCACAGGATTGGAGCGAAGCCCAAGATCAACCATATCAGACAACGCATAGGTTTTCTGAAGGTCCACCAGACTGTTTCCCGTTGGAATGGGTGAGGTGGTCCTAAGATCAGGAACGCTGTTTTTATCCTCGGCTCTTGGTCGCCAAGTGGCCCAGTGATTAACGGGTGCCGCAGCGTTAGGGTCCAACGCATTCTGAATCGAGAATTGATCAGCGCGCCGATCACAACCCCACAGCAGTAGCAGGGCAATGGAGGCCCTCAGGATAGAACTTGTCTTAATTGAGGTGGAAGGCCGATCCATGGGTTTTGGCGTGACAAGAGAAGACGGGTCCATTAGAGTATTTCAACAACGGAATCAAGCCAGACGATGTCCAAGCATCTAAAGGTCCCGATGGTACCCGATCTCACGCATGCTGAACAGAATCGCCCCTTTTAGACTTCATTCAACACCCTTGACGCACCCTACTGCCCATGTTGATTCAACGTCTCAGCCTCTGTCTTCTGGTCTCCTTGATGACCGCATGCGATCCCTTGGTGTCGCTTCAAGGGTCCTTTTGGCCGCCGTGGATCATCGCCATGCTCGGAGGCATATGTCTCACCGTGATCACATCAAAGACCCTCAACCGGGTTGGGCTCTTCGCGTTCATGGGGCCTCCGGGCCTCATTTATACCGCCCTTTGGTTGCTGATGACCTTTATAACTTGGCTGATGGCGTTTGATTGGTGAATAGCCATGACTAAAGAATCCTCATTACCTCTTGAACGATCGGGGAGAGCGCTCGGCGTTTTAGTCATCGCTGGGGCATTGATTCTGGGTGGCTGGGTGTGGCATCTCAATATGATCCATCCAAGGACCAACGATGCCATGATTCGTGCGAATACCGTTGATGTCGCCATTCAACATGTCAATGGCAAAATCATTGAACTACCGGTCAAAGACAATCAATTTGTTCATGCGGGGGATCTCCTCTATGCCATTGATCCAAGGCCTTTTGAAGCGGCTGTTGCCGCGGCAAACGCGGCTCTCCAATTAGCTGAGAAAGAAGTCAAAGGGCAAATGGCCGATCTCAAGATGGCAGAGGCCAAGGTCGTCGAAAGCGAACAGACCATCCAGTCCGCCGCCGCTGAAGTCAAGCGTGCCCAAGCGGAAGAGACTTTTGCAGCATCATACCTCGTTCGATTAAAGCCCCTAGAGCGTCAGCAATTCGTCTCCAGCAATGCCCTCAAACAAGCCGAGGCCAATCAGAAGGCTCAACTGGCCTCTGTCCATGACGCACAAGCCAAGGTGCGGGCCGCTGAAGCAGCACTCAATAGTTCACATCAATCAAGATCAGCGAGTGAGCAGCGTCTGGCACAATTTGGTAACCAATTCGCGCGGATTCAGCAAGCTGAGGCTAAGCTCAAACAGGCACAACTCGATCTCGAATATTGCAGAGTCTATGCCCCATTTGACGGATACATTACAAACCTGAATACCTCGGTGGGACAGTTTGTTAACACGGGGGAAAAGCTTTTTGCCTTAGTCGATGACACGACTTGGTACGTGATCGCCAATTACAAGGAAACTTATCTTCGGTATATCGAACCTGGAATGCCGGTCGATGTCTTTTTAGCGGCCTATCCAGGCATCCATTTTAAAGGGGAGGTCCAAGGCATTGGCTGGGCCAATTATCCTGACAACGTGGTGGTGAAGGAAGCCTTACCGACGGTCGAGCGGACCTTAAACTGGGTCGTGCTTGCGGGACGATTTCCCGTCAGAATCCGCCTCATTGAGAAAGATCCCCAGCACCCCTTCAGGATGGGCATGACGGCTTTCACCACTATCGGTGTTCATCACTAGATCGTCGATGGCCTTTTTTCTCCGGACCCCAAAAAAAATCAGGGAGCCTCCTCATTGACTCTTCTGGAACGCTTCTGCTTCGGCCAGCCCCCGGTCACTTTTTTCAGAAGGGAACTGGATCTTAACGATGTTCAAAGAAAAGCGGCTTACCGTCTTTTCTTGGTGTTAATGACGATCAGTTTCATCGCCGCGACCCTTCATCCCCCAACGGTCATCGCCCAAGCGATCGTCTTTGCCATGCTCCTCCAGCAGGTCATGACCAACACCCGGATCAGTGAACGTTTCGCCATCCAATTCATCGGCTGGCTATTGACCGGCGTGACGCTCTCCATATCAACCTCCGTGATCGTCCAAGGGCAACCCTGGTTCTTATTGCCTTGGTCCTTTTTTGTGCTGACCGCTTCGATGCTCCATGCGAGGAAGCACCGGGCACCCAACTTCATCGGGATCGTTTATGTGGTCACGGTCCTCTATAGCCCAGACGATCCAGTACATGGGATCGAGCAGGCGCTCTGGATGATTCCCATCGTTGGCGTCTTCACCCTGGGTCTCAGCTTAATCGCCCAATGGTTTCTTTGGCCTCTTTCTCCGATGGATCTTTTAAAGCTGAAGCTTAAAAAAAGCCTCGATACCTCCATGGGACATCTCCAAAAACTTCAGATGGCAATGCCCCTTGAAGGATCTGAAATGAGTCTAAACCTTGTTGCCGTTCAACCAGGACAGACCACAGAGCTTCTGAGCCTTCTCGAACAGGTCATCCGTTCTAAAGAGTATCCTCGGCGCTATGTAGGGGCTTGGCTAGATCTCGTCTTCGACATTGAGACCTTGGGATCGATCTTCAGTGAACTCCTTCGTCGACGCTTAAAAGACCCATCGGCTTTACCGCTCATGGATGAAGATCAACGCGCGCTGGCTCACCTTGGCATCGCCATCGCCGCGATCAAACAATCTTTAGCGAGCACCACCCAACCAAGAGCCCGGCCCCATGTGAAGGACATTGAAGATCATTCTTTGGATGAGACTCGTCCTCATCAACCTTTTTTGAAAAGGGCTATCGATGCGACGAACAGAATTCAACGGGGATTTTTGATTCTTCATGAGACATCCCCTCTTTTAGAGACTGGGGGTTCAACGATCGAAAGCGATGAAACAACGCCTAAACCGCTTCAAGATCTTCTCTCGACCGGTCCGATCTCAATGAATGATCTCAAATGGGCGATGAAAACAACCATTGCTACGATGGTCGCCTTTCTTTTCGTTCAAAGCCTTGATCATTCCAACATCAACACGGCCATGGTCACCTGCGTGTTGGTTGCCGATATCAGTTTGGGCGCTGATTACAGGAAATCCCTGCTGCGTTTTTTTGGTGCATTACTCGGTGGAGTCTTTGGCATCAGCTTCATTGTCGTTATTCAACCATTGCTGGATACGATCGGAGGCTATTTGATCGGGATTTCACCGGTACTCTTTCTCGCCGCTTGGGTGGGCTCTGCTGGCCCAAGGGTTGCAACGATTGGCGTTCAGATCGGATTTGCCTTCGCGTTATCTGTTCTTGATCAAATGGGCCCCGCTCAGGACATTGACGTTCTTTGGTTTCGGGTTCTTGGAATCTTGCTGGGCATTATTATCGCTGGCGTGATCGATGCTCTTCTCT
>CAILMG010000200.1 GCA_903835265.1 uncultured Methylococcus sp.
AGGGGAAAACGTCGCCCCTAGCAGCCCCTCAACGGGCGGGTCATCGTAAGTTCGGATACCTCAAGACTCGCAGGGAACAGCGTTCAAATCCTGCCCACGCCACCAATTAAATCAGTGACTTGGGACCGAAGGGCCCTTTTTCATGTCTGGGCCTCCAGAAGAAATAGGCAGATAATAGGCGCTCAACCCAAAAATAGCCGTACTCTGACCCAACCGATGATGGGCAGTCTGATTTTCTTGCCATCGACCGGCACCGCATTGGCTCCTTTGGTCGCAGGACCGTTATCGGCCCTGAAGGAATCGTGGACGCCTTCGACCGGAGACTTCGAATCCCCCTATGCATCCAGATCATTGGCGATCATGGCCAATGAGCTTAGTGAGGCTGATGGTGACTCCAGATGCGATATCTTGGCCGGCATGTCATCCTTCAACTGAACGCCGGTTAAGCCCCGCCTCAGCCCCTCCCGGCAAAGATAAACCATCTTGATGGCCGCCTCTTCGAACGAGAGACCATCGGGGGGCCTAATATTGGAGATGCAATTTCTCTCCGCATCGGTGCGGCCTACCCTCGGCCCAAAGGTGAGATAGGCACCCACACTATCGGCAGCGCTAAGACCTGGACGTTCGCCAACCACAATTAACGACATTCTTGCATTTAGAAGGCTGCCAATTTCATCCGCAACCGCGACGCGTCCATTGGCGATCAGGACGATGGGGGCCATCACGAATCCAGTCACCGTAAAACTCCGGTGGATTTCTTCGATCAATGGGACCCCATGCGCTTCTACCGCTGTCGAGGAGAGCCCATTGGTTAATATTAAGGCGATATCCACCGGCGGTAAGATCATGGACTCTAGAAGATGACGGCTCTCATTGCTGAGTGAGCGGCCATCGTCAGGCCTTAAAAGATACTGCTCTCTCGTAAGGACTTTAGTTGATAGGATCAGAGATTGGTGACCTTTTGCCTCAAGTGAAGCCGCCGATGTTTCAGGGCTCCAAGGCTTGAGGACAGCATCACGGGCCGCGGCGTGGGCCAACTGAAAATCAAGCAGCGCATCCGTAGGAAGCCCTGAACCGCATTGACCCTGAGCAATACGGGCCTGAGTAAACGACCGCAGTGAAACCCACGGATCCTTCATTTCAGAGCGCCGCCAAAGTCTGAAAATTGTTTAAGGAGCGGGACCTCCCGCCGGTTATGACTCAAACGATTGCCCTCAAAAATACCCATTGTTTCAAGCCAAGCTTCAAATTCTGGTGCCGGCCTGAGTCCCAGCGTTTCTCGAAGATATAAAGCATCATGGAAGGACGTACTCTGATAGGCCAACATGACATCATCAGAGCCTGGAATCCCCATGATAAAATTACAGCCCGCCACCCCGAGCAGCGTCAGCAGATTATCCATATCATTCTGATCCGCCTCCGCATGATTGGTGTAACAAACGTCACAGCCCATCGGTAGCCCCAGCAACTTCCCGCAGAAGTGATCTTCAAGCCCTGCTCGAATGATTTGCTTGCCATCATAAAGGTATTCGGGGCCAATGAAACCCACCACCGTATTAACCAGAAGGGGCGACAATTCACGGGCCACCGCATACGCTCTAGCCTCCACCGTCTGGGCATCGACACCATGATGCGCATTGGCTGAAAGCGCACTGCCCTGACCGGTTTCAAAATACATCAGATGGTTGCCAAGGCTTCCTCGACCAAGACCCTCTGCCATCGATTTCGCTTCTCTTAAGATGGCAAGGTCAATCCCAAAACTGCGATTGGCGGCTTCCGTCCCGGCGATCGATTGAAACACAAGGTCCACGGGCACCCCTTTTTCCATGAGCGCCATGGTCGTGGTGACGTGAGCTAGGACACAAGATTGTGTCGGTATTTCGTAGCGATCGATCACGTCCCCTAAGAACTGCAGGAGCGTTTCGACATTCTGGAGATTGTCCGTCGCCGGGTTGATACCAATGACTGCATCGCCGCTGCCATACATCAGCCCATCGAGAACGCTAGCGGCAATCCCCCTTGGATCATCGGTCGGATGATTCGGTTGAAGCCGGGTCGAAAGACGTCCCGCTAGTCCCAAGGTATTCCTGAACCGAGTCACGATCCGACACCGCTTTGACACACTGATCAGGTCCTGATGTCGCATAATTTTGCTCACCGCAGCAACCATTTCAGGGGTCAATCCATCCTGGAGATGGGCAAGGTCTGAGGTATCCTTCAGCAGCCAATCACGAAAGCCGCCCACGGTCAGCCCGGAAAGGGGGCCAAACGCCACGACATCATGCCGCTCGAGAATCAGTCGGGACACCTCATCAATTTCAGGCGGAATCAGGGGTTCCTCGATGAATTGGCTCAACGGCACCTCGGCCAGAACCCGTTGCGCCATCGCCCGTTCAAGCTCAGACTCCGCCGCAAGGCCCGCCAGTTCATCGGCGGAGCGGCGGGGTGAGGCTTTAGCCATCAACGTACGAAGATCGCTAAACGCGAACTGCCGCCCCTTAAAATTCGCTGAATAGACCATGCGCTTGTATCAGGATTTGCTCTTCAATAAATCCCTGATTTCGGTCAATAACTGAAGCTCTGCTGTCACCTCAGGAGTGGGAGGCTCCGGGGGTTTCTTGGAGGCAATCGCCATCAGCTTGTTCATCGGTTTGACGATGACAAAAAAAACGACCATCGCCGTCATCAGAAAGCTGAATCCAGCACCAAGAATCGATCCAACATCCAGTTCAATCAGTTTATTGACCGCTTTGGTGACGGGCTCCCCCGCCGCATTCTTTTCCGTGACCTCCACCAGCTTTTCCATGATCGGAATTGTGAGCTTTGGCTGCGGACCACCCCCAGCCAGGGCTAAAACGGGCTCAACGATGCCTTTGGTGAAAGCCGTCACGATACCCGTAAAGGCGGCACCGATAATCACGCCCGTCGACAAATCAACGACATTCCCCTTCAGGATAAAATTCTTAAATTCTTCTAACATGACACTCACTCTAGGTTGACACTTCTTTCCATCATAGCGAGCCAGAAGACTCCGCTATACCCCATCGAACATAATGATTCTAATAGCACACTTGATGCGCTGTCCTCTTCGACGACCGCTTTCTTTTGAATAGGGATATTTTTGGGATCAGGAGCCTCGCGCAGATGAAGCCATCTCAGAGCCTTATCGAGGGGATTCCCCTAATTTATCAGGAAGATAGATTCTTGGTCGCGGAAAAGCCTTCTGGACTTCTCTCGCAACCTGGACTTGGACCCCTCCTTCAAGATTCGTTGATTTCCAGAATTAAAAAATGCTGGCCTAACGCCAACCTCGTTCATCGCCTAGACCGTGATACATCAGGAATCCTTCTGATTGCCCTAGACGCGGCTATGCATCGTGCCCTGAGCAAGCTCTTTATGGAGAGAGCCATCCAAAAGAGGTATCGCGCAAACGTTGTCGGCTGCCCCAACG
Source organism: uncultured Methylococcus sp. (assembly GCA_903835265.1). GTDB lineage: Bacteria > Pseudomonadota > Gammaproteobacteria > Methylococcales > Methylococcaceae > UBA6136. The sequence continues at coordinate 3,452 of CAILMG010000200.1, forward strand.
TGGCATCAGGCTCCATCGATGCACCGATCAGGAAAAGCGGCAACCACCCACCACGCTATGCCATCGATCTTATGGGCAAACCCAGTCGCACGGATTGGCAACTCATTGAGCAACACAGCGCACACAGCTGCCTCGATCTTGTTCCTCTGACCGGACGCTCCCATCAGTTGCGTGTGCATTTGGCTCATTTAGGACACCCGATTATCGGGGACCCCATTTATAGCGAGACGCCGCCATCAAAGGATCAGCGACTCCATCTCCACGCCACCTTGCTGTCCTTTCAACACCCCATCCTTGAAGAAGAGATCACCTTCCACTCGCCGAGCCCCTTTTAACCCCTCCTAGACCCTTAGCGATCAAGCAAAAGGTCAATCATTCGCGCTTTAGGTTTGAGCCTATAAGGCCCTATCAGAAAGCCCTCCCGTAAAAGTTTTGACGGTGCGATCCGTCTCTTCCCATGTTGCGTGGAGTGGATTATTTTTGTCATACACCCATG
>CAILMG010000201.1 GCA_903835265.1 uncultured Methylococcus sp.
CAGGCCAGGTCAAACATAAGCAGACCCTCCCGGAAGATACGGCGATCCAGCTTCGGGTGAGTGGCCAAGTCGCGAATGAACCTCTCATTAGTAATGAGCAGATGGGTGCGGGCGGCATGTTAACCGTTCGTGGCTATCATGAGGTCGAACGACTGGGGGATAACGGTGTCGTTGGTTCCATGGAGCTCTGGAGTCCTGATTTCGGGGATATGGGCTTTGATGGTTTTGAATACTTGAATGATTTTAGAATGCTCGCCTTCACCGATGCTGCCCAGCTCTGGATTATTGATCCCTTGCCGAGTACCGCATCGGGTTATGATCTTTTCAGTAGCGGTGCGGGCTTCCGTCTAAGGGCTTTCCGCGGCCTCGTGAGTGAACTCTATTGGGAGTATCCTTTTGTCGGCACACAATATGTGCAGGCCGGACAGCAGCGTATTGATTTCAGGGTGGCGTATGAGTTCTAAACATTCCCAAAAAGAAAAAAAGTCTTCTCGCCCCCTGGCTGACAGCCGATCTGAATGGCCGCGTTATACCTTATCGCTGACGGTTAAAGGAGTCTTGCTGGGCATTCTGGTCGATGGGATCTCTGTCGTTTCGGCAGGAGAGCTCCCGGTTCCGGCGGCTGCGCTTGCGACCTTAGGTCGGGCAGATCTGGTGACCAATGGCAACAATCTGATCATCAACCAGTATACCGACCAGGCCATCTTAAACTGGAAAAGCTTCAATATTGGTGCCGATAGTACCGTGCGCTTCAAGCAGCCCAATGCCTCATCGGTGGCTTTAAATGAAATCTTCCAAAGTGATCCCAGTAAGATTTTCGGGAAGCTGAGCGCCAATGGGCAAGTCTATCTCGTGAACCAAAACGGTTTCGTTTTTGAGAAAGGATCCCAGGTTGACGTCAATACCCTTTTGACCAGTACGCTGGGTATCAGCGAAGACACCTTCCAGAGGGGGATCACCAAAGTCATCAACCAGGATGGAAGAGCCGCTCTGGTTGGATCTGGTGAAATTTACCGAAAGGATGCTCAAGGTAATTTCGTCCTTGATGCTCAAGGCAATAAGCAGAAAATTACGATCCAGATCCTTGATGGTGCCCAAATTACTGCGGGTAAGAACGGGCGCATTATTGCGGCCGCACCCTCCGTTCAAAATGCAGGAACCCTCACCGCCCCTGATGGGCAGATTCTCTTGGTGGCGGCCAAAGATAAGGTCTATCTCCAGGAAGCGAGTGGTGATCCGACTTTAAGAGGGCTCGTCGTGGAAGTCCAGACGGGGGGCGACGTCACTAATTCAGGGCAACTCGTGACTGATCGTGGAAACACGACCCTCATGGGCTTTGCGGTGAATCAGCAAGGGCGGATTACGGCCAATACCTCGGTTTCAGCGAATGGCTCGATTCGGTTGCTGGCCCGCGAGGGCGCGACGGTTCAGCAGACCAGTAGCGGCTATCTCCTTCAGCCAGGCTCCACCAAAAGGTCGCAAGATCTCGGGGATGGTCTGGGTACCGATGCGACGGTCACGTTGGCGAGTGGCAGCCAAACGATCGCAACGCC
>CAILMG010000202.1 GCA_903835265.1 uncultured Methylococcus sp.
CGATGGCCGTGGCCACCTTGCGGCACTGGAAATCCCGAAGCCCGATGGCTGGATCAACGATTTCCGTGATGATTTTTTCGGGATGGGTCTTGGCGACTTCTTCGATGTCCATGCCGCCTTCACTCGAAGCAATCAGCGTGATGCGTTGGCTTGCTCGGTCGATGACGAAGCCTAGGTAGAGTTCCTTCTGGATCGAGCTGGCCTGCTCGATCCAGACGCGCTGCACCAGGGAGCCTTCAGGGCTGGTCTGGTGGGTGATCAGTCGGGAACCGAGCATCGTGTCAGCCGCCTTTTTGACTTCATCCAAAGTGCCTACGACCTTAACGCCCCCTGCTTTGCCCCGGCCGCCGGCGTGCACCTGCGCCTTGACGACCCAGCGGTTGCCGCCAAGTTCTTCAGCGACTTGGCTCGCTTGCGTTGAGTTGTAGGCAACGCTTCCTGAGGGGACGGGAACGCCGAAGGATTGCAATAGCTCCTTCGCCTGATATTCATGAATGTTCACGGCAGGATGACCTCTTAACGGGGAGAATTCTCGGGGCGGTTACCCCTTGAACGATTCGATTTGTTCGATTTGTTTAACGACATTCTCTGCCATCCTGATGGACGCGGCATCAATCAGTCGACCATCGAGGGAGACAGCCCCTTTCCCTTCCTTGGCGGCTTTCTCCATTTCGATCAGGATACGGCGGGCACGATCGACTTCCTTTTCGGTCGGGGTGAAGACCTCATTGGCGAGCGAGACTTGTGAGGGGTGGATCGCCCACTTTCCTTCGCACCCAAGAGCCGCGGCACGACGTGCGGCGACTTTATAGCCCTCAGGGTCACTGAAGTCTCCGAAAGGTCCGTCAATGGGTCGCAGGCCATAGGCCCTGCAGGCCGCTGCCATTCTCGAAATAGCGAAGTGCCACTGATCGCCCCAGTGGTAAGAGCGGTCACCAGAAGCATCAGGGTCGGTTAACATCCCATAGTCGGGATTCGCTCCACCAATCTGGGTGGTCCTTGCCCTGACCGAGGCGGCATAGTCGGCCACCCCAAAGACCATGGCCTCCATCCGCTCCGGGCAGGCTCTTGCAATTTCTTCGACGTTGGCCATGCCCATGGCCGTCTCGATCAGGACATGAATATTGATCGGTTTGAAACCCTTATAGGCTTCGATCTGCGCAAGCATGGTGGCAACGAAGTAGACGTCAGCGGCGCTGCCGACTTTAGGGATCAAGATGGTATCGAGTTGATCGCCGCAAGCTTCAACGATATCGACCAAGTCACGGTAGGCATAATGGGTGTCAAGACCGTTCATCCGGATGGAGACGGCACAGCGAGACCAGTCGTAGGTCTTGAGGGCATGAATGATATGGGCTCGCGCCTGTTCCTTATCATCCGGCGCAACCGCATCCTCAAGGTCCAGGAAAACGATGTCGGCGCCTGCCATGGGGGCTTTTTCCAGCATTCGGGGATTGCTGCCGGGGACTGCGAGTTCGCTGCGATGCAAGCGATTCTTTATCGCCATGGTGATGAGACTCCAGGGTTGTCACGGGGTGGAAGATGGCCTTAGGCCATGCCGGAAGGTTCCGGCAGTCGGTGAGCGGCTCACAATAGGGGCCTTGCTCCCGCGTTCACTCAATCGACGGTCAAACGGACATTATACGGTCACATGGGGGCTGGATGCCAGTTTGTGTCTCTTTTGCAACAGGCAGAGGCATGGAGGGCCCGGTATGGGTGGTGCCTTCGGTCGAAGGTGAGGAGGATGACGTCTTTTCTGGGCGGCAAGAAATAAAAAATAAATAAATAAAAACAAATAGATAGCGGATTAATAAAATTATGTTGCAATCGTAATATTTCTTGCTATCCTAAGTGCGCCTCAACAACAGTTGTTGCCATATTACAACGTATAACGTTCCTGACTTTTCTAGGGAGACTCCATATGAATAACCAACGCAAGCTGCTGAGCCTTGCCGCTATTGTGAGCGCTGCTGTCGCCATGACCGCGGTTGCTCCTCAAGCGATGGCTCACGCCAAGCACAAGCACACCAAGCAGTCGACGACCACCAGCACCCGGAGCTTGGTTCGCGCTGATGAGCGTCATCTCCGCGCTGACGATGCTCGCATCGCCAACCTTGAATCTGAAGTCGGCGACCTCCGTGCGCAGCTGACCACCCAAAAGCAGGCGGCTGACGCTGTTGAAGCGAAGCAGACCCAGATCGAAACTCAGATGGCTGAAACCGCCGCAAAGGAAGAGCAGGGCCAGGACCTGTTGTTCTTCCGGGGTGGTTATGCGGCACTCACCACAAACCGTCATAACGAACTGCTGACCTCAAGTTCAGCGTTCGACCCAGCGGGTTACGGCGACCGCGCAGGGAATGGCGACGGTTGGTACGTGGGTGCAGGCTTTGATCATCGTCTCTCCAACGACTTCTTCGGCCTGAGCGACATGGTTGCTCTTGATGGCGAAGTGATGTTCGAGTACCAGAACTACGGCCAGGCTTACAACGCTTTTGTGAGCAGCATCGTGGGCGCAAAGGCGACCAACCAGGTCACCCAGCTGACCATTGCCGCATCACCGAAGATCAAGTTTAACCTGATGGAAGGCAACCTCCGTCCCTGGATTATTCCTTTCGGTCTTGCGATCAACGTTGTCAGCCCTCCTTCAAGTGGCGTCACCGTTTTGAATCCAGGCCTAATGCTGGGTACCGGTATCGAGTACAACCTCTGGAAGAACCTTTGGGTCGGTACCGATTTCCGTTACCAGTTCACCGGTGGCGATCTCAACTACCGCTACCAAGCGGCTAATAACGGCACCATCTTCAATCAGACCCCAACCCAGGGCCTGACCGCGGGTGGTTACATTGGTGTTGGCTTCTAAGCCAAACCCATGGAACAAAAAAGGGGCCTTCGGGCCCCTTTTTTGTTGGAGCCTTCGGGATGATCGCGGTAGAGTGATCGTACTGGTCTTCTGCTTCATCGAATCATTCTATTGATGACTCCGCCCTTTTCACCCATTGAGCCTCACGCCACCTACCGGATCTCAAGAGGCATCCATGTGATCGCCGTGGAAGAGTCTGGTAACCCTAAGGGCATTCCTGTCATTTTTCTGCATGGCGGCCCGGGTTCAGGGTGTAAGCCTCATCATCGAAGCTTCTTTGATCCAGCCACTTACCGTATTATCCTGATGGACCAGCGGGGCGCGGGCGACTCTATCCCCCATGGCTGTCTTGAAGCCAATACGACCCCCGATTTGATCGAAGACCTAGAGGTGATTCGATCCCAGCTCGGTATCGAACGATGGGTTCTCTTCGGTGGGTCCTGGGGTGTGACCTTGGCGCTGCTTTATGCAGAGATGTACCCCAAGGTCGTGGCGGGGCTGATTCTTCGCGGCTGTTTTCTGGCGCGCCAACGCGATATAGACTGGTTTTTAGGCGCTGATGGCGTCCGCCGGCTCCTCGGTGATGTGTGGCTTGAGACCTTGGTGGACTATGATCGAGGGGATCCCTTTGAGACGCTCAAGACACTCCATCAAGCACTGACCGGCCAGGATGAATTGGAACGGCGGCGGGTGGCGCGGGCCTGGGAGCATTGGGGGGCCGCGGTCACTCTTGGGGCGGCTTCAAGGCCATCGCCGGCTGACCATACGGTCTCAGCCAAGGTGATCCAACAGGCGAAATTGGAGCTCCATTATGCGGTCCATTACTACTATATCGGTGAAAACGAGATTATTGAGAATATCGGGAAGCTGGTCGGTATCCCAACGATGATCGTTCATGGCCGACAGGATCTCGTCTGCCCCCTCGAATCCAGTCTGACACTCCATGTCGCACTCCCAGGTTCTACGTTGAGGATTGTCGAAGCAGGTGGACACATCGCCGCAGGGGATCAGATGGTGAGCGCGCTGGTGGAAGCGACGCTTGCCATGGCCCATCAATTGGAAACGGAGTTCACGCGGTGAAACGACTCATTATCGGTATGACCGGCGCCACAGGCGCCATTTATGGCAAACGCATCCTTGAAGTCCTGAGGGAGGCCGGGGGCTTTGAAACTCATTTGGTGGTTTCAGCAGCGGGCGCTCTTAATATCCACCATGAGCTGGGCCTTAAAAAGGCCGAGTTTTCAAAACTCGCTGATAAAGTTCATCGCATTGACGATATTGCAGCAACGATTGCGAGCGGGGGTTTTCGAACCGAGGGAATGATCATTGTTCCCTGCTCAATGAAGACCCTGGCCGCTATTGCCCATGGCTTTGGTGACAACCTGATTTCTCGGGCGGCCGATGTTGTTCTCAAGGAGCGAAGGCGCTTGGTGATTGTGCCACGGGAAGCCCCCCTTCATCTGGTGCATATCCGCAACATGGGCATTGTGACCGAAATGGGAGGTATTATTTATCCCCCCTTGCCGGCTTTCTACGGGGGGCCTAAGAGTCTTGAGGCGATCATTGATGAGACGGTAGGCCGGGTGCTGTCGGTGGCGGGAATCGAAGTGTCAGGGCTTTATACGCCTTGGAACGGCATTTCCGACACTTAGGCCTCAGCCTAAGGTCTTTGAATTCCCACTGTTTCTGAAGATCAGCGGTTTCGGCTCACCGGATACGCGGTCTTGTTCAGCCAGGTCGATGGCTTCCTCAACCGTGTGATGGAGGGGCGATTTACTGCAGACAGGGTCCGTAGCCTTCATGTTGCCGGTCAAAAGATAGGCCTGACAGCGGCAGCCGCCGAAATCCTTGATCTTCTCCGGGCAGCTTTTGCACGGTTCTTCCATCCAGTCAAAATGGCGAAAATGATTGAAGGCGGGCGACTCTTCCCAGATCTCTTTGATTGAAAAATCCTGAACGTTTGGACAGTCAAGACCTGGCAATATCCGTGCTTCGTGGCAGGGCAGCGCCAGGCCATCTGGGGCAACCGTCAGAAAGGTCGTCCCCCAGCCGTTCATACAGGGCTTAGGCCGATCCTCGTAGTAGTCGGGAACGACGTAGTAGATTTTCATTTGGCCCTTGACCTTTTCCTTGTAGGCCTGGGCGATAGCCTCTGCCGTTTCGAATTGCGCTCGCGTTGGCATGAGCTGGTCACGATTGAGGTGGGCCCAGCCGTAGTACTGGGTGTTGGCGAGTTCGAGATAGTCCGCGCCGAGGGCTGTCGCCATCTCGAGAATCTCATTCATCAGGTGAATGTTCTGGCGGTGAATCACCACGCAGAGCACCATGGGGTAACCTTGCGCCTTGATGAGCCGGGCGACGGCTTTTTTCTGCTCAAAGGACTCGGTGCCTGCAAGTTTGTCATTCAGCGTCTTCTCAGGAGCCTGGATACTGATCTGAATATGATCAAGCCCCGAGGACTTGAGCTCTGCTATCCGTTCCTCGGTAAGGCCATAGCCTGAGGTGATCAAGTTGGTGTAATAGCCGAGCTCCCGAGCATGCGCGACCAAAGCCGAAAGGTCCTTGCGGATGAGGGGTTCGCCACCTGAAAGGCCTAGCTGAACTGCGCCTAAGGCGCGGGCTTCTGAAAAGACCCGACACCATGCCTCGGTGCTCAGTTCGTCCTGATGCTGCGCATAGTCAACCGGGTTCGAGCAGTAGGGGCACTGCAAGGGACAACGGTAGGTCAGTTCCGCCAGCAGCCAGCGAGGGCTGCCGCTAGGGTAGGAGGGTAATCCAGCCATGGTCGAGTGCGGCTTGAACCAGTTCTTCGATATCGCTGCGGAGTCCTTTCGTGTCAAACGCCGTCTCAAGAGCGTTGACCATGTCAATAAAACTGCGTGTTCCATCGCAGAGTTTCAGGATTTCAGCCGCAGGGCCATTAAGTTCTACCATCCCTTCCGGATAGAGCATGACAAAGCGTTGCTGTGATTCTTCCCACTGCAATCGGTAGAGAGGGGAAAGGCCAAACCGGGTGGTATCTTGTATCATCGATGACATCAGCGATGGATATTGAAGTAAGGGGGTTTCTGGTCAATATAGGCGAGCCACATGGCGTCGAGCATCGTCCACAGGATATCTAATTTGAACTGGAGAATTTCAAGCGCTTTATCCTGCTGTTCTCTGGTTCTGAAGTGGGATAGCGTAATGGCAAGGCCATGCTCGACATCACGATTGGCCTGGTTGACCCGTTTCCTGAAATAGGCGAGGCCTTCCTGGTCGATCCAGGGGTAAAGGTCCGGCCACCCGGCGAGTCGCTGTTTGTGAATCGTTGGCGCGAACATTTCGGTCAGGGACGAGCAGGCCGCTTCTTGCCAGGGGGCATTGCGCGCAAAGTGCACGTAAGCATCGACGGCAAACCGAACGCCAGGAAGAACGTGTTTGAGGGACCATAGTTCATCCCTCGACATGCCGACCGCCTCCCCGAGGCGGGTCCAGGCTTCAATGCCGCCTTTATCTTCCTGATCACCATCGTGGTCAATCATCCGCTGTATCCAAAGCCTGCGGGTATCCCGATCAGGACAATTCGCTAAGATATTGGCGTCCTTGACCGGGATGTTGATCTGATAATAAAACCGGTTTGCGACCCAGCCCTTGATCTGTTCGGGGGTTAGATGCCCTGAAGCCATCGCCACCTGATAGGGGTGATGGATGTGGTAGTAGGCTTCCTTCTCACGAAGTTTCGCTTCGAAAACCTCGGGACTAAAGGGCGCTTGGGTTTCACTCATGGGGCCGTTCCTTTCACTAGAGGCAAATCTCCAGTCCATCATGGGCGACTTCGATGCCGTGAGCGTTGAGCTCATGACGCTCTGGCGAGGCTTCGTCCAGAATCGGATTGGTGTTGTTGATGTGAATCAGGATCTTCCGAGCAGGGAGTGCATCAAGGGTTGCGATCATCCCGCCGGCGCCTGACTGGGGGAGGTGCCCCATGTCCAGTGCGCGCTTGGTACTGATGCCGCGACGCTCCATTTCGTCATGCTGCCAGAAGGTCCCATCGACCAATATGCAGTCTACGGCTTCAAGGGCCCTCTTCACGTGGGGCTCGATTTCACCAAGCCCCGGCGCGTAATAAAGTTTCTTGCCGGTAGACACTTGTTCGATGATGACGCCGATATTATCGCCATCATGGGGGTCATGCCGGTGAGGGGAGTAGGGTGGCGCTTTACTTTTGAGGGAGTGACTGTAAAAGCGAAGATCCTCGAAGCCGTCGATGCTAAAAGCACTGCCATCGAGCGGGATCGGATGATGTTGAACGCCGCAGTAGTGGCCGAGGATCGTGAAGATGGGAAAGCCTGAAGTCAAATCCTGACGCACCATCTCGCTACAGAAAATAGGGAGCGGGGAGGAAGACTCCCTGAGCATCAAGAGACCCGTCGTGTGATCGATCTGGCTGTCGATGAGGACAATCGCCTTAATGCCGGAATCTCTGATGCCCCTCCTGGGGTGTGCGCCGGGGAAGGCCTCCAACTGGGTTCTGATGTCCGGAGAGGCATTAAAGAGGACCCAC
>CAILMG010000203.1 GCA_903835265.1 uncultured Methylococcus sp.
CTATTTTTTGTGGCCCCCCCCTTTTTTTATATATCAATCTGCATGATATGAGCGTTGTCACCCGGCCATAAAGATCAGGATCGCCACGTTGATTGGTCGGGATGCTCTCCCTAGGATGCGCCTATTAAATTCAAATCTCTGATCTGTTGAATCTCATCACGGAGCTTGGCCGCTTCCTCAAACTCCAACTCCCGAGAAGCCGCATACATGCGATCTTCCAGCTGGCGGATGACCTTCATTGCTTCTTCCATTGATCGCGGTTGTATGGGTGATGTCTGGGTTGATTCCGTTTTTTTAGAACGGCGTCCTATGGAGGAAGATCCAGCCCCTGGAATAGGGACCTCCAAAATATCGGTGACCGCTTTGATGATGCCACGAGGTGATTGCCCGATAGCAAGGTTATAGGCCTCCTGCATTGCTCTTCTGCGATCCGTTTCATCCAGTGCCCTTTGAATCGAGCCGGTGATTCTGTCCGCATAAAGAATCGCTTTGCCGCTCAGATTTCTCGCGGCCCTGCCGATCGTTTGGATCAGCGAAGAGGTTGACCTTAAAAACCCTTCCTTATCGGCATCGAGGATCGCTACCAGGGATACCTCAGGAAGATCAAGCCCTTCGCGCAAGAGGTTAATGCCGACGAGCACATCAAATTTCCCAAGTCTTAGATCCCGAATAATTTCAACACGCTCTACCGTATCAACATCGGAATGAAGGTAGCGAACGGCAATATCACGCTCATAGAGATATTCCGTGAGATCCTCAGCCATTCGTTTGGTCAGGGTCGTGACCAAAACGCGTTCATGCAGCGACGTCCGGATCTTAATTTCCCGAAGAAGGTCTTCAACCTGTGATGCGACGGGACGAATTTCAACCTGGGGATCTAGGAGCCCTGTGGGTCTGACGACTTGTTCCACAATGGCCGCGGAATGGGCCAGCTCATAAGGTCCCGGGGTCGCTGAGATATAGAGACGCTGAGGGGATCGGGCTTCAAACTCTTCAAATTGAAGGGGGCGATTATCAAGTGCTGATGGCAAACGAAAACCATAATTGACCAAGGTCTCTTTGCGTGATCGATCCCCCTTATACATAGCCCCTAGCTGGGGAATCGTCACGTGACTTTCATCGACCACCAATAACGCGTTGTCCGGCAGATAATCAAACAGTGTCGGTGGCGCTTCTCCTGGTGCTCGAGCCGAGAGATATCGCGAATAGTTTTCAATGCCAGAACAGTAACCCACTTCCATCATAATCTCGAGATCGAAAAGGGTGCGTTGTTCAAGGCGTTGAGCTTCGACCAACTTATGTTCATCCCTAAGCTCATTGAGACGGATCCGAAGATCCATCTTAATCTGATCGATGGCTTCAAGAATGCGTTCACGGGGAGTGACGTAGTGGGTCTTGGGGTAGACCGTGTACCGGGCAATACGGTGAAGAATTTCACCGGTTAAAGGATCAAATAATGAGAGCCTTTCGGTTTCATCATCGAAGAGCTCAATCCTTAGGGCTTCACGATCGGATTCCGCAGGAAAGACATCAATGACCTCGCCCTTCACCCGATAGGTGGTTCGTCGAAGTTCGATATCGTTACGGGTGTACTGAAGTTCAGTCAAGCGGCGCAGGAGCGTTCGTTGGCTGATTAAATCCCCACGAACCAAATGAAGCACCATACTAAAATAGGAGGCTGGTTCGCCCAAACCATAGATGGAGGATACCGTTGCCACAATGATCGTATCTCGGCGTTCGATCAGGGCCTTGGTCGCAGAAAGACGCATTTGTTCAATGTGTTCATTGAGTGATGCGTCTTTCTGGATATACGTATCTGAAGAAGGAACATAGGCTTCTGGCTGATAGTAATCATAGTAGGAGACGAAATATTCCACCGCGTTTTCTGGGAAGAAATCTTTCATCTCGCCATAAAGCTGGGCGGCAAGCGTTTTGTTGGGCGCAAGGATCAGCGTTGGCCGTTGCTCCTGATCGATCACGTTAGCAATGGTAAAGGTCTTGCCGGATCCGGTGACCCCAAGAAGCGTCTGATGAACCAAACCATCCTGAAGTCCTTCGATCAACTGTTGGATGGCCGCAGGCTGATCGCCGGCGGGTTCAAAGAGCTTCTTTAAGGTAAAGGGCTTCCCTTTCTGAGGGGTATGTCGCTGATATTCGGCGAGTTCAGTATCCATCACGTCCTGGCTGAAACTTCTTTGTTAAAATAGGTCATTAAGCCTAAGGTTCATTGTCCCTGTCAGATCTCAGGGGAACCTCACTCTCAACAAGACAAAGGCATCTTTTGGGTCGGTCCCAAAATAACACTCATCAGCCCCCCTAGTCGTCATATCACAGAGCCCATGAACAAGTTATTGTCAAACCGTGTGCAATCCATTAAGCCTTCACCGACCCTCGCCGTCACAGCAAGGGCTGCAGCCATGCGGGCCCAAGGGATGGATATCATCGGTCTTGGAGCAGGAGAACCTGATTTTGATACACCCGACCATATCAAGGAAGCGGCCATCAAGGCCATACAGGCAGGTTTCACCAAATATACCGCGGTCGATGGGACCCCGGGCCTCAAAAAAGCGATCGTCGATAAATTCAAACGTGAAAATGGCTTTGACTATACCCCGCAGCAGGTCCTCGTATCCTGTGGGGGCAAACAGAGCTTTTTCAATCTAGCGCAGGCTTTTTTGAATCCAGGTGATGAAGTCATCATCCCCGCGCCTTATTGGGTGTCCTATCCAGATATGGTGCTTTTAGCTGATGCCGTCCCCGTGATTATCGATGCGCCGCAATCACAACACTTTAAAATCACCCCGAGTCAACTAGAGGCCGCCATTACCCCAAAGACCAAGCTCTTCGTGATCAATAGCCCATCTAACCCCAGCGGTATGGCCTATAGCGAAAAGGAATTGAACGGGCTTGGGGAGGTCCTTCGGCAACACCCCAACATTCTGATTGCAACCGATGACATGTATGAGCACATCCTTTGGGATTCAGGACACTTTGTGAATATCCTGAATGCCAATCCAGATTTTGTTGATCGCACGATGGTGTTGAATGGCGTCTCTAAAGCCTACTCCATGACCGGTTGGCGCATTGGCTATGCGGCTGGCCCTCGCTGGTTGATTGAAGCCATGACCAATATCCAATCCCAGAGCACCTCGAATCCCACGTCGATCTCTCAGGTCGCGGCGGAAACTGCGCTGAATGGAGATCAAGGGTTCATCAAGGACATGTTAATTGCCTTCAAAGAGCGGCATGACTTTGTCGTAGCCGCCTTGAATCGTATCCCTGGGGTCGATTGCCTGACCACCGATGGGACTTTTTACGTGCTCCCTGACCTGCGGCAGGCCATCAATCGCCTTCAAGGAATCGAGAACGATCTCGAACTGTCAGAGTACCTGATTGAGAAAGCGGGTGTCGCGGTGGTCCCAGGATCTGCATTCGGTGCTCCTGGGCATATCCGTCTTTCTATCGCGACCAGCATGACGCTGCTTGAAAAAGCCATGGAGCGCCTGACAAAGGCCCTCAGTTAAAGAACCTTCCGAACCGCCCTATGATCACGTCATCAGGGCGTTCAGATCGCTCGCTTAAATCGACAAGGTCTTGAGGTAGGCTCTAAAGGCTTCGCTGACCTCAGGATGCTTGAGTGCCTGCTCTACCGTCGCTGTCAAATAGCCCAGCTTTGAGCCACAGTCATAGCGCTTCCCTTCAAACGCGTAAGATAAAACCGGCTCATCGTTCATGAGCATAGCGATGGCATCGGTCAATTGAATTTCCCCACCGGCACCACGAGTCACTTTATCCAAACGCTCGAAAATACCGGGTGTTAGGATGTACCGGCCAACCACGGCCTGATTCGAAGGAGCGACTTCAGGCTTTGGCTTTTCTACGATCGCATTGAGTTTAGCAAGCCCTGGACGAATCGGATCTGCCTTGACGATCCCATAACTTCCTGTTTCAGAGGGATCGACAGGCTCGGTCCCGAGCACCGAACATTGCCATTCATTGTAGATATCGACCATCTGTTTCATGCAACCACGATCCCCATCATCCACCATATCGTCCGCGAGAATGACAGCAAAGGGTTCATCCCCGATCACATCGGCTGCACAATTGACGGCATGCCCTAAACCGAGCGCCTCGGCTTGACGGATATAAACACACGTTACATGCGGTGGAAGAATACTTTGAAGGCTTTCAAGGACATCCGTCTTTCCTCTCAAGGCAAGTTCGGTTTCAAGCTCATAAGCCTTATCAAAGTGATCTTCGATGGTTCTTTTGGTCCGACTAGTAACAAAAACAAGGGTCTCGATACCAGCAGCAACCGCCTCTTCAACGGCATACTGGATGAGGGGTTTATCAACAATCGGCAACATTTCCTTGGGACTCGCCTTGGTTGCTGGCAGAAAGCGGGTGCCAAGACCTGCAACAGGAAAGACGGCTTTTGTAACGGTTTTTTTCATGACGTTGACTTCTTCTAGAAGGCTTTTTAATGAATGATCGAACAGGGATTCACCTCCCTATGCTAGCGCTCGAGGATCCTAAAGAAAAGAGATTATCGGGACGTCTGGGATTCATCCTCCTGCACATCTAGGGCCGAAAAAGGCCCCGTCGGCCTTAAGGATCCCCAGTATTGGCAGGAAGGGCAACGCCAGTAAATCTGAGAGGAACCAAAGCCGCAGTGTTCACAACAAAACTGCTGGCCGCCTTCCATCATGTCTTTCAGTAGAGCGCTGAGACGACGCATTTTTTGAGAGCCATGATGATGATCTTCCGACAGCATCGAGAGGGCATGGCTAATAGCCAGAGAGTCCGGTGTTTTTTCAAGAATAGGGATCAAATAGTCAATCGCCGAAGCAATGCCATCGCGTTGGCGTAACCGGATGGCGCGTTCAACGGCGGCGGACACCAGCCCGTAATTTTGATAGAGGGTGTCAAGATATTCCATTAACTCCCGCTCTTGCCCCAATCGTTCGGAACACAGACGAATGTGCGGTAGCACCACAGAAAGGTATATGGGATTTTGACTTTCAAGACGTTGGAAGCTCTCAAAGGCTTGCCGGTATTCGCCATTGCCAAGCTCAAGACGGCCTTTGGCAATCGTCGCTCTGACAGAGCTTGCATCATCTTTGAGGGCCTGAGCGAGATAATCCCTCGCATCCTTTAGGCGGTGAAAATTCATCGCCTCCTCGGCCAGCTCGCAATAAAAATGAGCGGCCGTCTCGCCATGTTTGGGTTTCATCACCCGACGCAGAGGAATGATGCAATCGATCGCTTTTTGCCATTCCTTTTGTTGCTGATAGATCAATAAAAGCTGCTGTAAGGCAGGTTTACCATGGGTTTTAGTTTCGACCAGGGAAAGAAACAGAGATTCTGATCGGTCGTATAATCCAGCACGGAGATAATCAAGGGCCAGCTCAAAATCGGCTCGCGCGCGCTGAGACTCGGTCAACCCAACCGTGGCCCTGAGTCGGGTGTGGATCTCAATCGCACGCTCAACCTCGCCACGACGCCTAAAAAGATTGCCGAATGCGATCTGGACCTCCAGGGACTCGTCATCCTGCTCGAGGATCTGCCCGACAGCGGCAATGGCTTTATCCGTCTTATCATCCAGAAGATAATTGAGACCTCGACGATAAGCTTGGGTTAATGGATGAACATGTTCCTCAAGAAATTTCCGCTGATAGTGTCTTCGAGCGGAATACCACCCTGAGACAGCAGCTAGAGGGAGAAGAAGTGCGATTAAGGCCTGAACCTGCATGCGAAGATGCCACGGTGGGTGAAGGAATCGGATCTTATGGCCTTTGATTCAATGGATCGACCCATGGAATCAAGACCTCAAGGGAATATGATGCCCATTCGGCCAATAAAAAGCCATGCCGCTCCTACATTGAAAGGAGAATGGCATGGCTTTTTAGATCAGAAACTCTGATTGAGAGACGCCATTCAGCGTTGGTTGACCTTGTCTTTTAGATCTTTACCCGGCTTGAAATGAGGGACGTACTTGGAATCAAGCTCTACTTTGGTTCCGGTCTTCGGATTACGGCCGATTCGAGGCGCCCTAAAACGCACGGAGAAGCTGCCAAAACCCCTGATTTCAATACGACCACCTTCGGAAAGGGTCTCTACCATATGTTCAACCACTCCCTTAACCGCAGCCTCAATGTCGCGGCCAGGTAAATGTTCAAATCGGGCACTCAGGGTCTGAATAAGATCGGACTTTGTCATCATCACACCATTAGGTCCCTGGTGAATCGGACCCACCAGGGACTTCAAGGATTACTTATTTTCCATCTGCTCCTTGAAGATATCTCCAAGGGTCGGCATGGCTGAGGAAGCGGCTTGCGTGTAACCCTTCATGGCTTCCACTTCGTCGGCCTGATCCTTTGCCTTGATAGAAAGGGTAATAGACTTACTCTTCTTATCGACCCCCATAAACTTCGCTTCAATGTCATCACCCACATTCAATTGGGTGCGAGCATCTTCGATCCGATCACGGGATAGTTCAGAAGCACGGAGGTAACCTTCGACGCTGTCAGCCAGCGTGATGACCGCACCCTTTGCATCCACTTCCTTGACGACACCATTCACCAAGTCTCCCTTTTCATGGGTCGCAAGGTAGTTCTGGAAAGGATCCTGCTCCAACTGTTTGATACCGAGTGAGATCCGCTCACGTTCAGGATCAATCGCAAGAATGACGGTTTCAACTTCATCACCCTTCTTATAATTGCGGATAGCTTCTTCTCCTGCCACGTTCCAGGAGATATCTGAAAGATGGACCAAGCCATCGATATTGCCATCAAGACCAATGAAGACCCCGAAATCTGTGATCGATTTGATGGTCCCGCTGATCTTGTCACCCTTATTATGGGTGGTCCCAAATTCATCCCAAGGATTCGTCTTACACTGTTTCATGCCGAGAGAAATACGTCGACGCTCTTCGTCGATATCAAGGACCATGACTTCGCATTCATCGCCCAATTGAACCAGCTTTGATGGGTTGACATTCTTGTTAGTCCAATCCATTTCAGACACATGGACCAGACCTTCAACACCCTCTTCAAGCTCTACAAAACAGCCGTAATCCGTGAGGTTACTGACCTTACCGAAGAGACGGGTCGTCGCAGGGTAGCGACGGGCAATATTGAGCCATGGATCTTCGCCCAACTGCTTGAGGCCGAGAGAGACACGATTCTTTTCTTGATCGTACTTGAGCACCTTGACCTGGATTTCCTGGCCAATTTCAACCGCTTCTGAAGGATGACGCACTCGCTTCCAGGCCATATCGGTGATATGAAGCAAGCCATCAACCCCACCGAGATCAATAAAGGCTCCGTAGTCAGTGAGATTCTTGACCACACCGGTGACGATCGCGCCTTCCTTGAGATTCTCAAGGAGCGCTTCCTTCTCGGCACTAAATTCTGATTCGACCACCGCACGACGTGACAACACGACGTTATTGCGCTTTTGATCGATTTTAATCACTTTGAATTCGAGATCGCGGCCCTCAAGGTAACCGGTATCACGAACCGGCCGAACATCGACAAGAGAGCCTGGCAGGAAGGCTCTTAGCGCGCCGATAGCCACGGTAAACCCACCGCGAACTTTGCCGGTCAGGCGACCGACCACCGTTTCGTTCTGCTCATGAGCTTCTTCAAGATCCGTCCAAGCCTTGAGGCGCTTTGCCTTGTCACGGGATAAAAGGGTTGCACCGAGGCCGTCTTCTAACAACTCAAGGGTACATTCAACCGTGTCACCGATACTGACTTCTATCTGTCCGTCAGCATCGAGGAACTGCCACTTTGGCACGACACCTTCCGACTTGAGACCCGCATTGACCACGACGACATCAGGGCCAATATCAACCACAATGCCTCGGATGATGCTTCCAGGACGCATTTCGGCCTGGGCCAGACTCTGTTCAAACAGTTCAGCAAAGCTCTCGCTCATATCAATCTTCAGAATGCATCACGTTTCACAGGGGGAACGAGACGACTTTTTAATGTAAAAAACACCAGATAGACTGGTGGCCTATGATCTGGTCAACCAACAACAGGTACAACCACATTCATCACCTGACGGATGACCTCGTCAATGGGAAGGTCAGATGAATCAATCAGAACGGAACCTTCTGCCCTTACGAGTGGAGATTCGGCCCGGTCACGATCGCGACGATCTCGCTGCTCGATTTCCAGAATCAAGCCCATAAGATTAACATCATGCCCCTTATCCTTCAACTGGTTAAGCCGCCTTTTAGCTCTCACTTCAGCACTCGCCGTCAAGAACACTTTGAAAGGGGCATCTTTAAAGACCACCGAACCCATATCACGACCATCGGCGACTAAACCGGGGAAGGTTCTAAATCCGAGCTGCTTTTGAAGCAGCGCCTGACGGACAACCTTCAACTGAGCCACACGAGAGGCCGCGTTGCCAACGGTTTCAGTCCCAATCTCCTCAGCAATATCAACCCCATTTAGTAACACCCTAGAGGGATCATCCGCGGTAAAAACGAGATCCATGACGAGGGCAAGATCGACTAAGGAAGCCTCGTCATCCAGAAGGATCCCCGTTTGCATGGCTGCAAACGCCAAGGATCGGTAAATCGCCCCGCTGTCGAGAAAGTGCCAACCTAATGCCTTAGCAACCGCGCGACTGACTGTCCCCTTGCCGGAGCCGCTAGGTCCATCAATGGCAAGGACGGGAGGCATGTCCGTCATTCAGGATTCCCCCCCAAGCACGTTGACTTCAAGACCTAAGCGTTGGGCCAGGGTGACGAAGGTAGGGAAAGACGTATTCACATTAGCGCAATCATGAATGGTGATGGGACCACTGGCACGAAGTCCCGCTATTGAAAAGGCCATAGCGATCCGGTGATCGCCGTGAGATTCCACCACCCCCATTCCGAGAGGTCCACCATTGACCACCATGCCATCGGGTGTTGGCACGGCATCGACCCCTAAGATTTTGAGCCCATCGGCCATCACTTGAATGCGATCACTTTCCTTAACTCTTAATTCCTCAGCCCCGGTCAGGACCGTCTTCCCGTTCGCGCAGGCCGCAGCGACAAATAACACCGGAAACTCATCAATCGCCAGTGGCACCAGATGTTCAGGAATAGCAATCCCTTTAAGGATGGCGGATTTGATTCGGAGGTCAGCCACCGGCTCACCACCGACTTCATGGGGATTCATGATCTCAATGTCAGCGCCCATCAGTTTGAGAATATCGATGACGCCGGTTCGGGTCGGATTCATGCCCACATGGCGTAGGGTGACATCAGCGTCCTTCGCAATCGAAGCACCCACCATGAAAAAAGCGGCCGAAGAAATATCACTTGGAACATCGATTGCACAGCCTTTCAAGGTACCGCCCGATTGAACCGAAACGGTTTCTCCAAGGCGGTTAACGGGATACCCAAACCCCTTCAACATACGCTCAGTGTGATCCCGGGTAGGCGCCGGCTCATGAACGGCTGTGGTCCCATCCGCATAAAGACCCGCAAGGAGGAGGCAGGATTTAACTTGAGCGCTAGCGACCGGCATCTCATAGTGGATGCCTTTAAGTGGAGCGCCTCCATGCACTTTCAAAGGGGATGTCCCCTGATCGGTCGTTTCGATGCTCGCCCCCATTTGTCGTAAGGGATCCGTCACTCGTTTCATCGGGCGCTTAGAGAGGGATTCATCTCCAGTCAACGTGACGTCAAACGACTGACCCGCTAGAAGACCTGAAAGGAGACGCATCGAGGTGCCAGAATTGCCAAGGTAGAGAGGCTCCAGCGGAGCCTTGAGGCCATGGAGACCAACGCCCGTAATGGTCACCTTCCCTGCCTGAGGTCCTTCGATCTTGACCCCCATGGCTTTGAACGCTTTCATGGTCGAAAGACAATCTTCCGCGTCTAGAAAGCCCGTCACCTCGGTGACACCCTCGGCGAGCGATCCGAGCATAATGGAGCGATGGGAAATGGACTTATCTCCGGGCACCCGCGCTTCGCCTTGAAGTGATCCGCCGGGTTGAACCTCAAAAGTGACCTGATTGTGATGCATGCTTATTTTTCCACTTGATCGAGAAAGCGTTGACGTGCCGCGCGGGCATCTTGGAAGAGTTTTAGCAAAGGCTCAGCGTTGCCGTTACGAAGATAATCGGCGGTTTGACCGAGGGCTTCGCGATAGGACTCAATGAGCGTGATAATTTCATGATGATTGGCAAAACAAATATCGACCCACATCCGAGGATCACTCGATGCGATACGAGTGAAATCCTTAAAGCCACCCGCAGCAAATTGAAAAATCTCCCGCTGCTCATCTTGCCGTCCTAACATGGCTGTTAATACGAAAGCGAGCACATGTGGGAGATGACTGGTCGCTGCTAGAACCTGATCATGGTGCGCGGCATCCATCTCATGGACGAATGAACCGACGTCATGCCACAGCGCTTCGACGGTTTGGAGGGCCTTAGCCGCTGTTGAGGCCACCGGGGTCAAGATGACGCGGCGGCCCTTAAAGAGATCAGACGAAGCGGACTTTGCCCCTGAACGTTCCGCACCTGCGATGGGATGACCGGGGACGAAGTTTTTGGGGATGCCGCCAAAGACCTCCACCAAACTGGCCATCACATCCCCTTTGGTGCTGCCGGTATCGGTATAGATTACCTCCGAGTTCCAGACGGGTTGGAGGGTCTTGAAGATGTTCGACATCGCGCCAACAGGAGCGGCAAAGACCACGAGATTTGCCCCTAGAACACCTTCAACGAGATCTGTTTCAACCCGATCAATGATGCCTAACCTCAGGGCCTCATGAAGGTTCTCTCGATCATGATCAACCCCGACCACTTCACCAACCTTCCCAGCTTCTTTGAGTGCAAGCGCCAGAGAACCGCCTATTAGTCCAACACCAATGATGCAAAGACGTTCAATCATCGAGGCATAACCTGATCCAAAGCCTCTAAAAATAGTTGATTTTCATCCGGAGTTCCAAGGGACACTCTAAGGTGATTGGGTAAGCCGTAATTCCCAATCGGCCGAACAATCACCCCGGCTTGAAGGAGAGCCGAATAGATCGGTCCCGAGGGAGTGCCGAGATCAAAAGTGACGAAGTTACCTACCGATGGAATGACATCAAATCCCCGGGCCATGAGCACCTCACTGACGGCCTTAAGACCCAATCGGTTGAGGGTCACGGTATTTTCAAGATGCGTTGCATCGCTGAGCGATGCTTCGGCAGCGACCAGCGCTAAGCTGTTGACGTTAAACGGTTGGCGAACGCGATTCATTAAGGCCGCCACAGCGGGGTGGGAGATGGTATAGCCGACTCGAAGCCCTGCAAGCCCATAGGCCTTGGAGAAAGTCCGGCTCACGACGAGATTGGGAAACGTCTCATGCCAATCCAGTGCATTGGGATAATCTTTATCCTCGACATATTCGAAATAAGCTTCATCGATCACGACGATGATGTGCTGAGGCACCTCCTTCAAAAAGGAAGCCAATTGGAACCGTGTCAGAAAAGTTCCTGTTGGATTATTGGGGTTGGCAATAAAAACAACCCGGGTATCGTCCTGAATCGCGGCACGAAGCGCTTTAAGATCATGGCCATAGCGGGGCCCATCGGATCCGTCATGTGCTTTAGCGATCGATGCTTTAGCACCAACAGCTTGCGTGATAATGGGATAAACGGCGAAAGCATGTTGAGAGAATACGGCAGAAACCCCTTCCCCGAGGAAGGTCCTTGCGAG
>CAILMG010000204.1 GCA_903835265.1 uncultured Methylococcus sp.
AAGGGTAATCAATTTTCCGGTCATGGCCTTTCAGAGTGTCTTTGAAATTGATCCACGGCGCGCTCATGTTCCTCCAGTGTCGAGGAAAAACGATGACGGCCTCCCCCGCTGGCCACAAAGTAGAGACTCGTCCCCGCCGCCGGGTGCATCACCGCATGAATGGCATCACGCCCCGGCAGCGCGATGGGTGTCGGCGGTAAACCCTGTCGAGTATAGGTGTTGTAAGGCGTATCGCGGCGGAGATCCTCTTTCCGGATGTTGCCATCGTACGCCTCACCCATCCCATAGATCACCGTAGGGTCCGTCTGGAGGCGCATACCCTGAAGAAGTCGACGTACAAAGACCCCAGCAATCTCGGCCCGCTCTTCGGGGTGTCCGGTCTCTTTTTCGACAATGGACGCCAAAATCAAGGCTTCATAGGGGGATGCGAGAGGAAGGTCTGGAGCACGCTCTTGCCACTCCTCTTGAAGGACCGCATTTAGTTTCTTGTGCGCTTTTTTAAGGATATCAAAGTCCGTGGTCCTTTCAGAGGCATAGTAGGTATCGGGAAAGAACTGCCCTTCAGGATGAACATCCGGCTCACCGAGCGCGCGCATAATATCAAGAGGCCCCTGATCCTTTAGGTCAAGGCGAAGGGTCTCTTTATCCTTCAGGATCTGAATCAGATCCTGAAATCGAAGACCCTCTGCAATCGTGATCGGTGTCTCGACCGTTCGTCCTCTCACAATGAGATCTAAAAGTCCTCGCTGGGTCGTCCCCGGCATCACCCGATAAACTCCGAACCTCAGGCGCTGAAGACTTCCCGTCTGAAGGACCAAGAGTTTGAGCCAGAAAGGCTCGACCAGAAGCTTTTTTTGTTTTAACTGTTCGGCCAATACCGAAAGACCGTCGCCTTTTCGAAGGGAAATCGTCACCGGCTCGCTGATCCTTAAGGGACTATCAAGGGTCATCTTGGCGTCCTCATAAAGCCCAAGGATCAGGAGGGCCCCGGCCGCTGCCATGAGGCCTAGCCGATGGAGGTAGTTTGATCGCTTGTTATTGCTGCTTTCAACCATGCCATCATCCTCATCGTGCAGGGGCCGACCGTCAGCGTCAGGGCATCGATGGCACTGACCGGCCAGATCCCGATCACGCTGTTGGTCAAAAAAACTTCATCAGCCGCCATCAGATCCTTTAAGGTCAAGCGGCACTCCCTGACCGTAAAACCGAGAGCATCCCCCCCCTCAAACATCAAAGAGCGCATCACGCCGGCAATCCCCGATCGGTCCAGTAAGGGGGTCAAGAGAACACCGTCCTTGACCAAAAATACATTGGTTCGAGTCCCTTCGATCAGAAAATCCTCAAGGTCCAGCATCAGACCCTCGGCAATCGCCTCATCGCGCCATTCGGCGCGGCCGATGATCTGCTCCAAACGATTCATGTGCTTGATCCCGGCGAGGCGTGGATTTAGGCCAAGACGGGTATCGAGCAGGGTGACCCTGACACCCTCGGCCCCATCGTCAGAGAGGCTCGGTTCCGGGTGAAGCTGCAAAACAACCGTGGGTTCTAAAGGATCAGGGGATTGATAGCCCCTGCCGCCCACCCCTCGCGTTATTTGTATTTTGAGAATGCCCGACGGCTCAGCGGCGATGATGGCCCTGATATCAAGGCGCAATTGATCAAGATCAAGAGGAGGCAGTTGAAGGCGCGCGGC
>CAILMG010000205.1 GCA_903835265.1 uncultured Methylococcus sp.
ACAACGTGGCTTTCCCGCTTCGTGAGCATACCCCATTACCAGAGTCGATGATCAGGACTTTGGTGCTCATGAAGCTAGAGTCAGTGGGTCTTCGGGGCGCGAGGGACTTATTTCCTGCCGAACTCTCGGGGGGCATGGCGCGCCGCGTCGCCTTGGCCCGCGCCATCATGTTGGACCCGATGATGTTGATGTATGACGAGCCATTCACCGGTCAAGACCCCATTTCGATGGGTATTCTGGTGAAGTTGATCCATGACCTCAATCAGGAGCTTGGGTTGACCAGTATCGTGGTCTCGCACGATGTCAAAGAGACCATGGCCATTGCCGACTGGGTCTATGTGATCTCAGGGGGTCGCGTGGTGGGAGAGGGGACCCCTGAGGCAATGTCATTGAGCGATTCGCCTTGGATCCAACAGTTCATCGAAGGCGCGCCGGATGGCCCGGTCCCGTTTCATTATCCGGCGGAAGATTATCGCGAGGATCTCTTGGGTCCTTTGGCGGGACTTGAATCGCCTTCAAAAAGCAGATGCTGACGCTTTTACAATCCCTAGGGCGGGCAACCCTTGGAGCGCTGCAGAAGCTGGGGCGATCCCAGATCTTCTTGTTGCACGTTCTAGGCGGTTTGCCCCTTCTCATCACGCGGCCGCGGCTCCTATTAAAAGAGGTTTACACTGTGGGGGTACTAACGATTCTCCTCATCAGTGTCTCCGGACTTTTCGTTGGGATGGTGCTGGCGCTTCAAGGATACAATGTCCTTTCAGATTTTGGTGCCGAGGAGTCGCTCGGCGTGATGGTGGCTGCCTCCTTGGTGCGGGAGTTGGGCCCCGTCGTCACGGCGCTCCTTTTTTCAGGTCGGGCCGGCTCTGCTTTAACCGCTGAAATTGGTTTAATGAAGGCCACGGAACAGCTCGCTGGAATGGAAATGATGGCGGTTGATCCTTTGAAGCGGACGATTGCCCCGCGTTTCTTTGCCGGGGTCTTGTCGATGCCCTTACTCGTGGGTCTATTTACTGCCGTCGGTGTCATCGGGGGTTATTTCATCGGGGTCGGTCTGCTCGGCGTTGATCAGGGGCCGTTCTGGTCGCAGATGCAGGCAAAGATTGATTTTGAGGATGATGCCCTCAATGGCCTGATTAAGAGTCTGGTCTTTGGGGTCATCGTGACCTGGATCGCGGTGTTTGAAGGCTATGATGCCGTCCCGACAGCAGAGGGGGTCAGTCGGGCGACGACCCGCTCCGTGGTCTATTCCGCCTTTGCGGTGCTGGGTTCTGATTTTTTGCTTACCGCTCTTATGTTCGGGGATTGATGCATGCAGGCCTCCAAAATGTTAGAAATTTGGGTCGGCGTCTTTGTGGCGCTTGGCCTCTTGGGACTTTTCTTTGTGGCCATAGAGGTGAGTAACCTCGGCGAGTTTCGATCTGCAGAGGGGAGCTATCGAATCAAGGCTCATTTTGGCAATATTGGAGGCCTCAGGGTTCGGGCTCCTGTCTCCATGGCCGGGGTCACGGTGGGGCGTGTCGAGCGGATTGGTTTCGATGAACAGCGCTATGAAGCGGTCGTCGATATCCGCGTCGATCCGGCCTTTAAAAAACTGCCGGAGGATACCAGTGCCAGCATTCTGACGGCAGGCCTTCTGGGCGAGCAGTACATTGGGCTCTCCCCCGGCGGTTCTGACGTCTATCTCGGTGAAGGTGATGAAATCGAACTGACCCAGTCGGCGTTGGTCCTCGAGCAATTGATTAGCCGATTCCTCTTCAACAAGGCGGAAGAAGGCAAAGGTGATTCCAAGGCGGCATCCGCCTCAGCAGCCGATCGGACGGAAGGTCCTGAGGTCCAGGGCGAGCCAATGGTAGATGCCACGGCGCCCGCGGTAACGAAACCCAGCCGTTTAAAAGCGGAGACTTCGGCCTCTCATCCTTCAGCAGTCAAGACCACCACCAAACCGGTAGCAAAGTCGGAGCTCAAGAATCATATCGCCCCCAAAAGCCTCCATGGCAAGGTGTCGTCGGCGAGCAACCGGCATTGATTCTGATGTCTGAGTCTACGCTTTCTCCGACCCTTGATTTTGACCCACAGCTGGCTGAGGGCTGTTATCGGCTGCGGGGCGAATTGACCTTTGCAACGGTCACTCAGGCTTTGACCGCCACCCGCAAACTGATCGGGAAGGGGACCAGTCCTTTGGTCTTTGACTTCTCAGGTATCCGCCGTTCGGACAGTGCGGGGGTGGCTCTTTTGATTGAATGGCAACGCATGGCCGTTTCTGTTGGCCGAACGTTGCGGTATACCCAGGTGCCTGATGCCCTGAATGCCATCATGCGGGTGAGCGGTGTTGTCGGCATGTTGCCGCTCGATACCCCCATACATCCCGTCCAACCACTCCACTGAATCCTTAGAGACCAAGCGATGGATAAGCTCATGATCACTGGGGGGACCCCCCTCAACGGGGAACTCCGTATTTCAGGTGCCAAAAATGCGGCGTTGCCTATTCTCGCGGGGACACTTCTCTCTGATACCCCGATCAGCGTTGGAAATGTCCCGCACCTTTTGGATATCACTACGACACTTGAACTCCTGGGACGCATGGGCGTCGGGCTCACCGTGGATGAAAAGCTCAATGTGGAGGTCGATCCGACCGCGATCAAGAGCTTTACGGCGCCCTATGATTTGGTCAAAACCATGCGCGCCTCGATTCTCGTTCTTGGCCCATTGGTGGCCAAGTTTGGGCGCGCCGAGGTGTCCTTACCGGGGGGGTGTGCCATTGGTGGTCGCCCGGTCAACCTGCATCTCGCAGGGCTGGCTCAGATGGGTGCTGAGATTGAGGTCCGTAACGGTTATATTCATGCCAAGGCAAAGCGGCTCAAGGGTTGCCGCCTCGTCCTCGACCTCGTCACCGTGACGGGGACTGAAAATCTGATGATGGCAGCAACCCTGGCTGAGGGAACGACCATTATTGAGAATGCAGCGAGAGAGCCTGAAGTCGTTGATCTGGCCCGATTCCTCAACATGATGGGCGCCAATATCCAGGGTGCAGGGACGGATGTGCTGGTGATTGAGGGCGTTGATTCACTCTCGGCCAATGGTCAGAATTACCGAGTGATGCCTGATCGGATCGAGGCGGGGACCTACTTGGTCGCAGGCGCCATGACCGGTGGTAAGGTCAAGCTGAAGGATGTTCGTTCCGATATCCTTGATGCCGTTCTTCAGAAGCTCAGGGAGTCTGGCGCTAAAATCGTGACCACGGAAGATACCATCGAACTCGATATGGACGGGCAAAGACCCCATTCGGTCTCGCTTCGAACCGCCCCTTACCCTGCGTTTCCAACCGACATGCAGGCGCAGTTTATGGCGCTCAACGCCGTTGCCGATGGGGTTGCCGTCATTACTGAAACCATTTTCGAAAATCGTTTTATGCATGTCCAGGAAATGCAGCGCATGGGGGCTGATATCACGGTGGAGTCCAACACGGCGATCATTCGGGGCAAGCCGCAGCTCAATGCGGCTCCGGTGATGGCGACCGATCTTCGTGCATCGGCCAGTCTGGTGCTCGCGGCACTGGTGGCTGAGGGGCAAACGGTTGTCGACCGGATTTACCACATCGATCGTGGATACGAATGCATTGAGGAAAAGCTGGCGCAGCTCGGTGCTGAAATCCGCCGTGTTCCACAATAACCTTCGAAGGATACTGGCGTGCTAACACTGGCCCTCTCCAAAGGACGTATTTACGACGAAGCGATTGCTCTCCTTGGACGCATCGGTATTGAACCGACCGTCGATCCCGATAAGAGCCGGAAGCTCATCCTGCCATCCAATCGCGAAGGTCTTCAGTTCCTGGTGATTAGGGCCAGTGACGTTCCGACGTATGTTGAATATGGGGCCGCGGACCTCGGTGTCGCCGGCAAGGATGTCCTTGCTGAGTACGATACCAAAGGCCTCTATGAGCCACTGGATCTTGGTATCGCCTGCTGCCGGCTGATGACGGCGGGTCGTCAGGGGCTCGCGTTTGAGCCGGGCAGTCGAGTTCGGGTGGCGACCAAATATGTCAAAACCGCCCATCGCTATTTCGCCAGCAAAGGGATTCAAGCGGAGATCATTAAACTGTATGGCTCCATGGAATTGGCCCCTCTAGTCGGGCTTGCAGACTGTATTGTGGATGTGGTCGACACGGGAAAGACCCTCAAAGCGAATGGGCTCGAACCCCTGGATTTGATTATGGAGGTCAGCAGTCGGCTGATTTTGAACAAGGCGGCCATGAAGATGAAACATGCGGAAGTGAAAGCCTTTATCGATGAAATACGCCATGCTCTGGAACTCAAGCCATGAATGAGCGGTTGACGATTAAACGGCTCGATGCCAGTGCGCCCGATTTCCATGACGATCTCTCGAAGACACTGGCCTATGACGCGGTATCCGATGCCGAGATTCACGACCGGGTTCAGCGGATCATTGAGGACGTTCGTCACGAGGGTGATCGGGCGCTGATCCGCCTCACGCAGCAATTCGATCACTTCGAGCCGTCTTCCCTCAGCGATCTTGAATTGTCAGCCGATGCCCTCCGGACCGCCTTTGAACAACTCCCGAAAGCGATGGCAGAGGCCCTTCAGCTCGCAGCTCAAAGGATCAGAACCTACGCCGAACACCAAAAGCTCGCTTCATGGCGCATGACCGAAGCCGATGGCACTGTCCTCGGCCAGAATGTGACTCCCCTGGACCGGGTCGGCATTTATGTCCCGGGAGGCAAGGCGGCCTATCCCTCTTCTGTTTTAATGAATGCGATTCCGGCGCATGTTGCTGGTGTAGCGGACATTATCATGGTCACCCCAACACCGCGGGGTGAAATCAACGACCTGGTTTTGGCGGCCGCTCATGTCGCAGGGGTCAGTCGCATTTTCCGTATCGGTGGGGCACAAGCGATAGCTGCGCTCGCCTATGGTACGGAAGGCATTCCTCGGGTGGACAAGATTGTTGGTCCAGGTAATATCTATGTGGCGACTGCAAAAAAGATGGTGTTTGGTGCGGTGGGTATCGATATGGTCGCCGGTCCATCGGAGATCTTGGTGATCGCCGATGGCGGGACTGATCCTGACTGGATAGCGATGGATTTATTCTCTCAGGCGGAACATGATGAAGATGCCCAGGCGATTTTGATCAGTACCAGCGCGCCATATCTTGATCAGGTGGAAGCCAGCATGAATCGTCTCCTGCCGGAGATGGCGCGAGCTGAAGTGATCCGCGCAAGTTTGACGCGCCGAGGGGCCTTGGTGTTAGTGAAGGACCTTGAAGAAGCCGCTGGCGTTGCCAATCGGATCGCCCCCGAACATCTGGAATTATCCGTTGAGGACCCCGAAGGCTTGGCCACAAAAATCCGTCATGCCGGGGCTATTTTTATGGGCAGGCATACCGCGGAGGCGCTCGGTGATTATTGCGCGGGTCCCAACCACGTCCTGCCAACAGCCTCTACTGCCCGATTTTCTTCACCCTTGGGTGTTTATGATTTTCAAAAACGCTCCAGTGTTATTTTCTGCTCTCAAGAAGGCGCTCAAACCCTCGGCACCATAGCGGCTACCCTGGCCCGTGGTGAAGGGCTTGATGCGCATGCAAGGTCGGCGGAATATCGGGGTCAGTCAATCCCGTGAGCGCTTCAAAACGTCTGCCTTTTGAGGTCTTAAGACCGGAGCTTCAGGCGCTCAGCGCCTACCATGTTCCTGATTCCAAAGGTTATATTAAGTTGGATGCCATGGAAAATCCCTATGCCTGGCCCGAGGATATGGTCGATCGCTGGGTTAAGATGCTTCGCCATGCGGCCCCCAATCGTTATCCGGATCCTGCCTGCGAGCCTTTGAAGGAGGCCTTGCGGCAATCGAGCAAGGTGCCCGCCGGCAAGGCGTTACTGTTGGGTAATGGTTCTGACGAAATCATCCAGATTCTTTTGATGGCGCTGAAACCAGGCGCTGTGGTCATGGCTCCGGAGCCGACGTTTGTCATGTATCGGCAAATTGCAGTCAGCCTCGGCCTTGAGTTTGTGGGGGTCCCCCTCCATCCAAAGGATTTTTCTCTGGATGCCCCGGGCTTCCTCAAGGCGATCGAAGAGCATCAGCCCGCCATGATTTTCTTGGCGTATCCCAATAATCCCACCGGTAATCTTTTTGACTATACCAAGATCCTCGATGTTCTTGAGGTGGCGCCGGGATTGGTAGTGCTCGATGAGGCCTACGCCCCTTATGCATCTTCAAGCTTTATGAGCGATTTATTGGCGCATGATCATCTTCTCGTGATGCGCACGCTCTCAAAGCTTGGGCTTGCTGGGCTTCGCCTAGGCTTTCTTGCAGGGTCCCCGCCACTGATCAATGAATTTGAGAAGCTCAGACTCCCCTACAACATTAATGTCCTCACCCAGATGAGTGCGGAGTTTGCGCTCGCCGAGCCCCTTGTTTTTGAGGGGCAGGTCGCGCAAATTATTGCCGATCGCGCGGCTCTTGATGCGGCGCTCCGGGAGTTATCGGCTGTGGAGGTCTTTGATAGTGAGGCGAATTTCATCTTGGTTCGTCTAAAGCGCCATGACCCGACGGAGGTTTTCATGGCGCTTAAATCTCGCGGCATCCTGATTAAGAACCTTCATCCTCAAGGGGGCTTGTTAAGCGGTTGCCTTCGGATCACTGTTGGAACGCCCCTTGAAAATCAACAATTCCTTCATGCCTTCAAGGCCATTCTCGAAGACCCTCATTAATCGGACTTCTCCCGCCTCTTAGGGCCCCTAAATCCCTTTGGATAGCGCGGTTTTGCTTGACCCTTGAGCCTTTCTGCACCAAAATCCCCCCGCTGAAGCAAGATGGAAACACTGTGTTTCAAACTTGAGCTTGCCGGGCGTTGTGAGGACCGCAGCGCCAATTAGAGCATCGAATTATCCCCGAAACGGAGTATCTGAATGATGAGTGGCGTCGATAACGAAAAACGCCGGTTCCTGACCCAGGCCGCCAGCGTGGTAGGTGCCGTTGGCGTAAGCTTGGTCGCCGTGCCGTTTGTTTCTTCGATGCGCCCTAGCGCCAAAGCGGAAGCGCTTGGAGCGCCTGTTGAGGTGGATATCGAAAAGCTCGAAGCCGGTCAGCGTCTCGTCGTTCTGTGGCGCGGCAAGCCGGTGTGGATCCTCAAAAGGACTCAGGATGCTTTGGCTTCCCTAGTCGAACTTGACGCAGAGCTTTTGGACCCGAGATCTGAGCAGTCGATTCAACCGGTCAACAGTCAGAATGAGGCGCGCTCTATCCGCCCCGAAATTCTCGTGGCCATTGGTGTTTGTACCCACTTGGGCTGTTCTCCGGTTTTTCGTCCGGAGGTTGCTCCAGCGGACCTTGGTGCGGATTGGAAGGGGGGATTCTTTTGTCCTTGCCACGGATCTAAGTTTGATCTCGCGGGACGCGTCTATAAGGGGGTTCCGGCTCCCATGAACCTCGAAATTCCGCCCTATTATTTCGCTAACGACCACCGAATTGTCGTCGGCCTCGAAGGAGAGCATGCATCATGAGTCAGAGGGACAGGGGCGCATCGTTTCTGGAGTGGCTGGATGAACGTTTGCCGGTCGCCAAATTTCTTGAAGACCAGCTGCTGAAGTATTACGCGCCAAAGAACTTTAACTTTCTTTATTTCTTTGGCTCTTTAGCACTTTTGGTCTTGGTTAATCAGATCGTGACCGGAATCGTTTTGGCGATGCATTACAAGCCAGCAGCGGAGCTCGCTTTTGACTCGGTCGAATACATCATGCGCGATGTCAATTGGGGATGGCTGCTTCGCTATCTTCACTCGACAGGGGCCTCCTTGTTTTTTGTCGTGATTTACATGCATATGTTTCGCGCCATTTTCTATGGTTCCTTTAAGAAGCCTCGGGAATTGCTGTGGCTGTTTGGTATGGTGATCTTTGTCTTATTGATGGCTGAAGCGTTTATGGGATACCTCTTGCCATGGGGGCAAATGTCCTATTGGGGTGCTCAGGTGATTATTTCGTTGTTTGGCGCTATTCCAGTGATTGGTGAGGATCTCGCGACCTGGATCCGTGGCGACTTCGTGATTGCCGATGCAACCCTCAACCGGTTCTTCGCCCTCCATGTCATTGCCGTTCCCTTGGCTATCATGGGATTGGTGGTCCTTCACCTCGCGGCGCTGCGAACCGTTGGGTCGAACAATCCAGACGGTATTGAGATCAAGAAAAACCGAGATCTCGTGGGTATCCCTAAGGACGGTATTCCGTTTCACCCCTACTACACGGTGAAGGATCTTTATGTCGCCGGTCTGTTTCTGACTATTTTCGCTTGGATCGTCTTCTACAGCCCAGAAATGGGGGGGCTGTTCCTCGAGCATCCGAACTTTGATCCGGCGGATCCGATGAAAACCCCTGAACACATTCAGCCGGTCTGGTACTTCACGCGGTTCTATTCCATTTTGAGAGCCATCCCGAGTAAATTGGGTGGGGTTGTCGGGATGGGTACATCGATTGTCGTGCTGTTCCTATTGCCTTGGCTCGATCGCTGCCCGGTGAAATCAATTCGTTACCGAAGCCCGCTGTTTAAGATCGCACTGACGGCCTTCATCATCAGTTTCCTGGGTCTTGGTGTTCTCGGGACCAAGCCGGTCACCGAGACTTATACCTTGATGGCGCGCGGATTTTCGGTGATTTATTTCAGCTTCTTCCTGCTCCTACCCATCTTCTCGTCGGTGGAGATCACCAAAGAGGTGCCACTGCGTTTGACCGAATCGATCTTACCTCTCGCGAAACGCGAAGGTTTTCAGTGGCGGCTCATTGAGGAGGGCATTGCGGCGCTCCAGCATTCGCCGGTCTTTGAAAAAATCAAGGGACTACTGTCTAAACTGCGCGGGAACCATCAGGGACGTTAAGCGGCATGAAAAAGGTACTGATTTTCTTTTGGTTTTGTCTGTTCCCACTTCAAAGCCTTGCTGAGTCGGGTATTGAGCTTGAACACGCTGATGCCGATGCCTTCGACCAGCTGTCCGTGATCCGTGGGGCGGGTTACTTCGGTCAATACTGCCTTGGCTGCCATGGTCTTAAGCAGATTCGATATTCGAGGATGTCCAAGGATTTAAGGGTTAACGAAACCGTGATGCGCGACTTGATCTTGTTGGGTGATGCCAAGATCTATGACGTGGTGCGCTCGGCCATGCCGGCTGACAGTGCAACGGTGGCTTTTGGCGTTGCCCCTCCCGATCTTTCGTTGGTCACCCGTTCTAGGGGTGCCCACTGGGTTTATACCTATCTGAAATCCTTCTACGAGGATCCCAAACGTCCGTTTGGGGTCAATAATGCCCTGTTACCGAACGTGGCCATGCCCAATGTCCTTTGGGAATTACAGGGGCCGCAGGCGGCCATAGAGGAACGGGTGGATGGCAAGCTCAAAGTCGTGGGTGTGGAAAGTCATGGTCATGGGAAGCTCAATGAGCGGGAATTCGACCAAGTCGCCAATGATCTGGTGAATTTCCTCTCCTATGTCTCAGAGCCCTCGATTCTGCAGCGGGTCCCCCTTGGGAAATACGTCATCGCGTTCCTATTGTTCCTGACCTACCTTTTCTATCGATTGAAGAAGGAATACTGGAAGGATATCGATTAGGCGCCTCACCTCAAGTGGCGTTTCGGCGCATCCTTTAAGGCGGCGCCGGCCCACCGGAG
>CAILMG010000206.1 GCA_903835265.1 uncultured Methylococcus sp.
ATCGCCGGTCAACAAAAGAGCAGGGGTCGATCCAATGGCCTGATTCAGTTTCTTGGCCGTGACCTGATCAAGATCCTTATCGAAGAACCAGACCTTGTCGGCGCTTGAGACAATTTCCTGATGGTACGGCTTCTCGTAATTCCACCTAAATTTTCCAGGCCGCTGAAGATAAAACATGCCGTTGCTGCGCTTCCCGAGATTGCCTTTTTCATCCACCTGAATCTGAACAAAGGAAGCCTCGAGGGAACTGGCTTTATTCAGAAAAGCTTTTAGGCGAGCCTCAGGGGACATCCCCCCAAAGACCGGCATGGAGAGCAACAAAAAAGCCAGCGCAAAAGTTCGCTTCGTCATGAGAAAGTCCATTCCAAAAGGGATAAGGCAGAGATTAGTGGATCGATCGCGCCAGTGCGTCGGCATAACCCGTGTAATCCCTCGGAGACAGGGCCAACAATCGTTCCTTGGCGTCCTTGGGAATCTCTAGGGCTTCGATGAACGACCTGAGAGTCGCGGCGTCGATCCGTTGGCCACGGGTGAGTTCTTTCAGTTTTTCATAAGGCTTTTCTATGCCATGTCGCCGCATCACGGTCTGAATCGGCTCAGCGAGGACTTCGGGGTTAGCGGCTAGATCTGCCTCGAGAGATTCTCGGTTGAGGGCCAACTTACCTAGCCCCTTGAGCGTGGCCTCAAGGGCAATGAGGGTGTGAGCAAATCCCACACCCATATTCCTTAGAACGGTCGAATCGGTGAGATCACGTTGCCAACGGGAAATGGGGAGTTTTTCAGCCAAGTGGCCAAAGAGCGCGTTGGCTAGCCCCAAATTTCCTTCGGAATTTTCAAAATCAATGGGGTTGACCTTGTGCGGCATCGTAGAGGATCCGACTTCCCCGGCCACGGTGACCTGCCGAAAGAAACCTAAAGAAATGTAACCCCAAACATCCCGATCAAAGTCCATGAGGATCGTGTTAAAGCGGGACTGCGCATGAAATAGTTCGGCGAGGTAATCATGCGGCTCAATCTGGGTTGTGTAGGGATTAAAAGAAAGGCCCAATGATTCGACGAAACGCCGCCCAAAGAGGGGCCAATCAATCTCTGGGTAAGCCACTTGATGGGCATTGTAATTGCCGACGGCCCCATTGATCTTACCGAGGATTTCAACGTTCTCGATCTGTTGAAACTGGCGCTTAAGACGCGCGACAACGTTTGCAATTTCCTTACCCACAGTAGTCGGCGTTGCTGGCTGACCATGGGTTCTTGAGAGCATCGGCTGACCGGCATAGTCATGCGCCTTCTCTATGAGGTCACTCAAGAGTTTCGCCATGGCCGGTAACAGGACATCCTCTCGCGCCGATTTCACCATGAGCGCATAAGCCAAATTATTGATGTCTTCAGAGGTGCAGGCAAAGTGGATAAATTCGCTAAGGCTCTCAAGCTCTTGATGGCCTTTGATCTTTTCCTTCAGGAAGTATTCAACCGCCTTAACATCATGGTTGGTGGTACGCTCAATTTCTTTAACCCGCTCAGCATCCTCAACACTGAATTCGGTCACGAGCAGATTCAGGATATGAGAGGCTTCCGCACTCAACACCGGAACCTCTAGGATCAGTGGCTCGAGGGCGAGCGCCTCGAGCCAGCGAACCTCAACCTCCACCCTAAAACGGATCAGCCCATACTCACTCAGGATGGCGCGAAGCGGCGATACCTTGCTGGCATAACGGCCATCAACGGGTGAAAGATCTGTCAAAGCCATGTAAAAAAATCCATTGGTCGAAAAGAAAAAACTCGGTGCATTCTAACTGGGTTGGCCGAATTAGGCTCAGAGCAACCCTCGAGGCTCTCCTCGATAGGAGGTCTTTTCGATGACGCCACCACCCAGGCATTCATCCCCTTCATAGAAGACGACCGACTGCCCCGGGGTGACCGCGCGCTGGGGGGCATCGAAAACCACCTCCGCCATCCCATCGCTAAGGAGCGTGACCGCACAGGGTTGATCCTCCTGGCGATAACGAACCTTCGCTTGGGCGCGAAATGAGGCTTCTGTTCTCTCTCGACACCAACACAATTGACCAGCCAAAAGTCGATCTGACTGCATCAGGGGGTGATCATGGCCTTGCCCCACAATGAGGACATTGCGGCCAAGATCCTTCGCCAGCACATACCAGGCTGCCGCATCCCCTCCGCGAACGCCCCCAATACCAAAGCCGCGGCGTTGCCCTAGGGTGTAGTACATCAAACCCTCATGATCGCCAAGGCGCTGGCCCTCAGGGGTCTCGATAGCCCCCGGCTGTGCCGGCAGATAGCGCTCCAGAAAGGTCTTAAAGCGGCGCTCACCGATAAAACAGATACCGGTGCTATCCCTTTTTCGGGCATTGTCAAAACCAGCCGCTTGTGCCAATCGACGCACGTCGGGTTTTTGAAGGCGACCGATCGGAAACAGTGTTTTTTGAAGCTGTTCTGGGCCTAGGGTGTAGATAAAGTAGGTCTGATCTTTATTGGTATCGACCCCCTTCAAAAGACGAAAGACCCCAGACTCCTGATCAATTTGGGCGTAATGGCCGGTCGCAATGCGGTCGGCGCCCAAATCCCTCGCATAGTCGAGAAAAGCCTTAAACTTGATCTCCTGATTACAGAGAATATCGGGATTTGGGGTTCTTCCTGCGGCATACTCTGAGAGGAACACTTCAAATACCCGATCCCAATATTCGGCTGCAAAATTGACGGTACGAAGCGGGATTCCTAAGCGATCGCAGACCTGAGTTGCATCTTTGAGATCTTCCATGGCGCTACAGAACTCAGTGCCATCATCCTCGTCCCAGTTCTTCATAAAAAGACCCGTGACTTCATAGCCCTCTTTGAGGAGGACCTCTGCGGTCACTGAGGAATCAACTCCCCCCGACATGCCAACAATAATATGCTCGGGCATGATTTAAGCGATGAACGATTTCATGAGCGTCAAAGGGTAGCGCTCACCTAAGAGATAGTCGTCGATGCAACGAAGGACCAGAGGGCTCCGATGGCGATCGGTCTCGGCCACCAGTTCATCACGGCTGAGCCAGATGGCCCGCACAATGCCTTCATCCAAAGGTCGATCCGCCTCATAACGGAGCGCCTTGGCTGCGATGGCCATCCGAAGGTAGCTGAGGCTTCCATCCGGCGTCGTCCAAAGATAGGCACCGACGAGAAAAAGAGGCTCTACCCCAAAACCCGTTTCTTCAAGGGCTTCACGGATCAGGGCGGCCACCAGCGATTCACCCCCTTCGACATGCCCTGCGGGCTGATTGATCACCAATCGTCCCTGACGATCGTGCTCTTCAACCATGAGGAAACGGCCATGATCTTCGACCACAGCGGCAACCGTCAGCCTTGGGCGGACGGGGGATAACAAGGAGGGTAAGACCATGAGAAAAAGACAAGAAGAACCGAAGAGGGGTCTTTTGGCTCACCGCCATAGACCCAAGCTTAATTATGCCACAAGACCAGGATTCTCCCGACACACATCCCTCTTTTGCGACCCCTAGAGGAACTTGAAGTGGACGACAGGTCTCCTATCCTGGTGGTATATTCAACATCGAATGACCCCCTAAATCCATGAAAGGACATGGCCAGAGACTCCCAAGAAAAACACGATGATGACCTTTTGGTCCAAGAAGCTAAACCAAAACTCAAGCGTCCGCCGCTTTATAAGGTTTTTCTTCTGAATGATGACTTTACGCCGATGGAATTCGTCGTGGAGATCCTCAAGGTATTCTTCGGCATGGATGAAGAGAAGGCGACGCAAGTCATGTTGCATGTCCACACCCGGGGGATGGGGGTTTGCGGGGTGTACTCGAAAGATATCGCCGAAAGTAAAGTCCGCCAAGTGAACGATTTCTCAAGGGAGCATCAGCACCCGCTCCTTTGTGATATGGACGAGGCTTAACTTATAAAGGGAAAGGTTTCTCAACCCGCCGGGGCGCTTTAAGAAAAAGTCACCCCAGCGACGAACCGGAATCGAGGCCGTTGTGGCCCTCATAGGAGATGACGATGCTAAGCAAAGAACTTGAGCTATCCCTGAATCAGTCTTTCCGGTCGGCCTATGAAAAGAGGCATGAATTTATTTCGGTGGAGCATCTACTCCTCGCCATGCTCGACAATGCCGCCGCCATTGAAGTGCTGAAGTCCTGTGGCGCGCAGATCGAAGTACTCCGCCAAGAACTCACCGAGTTCCTCGAACAGACGACCCCCCTGATTGCCGCGGGTCTCAAGCGAGAGACCCAGCCGACACTCGGATTTCAAAGGGTATTGCAGCGAGCCGCCTTCCATGTTCAATCATCAGGACGCCAAGAAGTGACAGGGGCGAATATTCTGGTGGCCATCTTTAGCGAGCAGGATTCACATGCTGTTTTCCTTCTCAATCAGCAGGAAGTCAGCCGCCTCGATCTGGTGAATTTCATCTCGCACGGCATCTCAAAAATCCATGATGATTCCGGAACGCCTGAAAAACCGATATCGGTAGACACCGAGGAAGGCGACTCGGTCACGGCCAATCCCCTTGAAAAGTTTGCCGAAAACCTCAATGAATTGGCCCGTTGTGGCAAGATTGATCCTTTGATCGGCCGGCGTCTTGAGGTCGAACGAACCATTCAGGTCCTTTGCCGGCGCCGAAAGAATAATCCCCTTCTGGTCGGCGAAGCGGGGGTAGGTAAAACGGCTATCGCAGAGGGTCTCGCCAAGAAGATCGTCGATGGCGAGGTCCCTGAAGTCCTTCAAGGAAGTACGATCTACTGCTTGGACCTCGGCGCCCTGGTCGCTGGCACCAAGTACCGAGGTGACTTTGAGAAGCGGCTGAAAGCCTTGCTGGCACAGCTCAAGAAAGAGCCCCACTCCATCCTCTTTATTGACGAAATCCACACCATTATTGGCGCCGGCTCGGCTTCTGGCGGCGTCATGGATGCGTCTAACCTCATTAAGCCAGTGCTGGCTTCAGGCGATCTTCGCTGTATCGGATCGACCACCTATCAGGAGTATCGGGGGATTTTTGAAAAGGATCGGGCGCTCGCCCGCCGCTTCCAAAAAATTGATGTCCTTGAACCCTCGGTCGATGAAACCTTTCAGATCCTCAAGGGCCTTAAGACCCGCTTTGAGGAACACCATCAAGTGAAATACTCCCTAGCAGCTCTAAGGACCGCAGCTGAACTTTCAGACCGTTACATTAACGACCGACATCTTCCCGACAAGGCGATCGATGTCATCGATGAGGCCGGCGCCGGCCAGCGCCTCCTTCCCTTGTCCAAGCGAAAGAAACTCCTCGGCACCTTTGAGATCGAGGAGATTGTTGCCAAAATCGCCCGAATCCCCCCGAAAACCGTCTCCACCAATGACAAAGACAAACTCCGGGACCTTGAAAAAAACCTCAAGCTTCTGGTGTTTGGACAAGATCCAGCGATTCATAGCCTCGCCGCCGCCATCAAACTTTCAAGAGCAGGGCTTCGCGATGCCCAAAAACCGATTGGCAGTTTTCTTTTTGCAGGACCCACCGGCGTCGGTAAGACAGAAGTCAGCCGCCAACTCGCGAAGGTCCTTGGGGTGGAGCTCCTTCGCTATGACATGTCTGAATATATGGAGCGACAT
>CAILMG010000207.1 GCA_903835265.1 uncultured Methylococcus sp.
ACTGATGAACCCGATGATGATCATCGGCGGACTCATTCTGGTCTTCCTCACCGAAGGGGTTTGGGCTGAGCCCTCCTCAAAGGTGGCGTTTACGCCGGAACTTCTCAAAAACCTTTCGGCCGGGCAGACCCAAAAAGGGGAAGAGATCGCGAAAAGTTGTGTCGGCTGTCATGTCGCCCAAGGACTCGCCCCTCTTCTGGATGCCCAGATAGGAGCTTATCTCTTTAAGCAGCTCAAGGACTATCAGGATGGCCGCCGCAGTCATGAGCTCATGAGCAGTCTTGTCGCTGGCTACTCGGATCAAGATCTTTTAGACATCGCGGCCTACTTTAGTCAGCTCAAGGCCCCTTCATCGGCGCCATCCTCGGTTTCTCAGATGGCCGAGGTCCTTGTTAGTCGGGGGGATCCCCGCCGCATTTTGCCGCCTTGTGCCGCCTGCCATGAGCGGGATGGTCGTGGTCAAAAAATCGATGTGCCGGCGATTCGTGGGCAAAGTTCGGCCTATCTTGAAAAGACCCTCAAGGACTATAAGAGTGGGCAACGACACAATGACCTTTTTGGTCGGATGCGGGCCATCTCTCAGGAATTGAGCGAAAAGGAGATCAAGGCCCTTGCCGAATACTATGGCCAATAATATCAAGGGGAGCATCCAAACTTTTAGTGCGCATGAAGAAGTAGCGTCGGGCTCGGCTGTATCAGATACGTCAGGCTATTAATAAAGCTGTCGTCTCGCTCATGTGCCTCTGAAGGATCCAACTTGAAATTGGCTAGGCGGGGAGGTGCCCTCGATATGGCCTTATTCGGAACCGAGAAGAGGATGATTTGCTTTTGATCAAGAGAGCTCTGGTTGTGGCGCTTACCGATTACCCCATCATGAAGTATCATGAAATAAGAAGATAAATCATGATGGAATCGACATGGCTAAATCACCCCTCGAAAAATTCTCATCCCAGGCAGCTCCGGAAGTTCTCCATGAACTTCGAAGTATTGCGGACTCAGAAGGTCGGCAATTCCAATCGGTCCTGAACGAGGCCTTTCTCGAATATATCGATCGTCATCAAAAACATCACCCAAGAAGGCATGTGATGTCTGCATTTGCCTCCTCTTTGGAGGACTTCGACGATCTCTATCGCGATTTGGCTCAATGAAAAAACCTCAGGGCAGCGACTTCCTGAGTGTTGCCGATATTCTTGGGATGTATGCGGTCTTGATGGGACGTTACGGAGGACAGTCCGGGTTGCGTGACCCAGGGGCTTTGGAAGCGGCGGTCTTTCGGCCGATGACAGGATATTACCGCGATGCGATTGAGGAGGCAGCAGCGCTGATGGAGAGCTTAGCGATCAACCATCCATTCATTGATGGAAACAAACGGATCGCCTTTGCTGCTGCGGATGTTTTTTTAAGAATCAACGGTTGGTTTCTGAAGGATGACCCCGCCTCCATTTATGGGGAGATGATCCGAATGTTCGAGGCTGACAACTTCAATATTCAGCATCTTGAGCCATGGCTTAGGAAGATGGCGAGTAGACGTTCCTGAGACCTCTTCAACCCTCGGGGGGCTGTATGTGGCGGACGGTCAGTCGAAACGCCTATCTGAACAGCGATATCACGCCAGCTAAGAGGGCGGCTATATCAAGTAGTCCGACCAGGGCGGCGGCGATGATCATGGCCACCAAAACCAAGGGGTTGGTGAGGCTTAGGGATCCCCCGAGAATAGCGAAAAGGCCTGAGGTATCAAGGCCCATCGAGGTGATATCAAAGGCAAGCCCGCCTAATTGTTTTAGGTCATGAAGGCCGCCTTCTTTCTTGATGCCCTCGATAGCTTGTGCCTTGGCGCGCTCCGATACGTCGCCGGCATAGGCCTTTGCGTTGTTGAACCAGCCAAGGAGACGGCTTGGGAGGGTCGTTGCCTCATTCAAGATGTACCAGCCCCAGCCAATGACCAGCCCAGGCAGCATAAAGAGGCTGCCGATAATGAGCGCCCAAACCATGGAAAGATCAAAGCTTCGGACGATAAGGCTATCAAGAATAAGGGCGGCCAGAAGCCCTGAAAGGGTCAGAAACCGGGCCAACCCGATAAAGCGCTTTGCAAGTCCCTGAAGGAGTGCTGCAAAACCCATGACCCTTTGAAACAGGACTTCACGGGGATTACTCGAGGATTGCTGTTCATCACTCATGGCTTGTGACCTTATGGGGCGATAGGTTTAAGAGAGCTTTTTCTTTAAAAGCTCATTGAGCTGGGCTGGGTTTGCCTTGCCTTCGGTCGCTTTCATGGCTTGTCCGACGAAAAATCCAAAAAGCTTGTCTTTCCCTGATCGGTAGCCTTCGACCTGAGCCGGATTTTCAGCAATGATCGCATCGATGATCGCTTCAATGGCGCCGGTATCGGTGATTTGGCGAAGACCCTCGCGATCGATGATCGCATCGGCGGATTCCAAAGACGCCCAAAGGCCCTCGAAGACGTGCTTCGCGATTTTGCCGGAGATGGTGTCATCGGCGATCCGCTGGATGAGGCCCGCGAGTCGCTGAGGATCGACCGGACTTTCCTCAATCTCAAGGCCCGCCTTATTGAGGGCCGCCGCTAAATCGCCCATCACCCAGTTTGCACAAAGTTTGGGATCAGACCCAGAGAGCAAGGCCACCTGTTCAA
Organism: uncultured Methylococcus sp.; assembly: GCA_903835265.1. GTDB lineage: Bacteria > Pseudomonadota > Gammaproteobacteria > Methylococcales > Methylococcaceae > UBA6136. The sequence goes on from CAILMG010000207.1 coordinate 2,651, forward strand.
AGTAGGATGCGAGTTCGCGGGTAGCCGTCAGCACCTCGGCATCATAGTCATTGAGACTGTATTGGGCCTTGAATCGCAGCTTCTTTTGATCTGGGAGCTCTGGAAGCTGTGTCCTGACCGATTCAATGAAGTTCGCGTCAATTTCAAGCGGCAGAAGGTCAGGATCTGGGAAGTAGCGGTAGTCGTTGGCTTCCTCCTTGCTGCGCATGGAGCGGGTTTCATCTTTGTTGGCATCATAAAGCCTCGTTTCCTGAACGATCGTCCCGCCATTTTCAAGAATCTCGATCTGCCGCAGAACTTCATAGTTGATGGCCTTTTCAACGAACCTAAAGGAATTGAGGTTCTTGATCTCGGCCCGCGTCCCGAATTTTTCTTGGCCCTTGGGCCTGATGGAGACATTGGCATCGCAGCGGAAAGAGCCTTCTTGCATATTCCCATCGCAGATTTCGAGATAGCGGACCAATGCATGCAGCTTTTTCATGTAAGCGACCGCCTCCTTGGCGGAGCGCATATCGGGTTCTGAGACGATTTCAAGCAACGGGGTACCCGCGCGGTTGAGATCGATCCCGGTATGGCCTTCAAAGTCCTCATGGAGGGATTTGCCGGCATCTTCTTCAAGATGGGCCCGGGTAATGCCGATCACCTTCTCTTCACCATCGACCACGATGGTGGTTTCCCCGGTGCTGACTACTGGAAGATCAAACTGGCTGATCTGGTAACCCTTGGGAAGGTCCGGATAGAAATAGTTCTTCCGCGCAAAGACCGAGCGCGGCGATACCTCAGCGCCGATGGCAAGGCCAAACTTCACCGCCATCTTGACGGCTTCTTGATTGAGGACCGGAAGAACCCCGGGTAGCCCAAGATCGATGGCGCAGGCCTGTGTATTAGGCTCTGCCCCATAAAGGGTGGCAGCGCCTGAGAAAATCTTTGATTTGGTAGCGAGCTGGGCGTGGATTTCAAGCCCGATCACGGTTTCCCATTGCATGTTCTTGAACCTTCAGGGGTGTTTTTAAGGAGGGCGAGGCCAGCTTCAGAGTTTGGGCGACTGTTGGTGCCAGTCTGTCACGCCCTGATAGCGGTGCGCGACATTGAGGAGCCGGTGCTCTGAAAAATAATTACCAATCAACTGCATGCCAATCGGGAGCCCCTTCGAGAATCCGACCGGCACCGACATCCCGGGGAGTCCCGCGAGATTGACGGCAATGGTGTAAATATCAGAAAGATACATCGCAATCGGATCTTGACTCTTTTCGCCGAATTGAAAGGCCACCGAGGGGGAGGTCGGGCCCATGATGACATCAACCTCCTCAAACGCCTTTTTAAAATCATCACTGATCAATCGGCGGATCTTTTGCGCTTTAAGGTAATACGCATCGTAGTAACCGGCCGATAAGGCATAAGTCCCAATCAGGATCCGGCGTTTGACTTCCGCCCCAAAACCTTCACCTCGGGAGCGCATATAAAGGTCTTTAAGGTCCTTGGGATTTTCAGCACGATAACCGTAGCGCACCCCATCAAGACGAGCGAGATTTGAGGAGCATTCAGCAGGAGCGACCACATAATAGGCGGGCCCTGAAAGATGCATATGGGGGAGCGAAATCGCCTTCACCGTGGCACCCAGCTTTTCGATTTCACCGATGGCCGTTTGAATTGCCTGATGGATGTCAGGATCAAGCCCCTCGCCAAAGAATTCTTTAGGAAGGCCGATACGAAGCCCCTGAAGGCTCTTATCAAGCCCTTGGCTATAGATCTCCTTGGGCCGTTCGATGCTGGTGGAGTCTTTGGGGTCGAAACCGGCCATGGCCTCAAGAAGCCAGGCGCAATCTTCGGCGGTTTTGGCCATAGGGCCTGCCTGATCCAAGCTTGATGCAAAGGCGATCATGCCCCAGCGGGATACGAGGCCATAGGTTGGCTTGATGCCGGTGATGCCGCAAAAGGCGGCGGGTTGTCTGATCGAGCCGCCCGTATCGGTGCCGGTAGCGCCAGGGACGAGGCGGGCGGCAATGGCCGCTGCCGAGCCACCCGATGAGCCGCCGGGGACCGTTTCAAGATTCCAAGGATTCTTCACCGGACCATAGAAGCTGGTCTCATTGGAAGAACCCATCGCAAATTCATCCATGTTGAGCTTCCCCAGCATGACCGTTCCAGCCGCATTGAGGCGATCGACGACGGTCGCGTTATAGGGCGAAATGAACTGGTCGAGCATCTTGGAGCCGCAACTCGATCGGACCCCTTCGGTGCAGAAGATGTCTTTCTGTGCAATGGGGATGCCGGTTAAGGGTCCTGCGGTGCCCCCTGAAAGCGCCACATCGGCCGCTTTGGCCGCCTCTAAGGCTCTCTCCGGGGTGACCGTAATGAAGGCGTTGATCGATGGATCAAGGCGATCAATCCGCTGGAGGAAGCTTTCAGTCAGTTCAAGACTCGAAAAGGCCTTTGATTTGAGGCCCTCTGAGAGTTCTCGGATGGTTTTTTCATGCATGATTCGGGTTCCAACATCATCGCCCTAATGGGTTCAGGGCTTAGGCCATCATTTGGCGGAAGGTCGTCTTTATTAAGGCGCAGACGGCGATTACGGGGCGTTATTCAATGACCTTGGGCACCAGGTAAAGCCCCGCTTCCACTTTTGGGGCGATCTTCTGGAAGGCCTCACGCTGGTTATGTTCGGTCACTTCATCGGGTCTTAGCCGTTGCGCTTGATCGAGGGGGTGCGCCATCGGCAGCACGGTCTCGGTATCGATGGCGCTCATTTCATCAATGAAATTCATGATGCCAGAAAGGTCTTTGGCGTAGGCGTCAATCTTGTCAGGATCAATGGCTAGGCGAGCCAGAAAGGCGATCCGGTTGACCTCATCGGATGTCAATGACATGGGGCACTCGTGGTTCTAAAAGAGGAAGGAGGGAACTCCTTACCATTATTCTCCGAGGCGGCCTTGCCGTCAAAGCCCTCGTCGCCTTTGATCGGTAAAAAAGCGGCTTTCGAGGCATGATCCAGTGGTCTCCATGCCCTGGGCCTCAGGCGGTGGGCGGGCCGACAAAGTTCCTTGCCACCTTCAAGCCTCGCTTGCTAAATTACTCTTTTTACAGACGGCCAAAACGCGATGTTTTTCAAGCAGCTTCGGGGTTTCTACTCGACCGACCTTTCCATCGACCTTGGAACAGCCAACACCCTGATCTATTGCAAAGGTAAAGGGATCGTTCTCAATGAGCCTTCGGTGGTGGCGATCCGTGAAGACAAGGTCCGAGGTCAGAAAACAATTGCTGCGGTTGGTGCCGAGGCCAAATCCATGCTGGGGCGAACGCCCGGCAACATCACGGCCATTCGGCCCATGAAGGATGGCGTGATCGCCGACTTCACGGTGACTGAGAAAATGTTGCAGTACTTCATTCATAAAGTGCATGAAAGCAGCCTCTTCAGGCCAAGCCCGAGGGTCTTGATCTGTGTCCCCAGTAGTTCAACCCAAGTAGAGCGGCGGGCGATTAAAGAATCTGCGCTCGGTGCCGGTGCTCGTGAGGTCTATCTGATTGAAGAACCCATGGCGGCGGCCGTCGGTGCAGGGCTTCCGGTGGATGAGGCTAAGGGGTCCATGGTGCTTGATATCGGTGGTGGGACCAGCGAAGTCGGGATCGTTTCCCTTAATGGGGTGGTCTACTCGGCCTCGGCCCGGATTGGTGGTGATCGTCTTGATGATGCCATCATGAGCTATGTCCGAAGAAACTACGGCACCTTGATTGGGGAAGCGACCGCTGAAAGGATCAAGCATGAGATTGGTTCTGCCTACCCCGGCAGTGAAATTCGTGAATTGGAGATCAAGGGGCGTAATCTCTCAGAAGGTGTTCCTAGAAGTTTCGTTTTGAGTAGCAACGAGATTCTTGAAGCCCTCCAGGAGCCGCTTCAGGGTATCGTTGATGCGGTTAAGATGGCGCTCGAACAGACGCCGCCGGAATTGAGTTCGGATGTCGCTGAGCGGGGCATTTACCTCACTGGGGGCGGCGCCCTCTTGAAGGACATGGACCGGCTCATTTCAGAAGAAACAGGGTTACCGGTTCACATTGCCGAAGATCCTTTGACCTGTGTTGCGCGCGGCGGTGGCCGTGTCCTTGAACTTATCGATACGAAGGGCCTTGCGCTCTTCTCGCTGGAATGATCAAGGTCTGATTTTAAGAGTTCAACCGGTCATTTGAGATGCGGGTCAGGCTCGATCACAAACCTTTCGTCGTTAACGGTTCGGCGCTCCATATCAAGCTGATCATTTGCTTGGTGGCCTCCTTAATCGTTCTTGCGATTGAAAACCATCTAGAAGGAAGCGGCCAGCGACTCCCCTTTTCAGCGGTGGTCGAACCGGTTCGCCAACTGGTCAATGGCCCCGCCCGTCTTTTCCGAAAATTATCAGACTACAGCGCCCAACAGACGGATCTGGTGATAGAGAACCAGAGGCTTCGTGAGGAAGCCTTGGTGCTCCGTGGCCAACAGCTCCGTTTTGACGCCCTTGAACAAGAAAATACGAGGCTTCGGGGCCTCCTCGACAGTACCTTCAAAGTCGGTGATCAAGTCCTGATTGCAGAGCCTTTATCGATCAGTCTGGTGCCTTATGAAAACCTGATTGTGGTCAACAAGGGCGAACTTCACGGCGTTAGGGTCGGTCAGGCCGTTGTGGATGGCAACGGGGTGGTCGGGCAAGTATTAAGGGTCACCAGTCAGACGGCCGACATTGTGATGATCACCGACCCGAGCCACGCGACACCCGTCCAGATTAATCGGACCGGACTTCGGACGATTGCCGTTGGAACCGGGCAGACGGACCGACTCGAATTACCTTATCTTCCGGGGAATGCCGACATCGAACCCGGGGACCTTTTGGTGACCTCCGGTCTTGATGGGGTGTTCCCTGCGGGGTATCCCGTGGCCCGCATTCCACCTCGAAAGGAAGGTCAGCCGGTTCTTCAGGGGGGAGCCGTCCCGATGGCGCGGCTCGATCACAACCGAGAATTATTGGTAGTGAGAACCGATTCGACGCCGCTCCAGAAAGCACCCGCGGATCCTTCCTTAAGGTCTAACGCCCTAGAATCTCATGACCCATGAGCCTTTGGCTTCACATCGGATCGCCCTCGCATTAACGCTGGGCTTTGCGATGATTCTTAGGATCCTGCCGCTTCAAGAGGGCTGGGGCCCTTTCAATCCTGATTGGGTGGCGCTGGTCATCCTCTTCTGGATTTTTCCGGTACCCGAAAGGATCGGGATTCTTTGGGCCTGGGGCGTGGGATTGATGGTCGATGCCTTGACGGGCCGCCTTTTAGGCCAGCATGGCTTGGCCTATGGCGTGATGGCCTATTTGGCCCTTTTAATGAGAGCAAGGTTCATCCTGTTGCCCCTCCCGATCCAAAGTCTTTGGGTTCTTGGTCTTTTATCGGCTGAATCTTTGCTGGTGCTTTGGACGCAGCGGCAAGAGCTCCCGGCGGCCATGCAATTTCAATACTGGTATCCGGTGCTGACCGGCGCTTTGATCTGGCCTTTCTTTCTTTTCATTCTTAGCGGGTTGACCGGCGTGAGGCACCGGCCGTGAAAGGCGATTTAACCGTCGAAGACAGTCTCCGCGAAAATCGCCTGTTTCTTAATCGGATCATTGCCAGCGTCTCCTTGATGCTCCTTGGGGTGCTGGTTCTCGTGATTCGCTTAATTTACCTTCAGATTGAGGGTCATCAGCAGTATTCGAGCCTTTCGAGAGAGAATCAGGTCAAGATTTCTCCCATCACACCGACCCGCGGCATGATCCTCGATCGGAACGGGGAGCCGCTGGCCGATAACTACGTGACCTATAGTCTCGAGGTGGTGCCGGAGGGGATTCAGGATCTTAAACCCCTCCTTGAGGCTATTTCGAGGCTGATCCATCTCACCGAGGCTGAGCTTCAGTCTTTTCGGGATTTAATGGCCAAGCGGAAACCTTTTGAGAGCGTCCCCGTTCGCCTTGAGCTCTCTGAAGAGGATCTCGCGAAGGTGGCCGTCAAGCTGCCCTGGCTGAATGGGGCCGAGATCAGAACGCGCATGATGCGGCGTTATCCCTACCGGGACCTTACCGCCCATGTGGTGGGCTATATCGCGAGAATCAACGAAAAAGAGTTAAGCCATCTCGATCCTTCGGAGTACCTTGGGACCTTCTTTACGGGGAAAAATGGTCTTGAGAAGAGTTATGAGACGGTTCTTCATGGACGAACTGGCCACCAGGAGTATGAAGCCAACGTGAAAGGCCGAGTGGTGAGAGAGCTTGGCAAAAAGCCCGCTTTAGATGGCGCTAATCTTTATCTTTCAATTGATATCGGTCTTCAAAAGGTGGCCATGGACGCTCTTGGGGACTATCGGGGCGCGGTGGTGGCGATCGACCCTCAAACCGGTGATGTTTTAGCTTTGGCCAGCAAGCCGAGCTATGATCCTAATCCCTTCATTCAAGGGATCGATAAGAAGAGCTACGAGGCCCTTCAAGGTGATGAGGCAAGGCCCCTCTACGATCGGGCGACAAGGGGCGCGTATCCGCCGGGATCGACGGTCAAGCCCTTTGAGGCCTTGGCGGGCCTTGAGCTTCTGGGGCTTCCCCCTTTAGGGCGGATCGCCTGCCCTGGGTATTACCGCCTTCCAGGGTCAAAGCACAAGTATCGGGATTGGGCGCACTCAGGCCATGGCGCGACCGATATGCACCGGGCGATTGTTCAGTCCTGTGATGTTTATTTTTACGAACTGGCCAGTCGGCTTGGGATTCGGCGCCTTCATGACTTTATGCAGAGCCGCTTTGGCCTTGGGGTTCCAACCGGGATTGATATCGCCGGTGAAAAAGGCGGCTTATACCCCTCTGAGGAGTGGAAAAAGAGTAGGAAACGCGGTGATTGGAGCCCTGGGGATACGGTGATTGCGGGGATTGGCCAGGGTTTTGTGACAGCCACCCCGATTCAGATGGCACGAGCGACCGCGATCCTCGCCCATCAGGGTCTCGATGTCGAGCCGCGCCTCGTGAGCCGCATTCGGGCCGGTTACGATATTGAGCCGCCCTTTCCCAAAAACCCCAATGCGGATCGGAGATTGATTGAGCCAGGTCAGTGGGAGACGGTCGTGTCTGCCATGGTCGATGTGATCCAGAAGGGAACGGCCCACCGCATAGCCGCAGGCCTTGACTATTCCATCGCCGGAAAAACAGGGACCGCCCAGGTCTTTACGGTGGCCCAGAATCAGAGTTACAAGAGTATGCGGCTCACCCAATCGATGCGAGATCACGCCTGGTTTATTGCTTTTGCCCCTGCTGACAACCCCAAAATTGCGGTGGCGGTGATTGCAGAGAATGCAGGCCACGGGGGTACCGTCGCTGCCCCGATGGCCCGCAAAGTGATGGATCACTATTTACACGGCCTTCCTCATGAAAATTGATCCGATCCTTGAAGCGCTCGAAGACCAAAAAAAACCGAGGTTTCGGTTTTTGAGTCAGCTGCCCATCGATATTCCCCTTCTTGGGGGACTCTTGCTTCTCTCAGGGATCGCCATGGTGGTGCTCTATTCAGCCTCTGGGCAGTCGCTGGATGTCGTTCTTCGCCAGGGTCTTCGGTTGATGCTCGCTCTCTTGGTGATGGTCGGCGTTGCCATGATTCATCCTCGGCAGCTTGCCAACATGAGCCCGATTCTCTATTTGGTGGGTGCCTTGATGCTCGTTTTGGTGCTTCTGGTTGGAAAGATCAGTATGGGCGCGCAGCGATGGCTTGATCTTGGGATCTTAAGGTTTCAGCCCTCGGAACTAACGAAGCTCTCGACACCCATGATGCTAGCCTGGTTTATGGCCCGATATACCCCGCCTCCCGCCCTCAAGCGACTTTTTGGCGCGGCACTTCTCATTTTGCTGCCGGTTTTACTGATTGCAAAGCAACCCGATCTCGGGACGGCGATTTTGGTGGGAAGCTCGGGGGCTGCGGTCATTTTTCTTTCGGGGATCTCCTTTAAGATTTTGGCCGGCCTCTTTGTTCTTGGGGCGGGTTCACTGCCTCTTTTTTGGCAGCTTCTTCATGGTTATCAGCGGGATCGCATCCTGATGCTCCTGAATCCCGAGGCGGATCCTTTGGGGCGCGGTTACCACATCATTCAGTCAAAGATCGCGATTGGGTCGGGTGGCGTTAGCGGCAAGGGCTGGCTGCATGGCACCCAGGTTCATCTCGAATTTCTCCCAGAAAGTTCGACGGATTTCATTTTCGCCGTTCTTGCTGAAGAGTTTGGGCTTATTGGCTGCCTGGGGCTTTTGGCGGCCTACGCCATTATCCTTGCCCGCTGTCTTTATATTGTGGTGCAGGCCAAGGATCGCTATAGCCGCTATCTCGCGGGCGCTCTGACGCTGACGTTCTTTGTCTATGTCTTCGTCAATATGGGCATGGTCATCGGTATTTTGCCGGTGGTGGGGGTGCCGTTGCCCTTGGTCAGCTATGGTGGCACCGCCACGGTGACGCTGCTTGCGGGTTTCGGTATTTTGATGTCCATTCAGGTGCATCAGAACCGTCAATTTGAATAGCGCGGTCAAGAAGATGGATATAAGGACCCAGGCTCACATTCCCCACAGCGTAGTAATGGGTGCGGCCCAAATACCCCCGCCGAGCGGCAGGGTCTCGTCACCGTCATACAGCAGAACGCCCATTTTGAATTGATCACCTGCGAGAGAGGCTAACTTCTTAAGCCCCCGAAGATCGGTTTCTTTGATGGTTGCTGAGGCTTTAACCTCTACGCCGACCAACTCACCCAAGGCGTTCTCAATGACGATGTCAACCTCGAATTGGTCCTTATCGCGGTAATACAGGAGGCGGTAGGCGTTATCGGCTGTCGTGGTGTGTTTGAAAAGTTCGGCGTATACAAACGTTTCAAGGACCATGCCCAATCGACTTCGGTTCTTGAGAACTTCATCGGACGTCAATTCCAGCAGCGATGCCAGTAACCCCGAATCGATAAATTGCAATTTGGGTGTCTTTAGAATCCGATTGAGGCGGTTCCGTGCCCAAACGTCAACGCGTTTCATCAGATACATCTGCTCAAAGACCGTGATATAGCGGGAGGAGGTCTTCCCATCTAGCGCCACTTGCCCCCCTAGCTGGGTGTAGTTACACAATTGCCCTGCAGTTTGAGCCAACGCGCGCAAAAAGCGCGGCAAGTGATCGAGCTTTTCAATACCAGCCACCTCGCGAACATCCCGCTGGACAATCGCGTCGATGTATTGCCTAGCCCACGCCATCCGGCGCCGACTAGTCGCTCGAGTGATCGCCTCAGGGTAGCCCCCACGCAAGACCCGGTCGAGCAAGTCAGCCCCATCTAGAGGTGCAATGGGTTCAAGGATCCGGCCCGAAAAGGCGCTGTCGATCCAGTTCGCGCTTTGCCCTTCGATTTCGCTTTGAGACAAGGGTAAAAGTAACAAGGTCTCCATCCGACCAGCCAAGGAATCAGCCACCGTGGGCAAGGTCATCAGATTGGCGGATCCCGTTAGCAAAAAACGCCCTGGGCGGCGGTCTTCGTCAACGCTCTTCTTGATCGCAAGGAGTAGCTGAGGGGCACGCTGTATTTCATCGATCACCGCCAGGTCGAGGCTTCGAATCATGCCGACTGGGTCTTCCCGTGCTGACAAGAGTGTGAGTTCATCATCAAGGGTTAGGTAGCGCAGCCGATTTGCCGCCCACTGTCGCACCAGAGTGGTCTTGCCGGCCTGTCGTGGGCCAGCCAGGAGAACCACGGGAGTATCCGCCATCGCTTCAGCGATGCGCGGTTCGATCTGGCGAGGGTAAAGGGGGTGGGTGATCATGCGCGAATAGTAACGTACATATCGGAATCAATGTGCGTTTAATTCGGAATGAGTGGCCGTTTAATCCGGAAGTAAAATGGCCGATGCATCGATCTTCTGCTCTTAATCTCCGATGAAATTGTCCTCGGGGGGATTGATCATCAGGCGAAGCTAGAAGCTCCTGGTGATCAATAAAAGCAGAAGGGTGGCGCACTCGAAAAAATACCGCAACATCCCTCCTCTATCGATGATTATTTCTTCTCGTTTCGAAACAATCTGACGCGACGTTCCTGGCGCCTCTTGGCCACTCTCTCTGAGCGCATCCGCCTATTTTTTCGAAGGTCATTTTATCCCCAGCTGATTGCGGTATTCTTTTCCCATCATTATCACCATGATCATCAGCCGATGAAGTCTCCAAAATCCATCATTGTCGCCTCTCTTCTGTTCGTTTTATTGGCGAGTTGTTCGAGTCAACAGCCGCCGACCCCGAGTGAGCCGGTTGCCCCCGAGAAAGACAAATCGAAACCTGAGGCCGCAACAACTCAAGAGCCAGAGGTTCTCTTGCCCCCAAATCCTGGGATTGCGGGTCGTCCCTTAGTGAAGGATTTCATCGATGATATGGTCGAAAAGCATGGCTTTAACCGACAAAGTCTGGTGAGGGCCTTTGATGAGGCGGGCAC
>CAILMG010000208.1 GCA_903835265.1 uncultured Methylococcus sp.
AACACAAGAAAATGGTCGATGCCTTGGGCAAGGGCAGTGAGGTCGTGACCACGGGTGGCCTTTTGGGTCGTGTCATTGATCTTGATGAGAATTTCGTAGAACTGGAACTGGCGGATAACGTTCATGTTCATGTCCAGCGGAATGCTGTGGCTTCCTTGCTACCCAAGGGGACCTTCAAGGTCAGAAAAAAGTCCGACAAGTAATTCTTAAAGATCCCTTTCACGTTTCCGCCGACCGCTTTTTCGTCGTCGCGCTCATAGGCAGTCAACATGCGTAATCATTTTCCTCTCTGGAAAAACACTCTCATCTCCCTGATTCTTCTCCTGGCGGTGATCTATGCCCTGCCGAATTTCTTCGGAGAAGATCCTTCTGTCCAGCTGTCACCGCTTCGAGGTGCTTTGTTGGACCAGAACCTGGTTGCAACCGCCGAAAAGGCGCTGACGGCGGCGAGCTTGAAGCCCAAGGCGGTCGAGTTGTCGGACAAACGGTTGTTGATCCGGTTTGAGGATACGGACGCGCAGTTAAAGGCGTCGGATACCCTTGGGGCCACTTTTCAGGATCGCTATACGGTGGCACTCAATTTGGCACCGGCAACCCCTGATTGGCTCCGGCGGATTGGGGCAGGGCCGATGTATCTCGGTCTTGACCTTCGAGGGGGTGTCCACTTTATGATGCAGGTCGACATGGAAGCGGCCATCAAGCAGGCGGAAGAACGCTATGCAGAAGATATCCGGTCGCTGCTCAGGGATAGCAAAATCCACTACGGTTCGGTCGATCGCAACAACCATGTGATCCAGATCAAGTTCCAAGATTCCAATACGCTGGGTCAGGCTGAGAGTACGCTGAAGCGGGAAGTGCGTGGCTTGGTCTTTGATGAAGAGGGCCTGACCTTGAATGGTCGGATGAGTGATACCGAGGCTCGAGAGATCCGCCGCCTGGCTGTCGCCCAAAACGTGACTACGCTCCGCAATCGTGTGAACGAACTCGGTGTTGCAGAACCCGTCATCCAGCAGCAGGGCGAGGATCGCATTGTGGTCCAATTGCCAGGTGTCCAAGATACCGCTCGCGCGAAGGAAATCCTGGGTGCAACGGCAACCCTTGAATTCAGAATGGTGGATACCGATCATCCAACCCCAACGGATGAAACGAAGACGCCGATTGGTTCGAAGCTTTACAAGGATCGCCAAGGCAAGCCGGTTCTCCTGCAGCGGAAGATTATTGTGACGGGTGACCAGATCATTGATGCTTCATCAGGGCTTGAGCAACAGTCAGGTTCGGCGGCCGTCTTTATTACGCTGAATGGTCCAGGTGCCCGTAAGATGGCGGATACCACGAAGGAGAATATTAATAAGCCGATGGCCGTGGTCTACATCGAGAACAAGAATGAGACCAAGGAGATCGGTGGTAAGAAGGTGACGACCAAACGTACGGTCGAAGAGGTCATTAATATCGCCACGATTCGCGACCGTTTCAGCAAGCGATTCCAAATCAGCGGTCTCGATGGAACCGATGAAGCACGGAATCTGTCGCTGTTACTGCGTTCAGGTGCCTTGGCTGCGCCCGTCGACATCGTTGAGGAGCGGACGGTCGGTCCAAGCCTTGGTAAGGAAAATATCGCTCAGGGTGTTCGCTCCTTCGAGATTGGCTTCCTGCTGGTCGCCCTCGTGGTTCTGTTCTACTACAAGGTCTTCGGGATCGTCGCCAACATCACGTTGTTATTCAACGTGGCCTTGATCCTGGCTATTTTGTCTGCGATGCAGGCGACACTGACCTTGCCGGGTATTGCCGGCATTACCTTGACCGTGGGCATGGCGGTGGACGCTAACGTTCTGATCTATGAGCGTATTAAGGAAGAGATCCGGAATGGCGCATCCCCTCAGGGGGCGATCTATGCCGGCTTTGATCGCGCGTTTGCGACCATCTGGGATTCCCACGTCACCAATCTGATTGCAGCGATCATGTTGTTTGGCATTGGTTCTGGCCCGGTCAAGGGCTTCGCCGTCACCCTGACCATCGGCATTATTACGTCGCTGTTCACCGCCGTCAGCTGCACCCGCATGATGGTTAATTTCCTCTACGGGCAAAAGCGTGCTGCCAAGCTCTGGATTTAGCCTTGAAAGCGGATTCGGAACGCGGTTTCAACTATAGATTGAGGAGTAGATAGTCTTGTCAGCAAACACGGTTACCCAACGGCACTACGCCATTGATTTTATGAAGTGGCGCGGTATTGCTGTCGTCGCATCCCTTGCCTTGAGTGTGATCGCCATTGGATCATTGGGGATTAGAGGATTAAATTTTGCGGTCGACTTTACCGGTGGAACGGTCATTGAAGCAGGCTATCAGCACCCCGCCGATCTCAAGGCCATCCGCAGCGAACTCGAGGCTGTGGGCTTTTCCAATCCGATCGTCCAGAATTTTGGGACGACCAAGGACGTTCTCATTCGTCTCGCACCGATCAAGCAGGGCGAAAACGGGATGGAGCTGAGGGCCCAGGTCATGGAAGCCTTAAACAAGAATCTCGAAGATCGCCCCGATATTAAGCGGGTTGAGTTTGTCGGACCCCAGGTGGGCGATGATCTGGTTGAGGGCAGCCTCATCGCGCTCTTGGCGTCCACGATTTTCATTCTCATCTATGTCGCTTGGCGCTTTGAATACCGATTCGCCCTGGGTGCGATTCTGGCGACGCTCCACGACATCACCATGATCGTCGGTTTGTTTTCTGTGTTTCAGCTTGATTTCGATCTCACGGTCCTCGCCGCGGTTCTCACCATCATGGGTTACTCGCTGAATGACACCATTGTCGTCTTCGACCGGGTCCGTGAAAACTTTCGGAAAATCCGCCGGGCCGACACGCTCGATATCATTAATCAGTCCATCAATGAGACCTTAAGTCGAACCTTGATGACGTCGTTCCTGACCTTCTTGACGGCCATGGCGATGGCGATCTGGGGCGGTGAGGTCCTTCGGAATTTCGGTATTGCCCTCGTGATTGGTATCTTTGTCGGGACCTATTCATCGATCTATGTGGCCACGGCGCTGGCTTACAAGCTGGGCGTGAGCCGCTCGGACCTGTTGGTCCCTGAGAAAGAAGGCGCCGACGACGGTCGCCCCTGATCCTTAGGAAGAAAAACATTCAAAAGGCCGCGGTAAGTGGCCTTTTTTTCAGCGATAACGCCCCCCAACGAGACCGATTATCGATGGAACTCATAGCTCGACTTGCTGACGAACTATCGGTCAAACCGAATCAGGTGGTCGCCGCCGTTCGGCTTCTCGATGAGGGCGCCAGCGTCCCCTTTATTGCCCGTTACCGAAAGGAAGTGACCGGCTCACTCGACGATAGTCAGCTTCGTCTTCTGGAGACTCGCCTTTATTACCTTCGGGAGCTTGAGGAGCGACGCGAAACCATTCTTGCCAGCATCCTAGAACAGGACAAGCTAACGCCTGAATTGAAGGCCGCGATTCAGGCTGCGGAGACCAAGACGCTCCTTGAAGATCTTTACCTTCCCTATAAACCTAAGCGCCGAACCAAAGCCCAGATAGCCCGAGAGGCTGGCCTTGAACCTCTGGCCCTCGGATTGCTGGCCCAGCCTGAATTAGTCCCGACGGTTTTTGCCCTCGCTTATCTTAATCCCGAACAGGGGTTTGCCGAGGTGGAACAGGCGCTTGAAGGTGCCCGTCAGATTCTCATGGAGCGTTTCTCTGAAAATGCGGCCACGGTCAGTGGGTTGCGGGAAAGGATCTGGGAGCAGGGATTCTTGATAGCGAAGGTTAGAGAGGGAAAGGAAATCCCAGGGGCCAAGTTTCGGGACTACTTTGAGTATGAAGAAGCCCTCACCCAGATTCCCTCACATCGTCTTCTAGCCCTTTATCGGGGCCGTAACGAGGACGTCCTCGATCTCACCCTGAAGCCAGGACGGGATGAGGCGGCGGCCCACACACTGGCCAAGGGATTCATCCAAGAACAGGAGGGGATTCGCTTTGAGGGGCGACCCGCCGATGAATGGCTCATCGACTGTGTTCATTATGCCTACCGGATCAAATTGCTGCCGAAGATCGATCTTGATTTGAAGCAACGACTGAAGGATCTTGCGGAGGACGAGGCCATAAAGGTGTTTGCCCGTAATCTTAAGGACCTTCTTCTTGCGGCCCCTGCGGGACCTAAGGTCACCATGGGCCTTGATCCTGGACTTCGAAGCGGGGTCAAGGTCGCTGTGATCGCTGAAACCGGCAAGCTTCTGGCGACAGCGACCATTTATCCTCATGTTCCGCGTAAGGAATGGGATCCCTCTATCGCCGTTTTAGCCGCACTCGCTCGCCAGCATCAGGTGCAATTAGTCGCGATTGGCAATGGCACCGCATCCAGAGAGACCGATCAATTGGTGCAAGCTCTCCTTCGTGCCCATCCCGATTTGGGCCTCACCCAGGTCTCGGTGTCTGAAGCCGGGGCGTCGGTGTATTCCGCCTCTGAACTCGCGGCCCGGGAATTTCCGGATCTGGATGTGACTTTAAGAGGAGCGGTCTCGATTGCCCGCCGCCTTCAAGATCCTCTGGCTGAACTGGTTAAGATCGAACCTAAGGCGATCGGAGTGGGTCAGTATCAGCACGATCTCAATCAGGTTCGCCTCTCAAAAAGCCTCGATTCCGTGGTTGAGGATTGTGTTAATGCGGTCGGGGTGGATGTCAATATGGCCTCCCCTCAGCTCTTGAGGTATGTCTCAGGGCTATCGCCCGCGATCAGCCAGAACATCGTTGATTATCGTGACCAGCACGGGCCGTTCAGGGCCCGAGAAGCACTCCTTCAGGTACCGCGCCTAGGTGATCGAACCTTTGAGCAGGCCGCAGGATTTCTTCGTATCATGCAGGGTGAAAATCCACTGGATGCCTCCGCAGTCCATCCTGAAGCCTACCCTTTAGTCACCCGGATGGCTTCGGCCACCGGACGAGATGTTCGAGCAATGATGGGTCACAGCGCTTTTTTGAGGTCACTCGAGGCGGCACACTATGTGGATGATCGGTTTGGTTTACCTACGGTCAGGGACATCCTTAAAGAGTTGGAGAAGCCTGGGCGCGATCCTCGGCCTGAATTTAAGACCGCCGCCTTCAAAGACGATGTTTCGACCCTTCAGGACCTAAAGGCAGGAATGATGCTCGAAGGTGTCGTGACCAATGTGGCCAACTTTGGTGCTTTTGTCGATATCGGGGTGCATCAGGATGGTCTGGTTCACATCTCTCATCTGGCCGATCAGTTCGTCAAAGATCCGAGGGACATCGTTAAGGCGGGGGATGTGGTGAAGGTCAAGGTCTTAGACGTTGACGCCATCCGCAAACGGATCGCCTTAAGTATGAAACGAGAGGCACCCCTCGAGGAAAGGCCCATCCTTCCTGAAAGGTCGAAGGATGCCTCACGGAAGGATGCCCGTTTGAACAGGCCGTCTCCGGGGGCTCCCCCCCGCGGGGCGATGGCAGAGGCTTTGGGCAAGGCTTTCAAACGCTAAGAACACAGGAGAGGGACCGGTATGAGTCTTCATCACGGGCAGCCGCTCACGTCGCGAGATTCAAAGGGGTTAATCGTTGCCGCCCTGGGGGTCGTGTTTGGCGATATCGGGACTAGCCCCCTTTACACACTGAAGGAATGCTTTGGTGGGAGCCATCCCGTGCTGCCCTCTGATCAGAATATTCTTGGCATTCTCTCGCTGGTGTTTTGGTCGATCCTGATCGTGATCTCCCTTAAATATGTGGTCTTTATCATGCGGGCTGACAACAAGGGCGAGGGAGGAATCATGGCCTTGTTGTCGTTGATCACCCAGAAGGCGCGTCTCGGTGCGGGTCTCCAAGCATTCTTGATCGGTCTTGGGCTTATGGGCGCCTCACTGTTCTATGGTGATGGGGTGATTACGCCCGCGATTTCTGTTTTGAGTGCTGTTGAGGGTCTTGAAGTCCTCAAACCTCAGTTGCATGACTTCATTATTCCCATCGCATTGGCGGTCCTGATTCTCTTGTTTCGTTCGCAGCGTCATGGCACGGGAAAAGTGGGCCAGTTGTTTGGTCCCATCATGCTCCTGTGGTTTTTGAGCCTTGCCGTGATCGGCCTTGAAAGTCTTCTGGAGACGCCGGAAGTCCTATGGGCACTGGATCCAAGACGCGCGGTTGAGTTCTTTGGTCACAATGGTTGGCATGGATTTTTGACCCTGGGGGCCGTCGTTCTTTCGGTGACGGGCGGCGAGGCTCTCTATGCCGATATGGGACACTTTGGTCGAATCCCGATCCGGAAGGCCTGGTTTTTTGTTGCTCTCCCCGCGTTAATGCTCAATTATTTTGGCCAGGCCGCCTTGTTGACCCGAGACCCCGAAGCGATCAGCAGCCCCTTTTATCTAATGGTGCCACCCGCATGGCTGTCGTTCATGATTATTTTGGCGACACTCGCGACTGTGATTGCCTCCCAGGCGGTGATTTCGGGCGCTTTCTCGCTGACGGCCCAGGCGATCCAATTGGGTTTCTGCCCCAGGCTGACCATCAAGTACACCTCCGAAGATGAGATGGGTCAGATCTATGTTCCCGCAATCAATACGATGTTGATGATTGGTGTCATTGTGTTGATTATTGGTCTGCAGTCTTCTTCGAAGTTGGCGGCGGCCTATGGCATTGCGGTCACCGGAACGATGGCGATTGATACGATTCTGGCGTTTGTGGTGGTCTTAAGTCTTTGGAAGTGGAACCCCATCCTCAGTGGTCTTGTGGCCTTGTTGTTTCTGATGGTCGACCTTGCTTTTTTTGGGGCCAATATCCCGAAGATTCCAGATGGCGGCTGGTTCCCTCTGGTGATTGGTGCGGTGGTCTTTGTATTGCTCAGTACCTGGAAAAGCGGACGCTCGATGCTGCAAGACAAGCTTCAGGAGAAAGCGATGCCGGTCGAGGAGTTCCTGGCACTGATGGCGGCGTATCCGCCGGTTCGGGTTTCTGGCACGGCGGTCTACCTGACGTTGAGCCGACAGGGAATCCCCCTCGCGCTGTTGAATAATCTTCGGCACAACAAGGCGCTCCACGACAACGTCATCATCATGAGTGTGGTGACCGAGCCCTTGCCAAGGGTGGCGGCTGAGAAGCGACGAGATGTTCAGAAACTGGCCGACTCCCTCTTCCGCATTACCCTGCATTATGGGTTTGCCGAATCACCCAATATCCAGAAGGCGCTTCGCTCCTCGAGTCGTGAAATCACCATCGATCCCAACGAGACTTATTTCTTTATGAGCCGGGAGACGTTGATTGCCAAACCCTCGCCGTTGATGGCACTTTGGCGGATCCGACTGTTCATCGGCATGGCCCGTAATGCGGGTTCTGCGGCGCGGTACTTCCAGATTCCTCTTGATCGGGTGGTCGAGCTTGGGACCCAGGTCATGATCTGAGTCTAGGGTCGACGACCCTAGGAGTGACCGTACCCCTTGGGTCGGGTGAATGCATCAAGGCTTGGTGCCGTAAAGTTCATTAAGAGCACGGCAAACGCGATCCCATCGGGGTAGTTCCCATAGGAACGGATGAGGAGCGTCAGCGTCCCGATTCCGGCGCCATATAGCCAGCGACCTCGCGGGGTGTTTGCCGCCGTCACGGGATCGGTGGCGATAAAGAAAGCCCCCAGCATGGTCGATCCCAAAAAGAGTTGCTGAAGGCTTCCTAAGAGTCCTCCATCGAAAGTTTGGAGCATCATATTGCCCGCCAGTAGGACAACTAACATGGCCAAAGGGATCCGGTAGTCAAGCGCTTGGCGCACGACCAGCAAGCATCCCCCCGCCAAATAGGCCAGGTTAAGCAGAATCGAAGCGGTTAAAGCGGGGGAGGGGAGTGGGATGGCTTTCTCCCTGAAGGTTTTGAGGCCATCGTGCAGTAAGGTCAGGGGGGTGGCCCTAGCGATGCCGTCCCACCAGGCCCCATCAGGCGATGTCCAGATAGCGTTGAAGCTGGTGCTGAAGGAGGGGCCATCGTCGAAGGTTCCGCTCCAAAGGGTCATTTCCCTTGGAAACGAGATGATTAGCATGGCATAGCCAACCATGGCGGGATTGAACGGATTCTGACCCAGCCCACCGTAGACCTGTTTACCAAAAGTGATCGCTAGGAACGCCCCGGTGATAGGGACCCACCAGGGGGCCAAAGGGGGGAGGGAGAGTCCCAGCAGAATGCCGGTCAAGAGTGCGCTGTGATCCTTTAGGGTCGCTCGAATCGGACGCCCGCGAAGGGCCAAAAAGGCGGCTTCGGTCATCAGGGCGCTAGCCGCCCCTAGGCCGACTTGGAGGATCACGCCGCCGCCATAGAGCCAAAAGGCCGCCAAAGCCCCCGGAACGAGGGCGATGAGAACATCCCGCATGATGTCACGAACGGATCGTTCTGATCGGATCAAGGGGGATCTTAGCGGGCGGGAGATCGATTCCTGGCTCATCCATTGCCTCTGGAAAAACCGCTTCCAAATCGCCTTCTAGAGACCGCCTTCATGTTCTTGAATGAGACGAATGAGTTCTTTCACCAGTCTCCAAGCGGCAAAGAGAATGGCGGCATAGATGAGCCACTCTTCTAGGGAAACCTTCGTGCGATCCTCATCCAGCGCCGACATGCCGATGACCCCGACCACGATCA
The DNA here is from genome assembly GCA_903835265.1 of uncultured Methylococcus sp. Taxonomy (GTDB): domain Bacteria; phylum Pseudomonadota; class Gammaproteobacteria; order Methylococcales; family Methylococcaceae; genus UBA6136. The sequence continues at coordinate 8,623 of CAILMG010000208.1, forward strand.
TGAGAATGTAGTTCAATACGGCCATGCGATCCATTTCTCCTGTTGGGTTGATAGCGTTGGGCTCTGAGGGCTTAAAAATGAAGACGGTCCAAGCCGATCTTCTTGGTTGATCCTAATTACTTCTTTCGGTCATTTCAGACAGTGGCTCTTGAAGACTCTGATGCCACTTCCATTGTCCGCCTTCTAAGATCTCCAATGCATTTTTGTGAAGCTCTATGTGTGAAATCGTGTGCTCGAAGGTAATCACGGTGATGTCGAGTTCTTTCAGGGTCTCCAGCACGTGGCCAAGACGGGATGACTCAAGGGAGCTGCCGGGACGATCAAGGAGAACAAATGAAGGCGCCAACAGCGTCACCCGGGCGATGACCAGTAGTTGCTGCTCTGCGAGTGGGAGCTCACTGTCCCAGTCATGAACGGTATGGAATCCGCCATTGCGTTCGGCGAGCGTTTCAAGTCCGACCATGGAAAGAGCGGCTTGAATGGTGGATTCATGCGGTGTCAGGTCCGAAGGTTTTGGCGATGTCGGATTATCTAGGTCGGTGCCGCAATCGGGGTAAGGACGCAGGAAAAGCTCTGAGAGGGTACAAGGCGTGAGATAGGGTCGCTCTGAGACAAACAGGCAGTGATCGAGGGGAGGCCGCTGGATCGTTCCTTCAGAGACCGTCCAGATCCCAGCAATCGCTCTGAACAGCGCCGTCAAGGCAGACGCATCCGACCCGTAGATCAGGACCGGTTTGAGTGGCTCGAAAGAGGCGGTCAGCTGATGGACCAGGCAATGAGGGCTGTGCTGGGCATTCAAGGTCAGATCCTTGAGGTGAATCTTCTTCTCGGACATGAGCTTGGCCTCGTCGAGGCTTTGAACGCCCTGTTGCTTTTCTTTGAGGGCAGACTCTGTCAGCAGCGAAAGTCGGTTGATCACAGCCACAAACGATGAAATCGATTGGAACTGCGTGATAATCAGTGAGAAGGCGCCCATCAACTGGGTAAATGCGACGGCGGACTGCGTGATCACCCCGAATTCGACTTTACCTTCTATGAAGAGGGGGGCAACAATCAAGGCTGGAATAATCTGGATCATCCAGTTGAAGCCGGTGGTGAAAAAGCCGACATTCCGGTTCGTTCGAATGATCGCCGTCAGATTATCGGTCAAGGATTGCAGGCGCTTAAAGGCTCGGTCAATCCAGAAAGCCTCTCGGCGTGAGAGGGCAATCATATCGGCATGTTCCCGCAGTCCAATCAGGGAAGAGCGAAAGGCCGCCTCCTTGTCGAGTTGCTGGTCATTCAGCTTGATCAGGGGCTTTCCAAATTGAATGGTAAGGATGGTCCCGACCAGCGCATAGCCGATAGCCACCAGGAACAGCTGGGGGCTGATATGCCAGAGGACGCTTGAAAAGGCGATAACCGTCAACAGCGCATTGGTGAGCATGAGCACGAACGACACCGAGGTGGTAGTAAAGGCCTTGACGTCTTCTGCGATGCGCTGGTCCGGGTTATCAACTTCATCGCGGACGTCCATACGCCAATACACCCGATGATCGGCATAAAGCTCAAATAACCGCCAGGTCATCCACTTGCGCCAGAGGAGCCCCAGTGACTCTTCGGTAAAACGAGACATGACCGAGACGAAGGTGAGGGCACCGAAGACCCCCACATAAAGGAGGGCCTGATCCCAGAACTCTTTTTCGTCGTGATCGGCGATGGCGGTCATAAAATCGCGACCAATGAAGCTATTGAGCACATTAAGGCCATTGATCAATAGCATGCAAACGATCAGGGCCAGCAAAAGCCAGCGGGCCTTAGGCCCCATCCTGGGATCGAGGGCGACCGCCTTGACCATCGCTTTGAGGCGTGAAAGGGTCACTCGAAGAACATTGGCGGAAAGATGACTCATCAGAAGGCTCCTCAAGGTAATGGGCGAGGCTTATTCATTTTCCAGTCGCTTTTTGGCGATCGCCAAGGCGTTTTGCTGTTCAGCGCTCAATATGGGGTATTCCAGTTTGAGCTTCTTAAGGCTTCGACAGATCGTCTCTGAAACCAGGGTCCGACACAACCATTTATGATCGGCAGGCACGATATGCCAGGGTGCAAAAAGGGTGCTGGTCTGGCTGATAGCGTCTTCATACGCCGTCATATAGTCATCCCAATAGCTCCTTTCATGAAGATCTGCCGCCGAGAACTTCCAGTGCTTGCCAGCATCGGTCAGCCGCTCCAGCAGCCGTCTTTTCTGTTCGTCCTTCGACACATGTAGAAAGAATTTGAGGATGAGGGTGCCGTTTGAAGTGAGGTGTCGCTCGAAGTGTCTAATATCTTCAAACCGCGAGGCCCAAAAGGCCTTACCCCTTTTCCCAGGAGGCAGTTGCTGGTGTTCCAGAAGCTTTGGATGGACCCTGGTGATCAGAACGTCCTCGTAGTAGGAGCGATTAAAGATGCCGATCCGACCGCGTTCAGGCAGCGCACACATTGAATGCCAAAGGAAGGTATGGTCTAGGTCTTCCTTTGAGGGATGTTTGAAAGAAAAGATCTGACACCCTTGGGGATTGATGCCTGACATGACATGGCGAATGGTGCCATCCTTCCCGGCCGCATCCATGGCTTGAAAAATGATCAAGAGGGCGTAGCGATTGTTAGCGTAGAGTTTTTGCTGGCTCTCACTCAGTCGCTTGAGGTTTTCCTCCAAAAGGTCTTTGGTGTGATTCTTAAGATGATCAAGGTTCGCTTCAGCTGCGCCCCTTGGCCAGCGCGTGCTGAATCGATCAAGACGGATCTTGGTTCCGGGTTCGACCCGGATGGCTTGGATCAGTTGCTTGTCGAGGATCATGGGGCCACTCATCACACGTCATGGGAGGCCTACTTTACGCTACCCGAGACTAAAGGTCAGCGTCCTTTTTGTTGGTCGTTGCAGGCGGTCCTTTGGCGTCCTCTTGGATCTCTGGTAAGGCATTGAAACGGCTGCTCATCACTTCGACGAGTCGATGCTGGTCTTCGTAGATTAAGAGAGATTGAAGACCCTCCGCTTCGCTGATTCTTTGGGCCTCCTTTTCCCCAACACAAAGAAGCGCGGTAGACCAAGCATCCGCGAGAGTCGGATCGTCATGAAGGACGGTGGTTGAAAGGAGGTGGTGGGTCACAGGTTGTCCCGTGCGGGGATCGATAATGTGAGAATAAAGCGTCCCGCCTTTCTCGAAAAAGTTTCGATAGGTCCCGGAGGTCATGATGGCCGTTCCCTTTTCTTCTTGGAGGTCCAGAATCCGTTGGACTTCGCGGGCCATGGGTGAGGGCTTTTCAACGGCCACACGCCAGGGGCTTCCATCGCCCTTATGTCCTCGAACCCGCATTTCTCCCCCGACCTCGACCAGATATTGAGTGAAGCCACGATTCTCGATCATCCGACTGATGACAGCGACGGTGTAGCCTTGCGCGATGGAGTCGAGTGTAATTTCAAGCTCCGGGTCCCTCTTGCGAAGACGGTGTCCCTCGAGATCGATGTCTAGCTTATCCATGCCAATATGGGCCATTGCTTTTTTGATGGCGCTAGCGTCAGGAATCGTGAGGTCATGTCGACTAAAGCCCCAAAGGTTAAAGAGGGGCTTGACGGTCAGGTCGTAGCAGCCATCGGTCAGCGCATGGACGGCTTTTCCAACCTGAACCAGTTCGACGATGGCCCCGGCCACCGGATGCCATTCGGAATCTTTGAACCGGTTAAACTGACTGATTTCGGAGTCTTCGCGCCAGTTAGACAGCTGCCGATCAATCAATTCAAAGGCCGCTTCGATATCCTGACGAATGTCTGCCAGCTGAAGATCACTGTCGTCAGTGACCAACTTCACTTGCCAGGTGGTGCCTTGAGCCTGGCCTTCTAGCATGGCTTCGTGTGGCCTTGAACAGGCGGCAAAGAGGAGGGGTAGAACGATCAGGAAAACGCGAAGCTTCATGGAGGATTCAATAGGGTTTGGATGAATCCTTTATTCTATCGGCAGAATCTGGACCTCAAGAGGTATTTTCGTGAACTTCAGGAGACACCATGGCCATTCATGATGGATTTCAGATGCCGGATGTGTTGATCGCATTTTTGCTGACGGGGGGCATGAGCCTCTTGCTGGGGCTCGGGCTCCGTGAGTATTACCTCATGAATCAGAAATTTCGAGTCTTTGGGAGTACCCGGACGTTGATGTTCGTGGCACTCCTTGGATTTGTGCTGTTCAAGCTGCAGCCTTCCGGTTGGTTATACCTTGGGGGCTTATTGCTGCTGGGGGGATGGTGGGCTGTTTTTTATCAGCACAAGCTGGCACAGGGCGAGACGGGGCTGATCGGCATGCTCTTAGGGCTCATGAGCTATACCTTAGGCCCCGTCAGCCTCAATCTTCCTGACTGGTTTCTGATCCTCTATGTGATTTCAGCGCTCTTTATTTTGAATGCAAAAGAGCGTATCCAGCGGCTCACCCTGAAGCTCGCGAATCAGGAAGTCATCACGCTGGCCAAGTTTCT
>CAILMG010000209.1 GCA_903835265.1 uncultured Methylococcus sp.
CCTTTTTGCTCATTTTTTGCTGCAGTTGGGAGCTCCACTTCAACCAAATCCAGCCATCGACATCGAACATTTTCCTCTCTGCCTCAAAAGCGTAGAGGTTATCGATGAGAAGTCCTACTTCCACAGTTTTTTCAGGGGCTGGGTTTCCGGTGATCGGCGTTAGAGTTTCCTGATAGGTCCTAGGGACGTGCTCGCTCAAGTAGATGCGATAGGAGAACGCAAAACCGACGAGAGCAACCAGTAATCCCCCATAGATTAAAAGGGACCAAGGGGTCGGGTTGGCAAGTTTTTTTGATGGCATGGCGGTTTTTATGAAAATAAGGCGCTTTAAGCCTTTGCCTTTAGAGGAGGCTCCGAGCTTCAATCATATCGGCGATCACGCTGGCGTCAGCCAGTGTCGATAAATCGCCGAGCTGATCGATCTCTTGAGCGGCGATCTTTCGAAGGATCCGCCGCATGATCTTTCCAGAGCGGGTTTTGGGAAGGTGTGGCGCCCACTGAATAACCTCGGGCTTTGCAATCGCGCCGATCTCGTGCCGAACCAATCCCATTAATTCATTTTTAAGCGCGTCATCAGCCACGACGTCAAGCGCCAGAGTCACATACGCATAGATGCCTTGACCCTTGATGGGATGAGGATAGCCAACCACAGCGGCTTCGACGACGTTGGGGTGGAGAACCAAAGCGCTCTCGATTTCAGCCGTCCCTAAGCGGTGCCCTGAAATGTTGATGACATCATCGACGCGGCCGGTGATCCAGTAGAAGCCATCCTCATCCCGGCGGGCGCCATCGCCAGTGAAGTAGACCCCGGGATAGGGCGCGAGATACGTCTCAAAGAAGCGATCGGGATCCCCATAGAGGGTTCTTGCTTGGCCGGGCCAGCTGTTCTTAATGACTAAGACGCCTTCACCGGGCCCCTCGATCGGCTGGGCGGCTTCATTCAGAATCTCTGGTTCAACCCCAAAAAAGGGCAAGGCGGCAGAGCCGGGTTTTAGATCGCAGACTCCGATCAGTGGCGTGATCATGATGCCGCCGGTTTCTGTTTGCCACCAGGTATCAACGATGGGGCAGCGGGAGTCGCCGACGACATGATAGTACCAACTCCAGGCCTCAGGGTTGATCGGTTCACCCACCGAACCAAGGACCCTCAAGCTATCCAAGCGATGGGCATGGACCCACTGATTGCCTTGCCCCATCAGCGCTCGAATGGCGGTGGGGGCGGTATAAAAAATATTGACCTGGTGGCGCTCAATCACGTCCCAGAAGCGACCGGGATCGGGGTAGTTCGGCGTTCCTTCAAAAAGAAGAGTGGTCGCGCCGTTTAAGAGGGGCCCATAGACCCCATAACTATGCCCAGTCACCCAGCCAAGGTCCGCCGTACACCAGTAGATTTCACCCTCCCGAAGATCAAACACGGCGCGGTGGGAAAGACTCGCATGAACCAAATAGCCCCCCGTCGTGTGAAGGACCCCTTTGGGTTTACCGGTTGAACCTGAGGTATAGAGAATGAAAAGAGGGTCTTCAGCGTTCATCGAGACGGGTTCTGAAAAAGGTTCAGCTCGGGCCATGGCCTCGTGATACCAAAGGTCCCGTTCTGGGACCCAGTCAATCGGGCCGCCGGTATGGCGAATGACGATCACGGACGTCACTTCGGGACAGGATTTAAGTGCCTCATCGACCTGCAGTTTCAAAGGGACCGACTTGCCGCCTCTAAGGCCTTCATCGGCACAGATCAGATGGCGGCAGCCGGCATCCAGAATCCGGTCCTTTAAGGCCTCGGCTGAAAATCCCCCAAAGACCACCGAATGGACCGCTCCAATCCGGGCACAGGCGAGCATGGCGATGGCGCCCTCAGGGATCATGGGAACATAAAGACAGACGCGATCGCCGGCCTTTACCCCTTCCGCTTTAAGGACATTCGCCAAACGGCAGACCTCCCCATGGAGTTCTCGGTAGGTGATACGCCGGACCCTCTGAGGTTCATCGCCTTCGAAGAGAATGGCGACTTGGTCCCCCCGTGTGTCTAGATGGCGATCCAGGCAGTTGACACTGGCATTGAGGCGGCCTTCCTTGAACCATTGAATCTCGCCGGTTCTAAAATCTGCCGAGGAGACGGTTTTAAATGCCTGATCCCAATCGAGAAGGCTTAAGGCTTGTTCGCGCCAGAACGTCTCTGGATCCTTAATCGATTGTTCATAAAGGGTCTGATAATCCGCTTCACCGATGAAAGCCTTGGATTTGAGGGCCGGGTCGACAGGGTAACGGCCGGATGTTGGCCCCTTTTGGTGATCGGCGAGATCGCTTCGGATGACCTTTTCAAGGCCCCCAATGACGAGGGCTTCACAAAGGTTTGGACTGGCGTTGATAATGTGGATCGCTTGAGATCCTAACGTTTTAGTAGCCTTTATGACGAGACGAACGAAGCTTGACCCCAGAAAGGTCACGGCTTCAAGGTCAAAGGTGAATTCCTTCACGCCCCCATCAAGCTCTAATTGGGTGGCGGCCTCTACCTCCTTGAGGTGGACACTGTCGAGACGTCCAATCAGGCGAATGAGCCGCGTGCTATCCTTCCCTGATATCTCCATCACCCAGGCGGGCGGTTCGTTCTTCATGTCCCAATTACTCCA
>CAILMG010000210.1 GCA_903835265.1 uncultured Methylococcus sp.
ATCATTGCAGGACCCAACGGCGCAGGCAAAACAACCTTTGCCCGTGACTTTTTGCCTGCCGAAGCTCAAACGCTCAGGTTTATCAACGCAGACTTGATAGCTGCGGGCTTGGCTCCGTTCAATCCAGAGTCAGCTTCGATCAAAGCTGGCCGCCTGATGCTAGAAGAGATTGATGAATGCGTGGATGCTGGACACAGCTTTGCATTTGAAACCACGCTGTCAGGCTTGGCCTATTTAAAAAAGATTGCCGTCTGCAAGCCAATGGCTATCAAGTCAAGTTGTGGTTCTTGTCATTACCCAATGAAGAGATTGCTGTATCACGAGTTGCACGTCGTGTTCTGCAAGGTGTCACAACATTACTGAAGACGTTATTCGCAGGCGCTTCAAGGCAGGCTTGGCTAACTTTCATGAGCGTTACAGCAAGGTAGTTGACTCATGGGCGTTTTATGACAGTTCTGGCATGAACCCTAAGCTCATTGACTGGAGTAACAAATGAACAAAAAAGACATTCGCACCTCCACTGATCCAGATTTGGCAGGCTCATATGCGGCCATGGAACGAGCAGCACGTGCAGCCCAAGATCTAGCTATCAAAACCAACACGGGTATTATTGTTTCAGTTGATGGAAAGAACGTTGAATTGACAGCGGCTGATTTGATCAAGCTTCGTGACCAAGCAGAGCAGCAGTCGCAGCACTGAGCTGATAGACCTCTCACCCACTGGCCTGGCCAGCTTCGCGGTGGCTTTTTTGTGCGCCCTACTTTGAGACTCGTGATAAATATTGGATGCACACCTACCAACATACGTGCTTCATGACTTTTACTCTGTAAGTCTCTCTACTTGGTCTAGCGGTTGCCTGCTGCTCGGTAGACCGCGTTGCGGTCACGCCTTCCTCCGGCTACGACAAGAACTACAAGTTGCGAATCATGTACCTCATAGACAAGGCGATACCCGACTTTACGAAGCTTGATCTTGTAGCGACTCGGATGGCCAAACAATTTGGCTGATGGAACTCTGGCTTCCTTCATGCGCTCAGCGAGCTTTTTCTTGAACTGTTCCCGAATGGATCCATCCAAACTTTTCCATTCAGCAAGTGCCTCTTCCAAGAATTCTAGATCAAAGCTCATCAAGGGTGACCTTCACCCGCTTTTGACCGACACGCTCGTCGGCGATCACGCTCAATTCAAGGTCCTCAAGACGCTCCATCATGGCTTCGAATGCTTTTGCTGGGACGCAATAGAACGCGGGTTCGTTATGGTTGAGTATGGCCACAGGGAAGCCATCGCCTGCAGCGACCGTCCCCATTGGGTTGCGCTTCAATTCTGAAATACTTGCGGCAGTTTCCGACAAGATCTGATGAGCCATGAAAAACTCCCGCACTAAAATTGGTGCTAATCTTAGCACGATCCATGATGCTCTAGTTCTCGATTTCTGATTCCATATTTGAGTTCTGAAGCCTTGGTCAGAAGTTTCAGAGCTTTTCCCACTACCCTTGAGCATGAGGTGTGTGGTAGGGACGGCTGTTACCAGCCGCCCCCCACTTAAATCCGAGCGAGCGGAACTACCGCACTCGGCTTCCATCAGTAGTCTTAACGCGAAAACGCTCGTTTGGGTAAGGATGAACGACACGTAGTCGGGGCATGTAATGTTTCGCGATCTGGGTAAAACGGCTCCAGGGCATTCGGTTTCGTTGGCTCCTTCGGCGTAGTGAAAAATGCCACGCCCGGACGACCTCCCTTGCAAATGCACCGATACGCTCGCGGTTACCAGGCACCGAGTAATAGTTCATGTGTCCCTCGACGATGCGTCCCAGCCATCACCTAATAATGGGGATAGGCTCGTGTCGACGTCTCATCAGTGTTTCCCTGATGGCCGCCAGAGACGCTCGCATTCGTTTCTTGACCGTCAACCAGCCTTTCTTATGCCTGTCGTTGTCTCGCGATAGTTAAGGGAGGGTGGCGGAAAACACCCTTGAAGATCCCGGAATCAAATAGCCGGGGAAGTCTCAGATAGTTCGGTACTTAACACCTAAGCTCATTCGGTCACCGAATCCACGATGATCCGACCGGCCATTTCATGGACACCTCCAGAACATATCTCAGGGGATCAATGTCTTGACCCGCATTTCATTTTGCGTACTGTAAGATTTGCTTTATAGGCCCGAGCTGGGCAAACGCCTGCAAGACGAAAACCGAATTTACCCTCACTCTCTGGGGGGTAAGCGAGCCTATTGGAATAAGACAAGTCGAACGCCGTGAGGTTGATGCCAGAAGCACCGCCCCGGAGCCCACGAGACGAAGTGGATTCAGCGGTTCCATCTAAATCGTTCCACTGATACAGGTTCCCACTCTGGTCGAACGTACCATAGAAACTCCCGCTCCCCGAGAATGCCCCAACGTCCGTTAAATAGTTCTGGGTGTCATCTCGGGTATCGACCTCCGTCACTGAAAATCCGACACCGCCTGGCGGAGCGATATAGTAGTTTGCCTGATTTGCCGCATGACCGATGATGTTGCCAGGATCCGAGTCGCTCTGCGTCGCGAACCTGTAGTAACCTTTAACGCCTGCTCCACCGTATTTCGGTGAGTAAAAAGCTGCCTTGTACCATTCGTTTTCCGTTGGAATACGGAATTTTGAACCGGAATTTGCGGTTACCGCATTGCCACTGGTCAACCCATTGAGCGTGTAAGCCCCTGTCTCTGTGCTCGAGGAACGGGTAGCACCATTTTGCAGCCAGTTGGCCACCCGTGCCGCATCAACCCACGATACATAATTCACCGGTTTTTGGCCCATACTGGTCTTGACCGCATACGTATAGGCTCCTGATTCGCCGCTCCGCGTAATACCGCCCCGCGCGTCATTCCCCATATTTGGATTGAAAAGCGAATAGGTGTCGGTCGCTGCCACGGAGTTCAGAAATTCAGCGTACTGCTGGTTCGTAAACTCGTATCTCATGATCAGAAATGAAGTCGATACGGCACCGTAGCCGTTGGCATCAGCAGCGTTTCCAGGATCACCCACCATTGCCCAGTCGAAGTTCGGAGTTGCAAGAGCGGGCACCGCCAATGCCGCGACCATCGCGAAGATGCCCCGAGGCAGATGCCGCCGCCATGAAGATCGCACCCTCAGTGCACCATGTTTGCCTGTGTTTTCGGTCAAGCTAATTAGGGCGGCTCCAATATGTACCGTTTATTTGAACGGCTATCCGTTAGTTACTGATGGTTCAGTTTGAAATGTCAGATTGTCATATTCTTCAATGCCACGCCAAGTAAGGCTTAGATTGGCCAGGAAGGGTAACATTTCATGCTATAGCATCAGTAACATCAATCGATGTCTTATAGGTCATTCGCTGCCTCACCCCAGAGAGACTCTCTGGAATGAAGCAGCGAACAAAGCGAGCGGATGGCTGGCTGGCTAGTTAGCCAGATTGAGATAGGTCGTCGTCGGTTTCGAAGATCCATCAAAGGATGTGCTCGAAATCCTATTGGGTGTGTTCCAGGCGAAAACTTGGGCAACCCCTGGAACACCGACGTAACCAGTCTGCAATTGCACCGGCAGGTCACTCCCCGGGAATGGGCTGTAGGAACCCAAAGCTTTTAGTGGTTGGGACGCACTCGTATTCCAGACCTGAACGGTTCCGGTGCCGGCGCCTGTTTCAGGGGTCGTCACCACGTTACCAATGTAGCTCGGAATCGTCGCAGGGGCTACATAACCCGTTGCCACCCGGACACCAGACTGACTATCACCGGAAGCCGTAAACGACACGACGGTCTGAAGGCCTTGATGGTAGGTGAGCTGACGACCACTATAAACAGTCACTACCGGAGCCTGTCCTGCACCCGCTCCAACGATGATGTCATCAAAGTTATCACCGTCTACATCACCCGCAGCGACATTGATGCCGTTGGGATAGTCGCCGGCAAGGAACCCATCAATCTTCTGCATCAAGCCCCCTGATGGCGAATAAATCCGAAGCTTGGTCGTCCCACTCGAACGACTGCCGACAATGACCTCAGGCTCGCCGTCACCATTGATGTCGCCTAAAGCAACACTGACGCCTTTCTTCCCGGGTGTATTCGCCGGGAAGGCCTCAAAGCGGTGGAGAAGCTTTTGGTCCTTGCCGCCATAGACAGCAACCCGGTATCCGCCACTCGCCTGACCAATGGCGTAGTTATTGAAGAACTTGGCTGCGCCAAGCGCAGACGCGGTGGAGGTGCCGCCGTTAAAGCCATATCCAAAGGGATATTTCGTGCTAGTCAACGTGCCTTTGCCATCGATGACATTGACGACGCCGGGCTCTCCGATCGAGGATCCAAAAGTGCCTCGAAGTCCATTCACAGGGCCGATCGCGAGAACCGGCATCATCATGCCCTGATCCTCATGCTTCAGGATATGACAATGGGCAACATATTTTCCGGGGTAGTCCTCGACACGGAATTTGATCTTTATCGATGCGGTGACAGGATCGATGCCGTTGTAAGGCAGCGGCTGCGGTATGTTGGCCTCGTCCCTCGCTGACACATAGTTCAGGGAGCTTTGAGGCGAGATGACATTGGGATCCACAGGCTTTCCGTTAACCTCGGTCACGATGAAGTTACCTTGGTGTATATGGAACGGGTGACTTGCTGAGTTGGAGCTGTTGTAGGTTCCATCTTTAGCATTCAGGATAATTTGCTTTTCATTGAGGAGTGTCCACTCCTCAATGCTTCCAATCTGAATGGTGGTCAAAGGACCATTCCCAAAGGTTTTTCCGTTGATGTAAAAACACGCGGAAGGACCGGGGCAGGTTTCTAATGGGTAAAGTGGGGTTTTGAGCTTCAGGTTGGGGTTGTTCGCGTAGGTCCCAACAGTATTCACATAATAGCTGAATTCCCGCTTCTGTGTCGGCGGCGCATTGAACAGCCAGTAGTTTGATCCCTGGGCATTGAACACTGGGGTCGGCTTGTTGACCTCAGGCCCCTCTACCACAATGGTCGCAAGGACAAAGTAGGTGATGGGGTAACTTTGCCCAGCGGGATAAGTCACAGGAGCACAGGAGCTTTTGCCTGGGTTGCCACCCGTTTCGGTCACGCCGGCTGCAGGACTGTTACAGCCACCCCAGCCATCGATCAGATAGTAAGTACCCGGCTTCTTAGGCGCCGTAACCGCCATGCTCATCCGATTGCCCGGCATGAGGAGGGTGGCTGCCAAAAGATCATTCATCCGGTTGTCATCAGCAGATAACACCGTGGGCAAGGGCTTCACATCAAGCCCCAGCGTTTTTCCGACATCACTTTCATCGCCGTCGAAGGCAAAAATCGTTGCGTTCCAGGGATTTTGGAGCTGACTATCGGTGATCGCCACATTGAATGATCCAAATGCGCCCATGGAGATAAGGTTCCAGACCTCTGTCGCCCCGGGGCGCATCGTGATGACGGGATTCAACTGACCGTTGACCCGTTTCTGCCATGAGCACTGGGGCACAGAACCATTGGCATTCCCGAAACAGTTGGTTTTCCCACCCTGAGGGTTTGGAGCGTTGGCCGTCGCATAGACGAGCAAACGATTCGGCCCAGTCTCGTCAATCGTCGTACCGTCCTGACTGGTTCGCTGGATATTGACCTCAGAGAACGCCAGGAACCGCTGCTTGAGGGGTTGGCTGCCTCCAGCCTTGTATTTCGGATAGGGGTCCATGACGTCACCGGTTAAGAGCATCCCCGCTAAACCGCCGTACACTTGTTGGTGGGTCTGCGTATGGTGATGGGGGTGGAACCACTGAAAACCGGATTCCTGGTTCCTTGGGATTGGAATCCTAACGCGCATGATCTGAGGCTCGGTTACCGTTCCAGGATCATTGATCGTGGGGTAAACGTTATCCCCCATTGAGAGCGGACTCACATGCAGTCCATGGCCGTGAAAATTGGTTTCATAGAGCGAACCTGAAGCCATTCCATTGTGCGTTTCCAGATGATCGATCAGATCGATGTCCAGTTTTTGTCCCTGATTAACCTGCAGAATGGGCGGTGGAAATTGAGCGGGATACGACTTGCCATAGGCTTTGATCGCATAGCCGTAGACCAGTGTGTTCTGATTGCCGCTCGACTGACTCGCGTTAGGAAACTGCGAATTGGAGCTAAAAACCTCATCGTCCCCGTAACGGATCGGATTGTCGCTAAATCCCGCCGACAACATCGTGATCTCAGCGCGAAGACTGCCACCCTTTGGGCGGATGATGGGAGGCTCAATCAAAGGCTGGCCCTTCGTTAATGTCAGTGTGGGTTGAACCTGAAGAGTCAGATTGGGGGCAAAGGTATCGGCCCGTAGGGTCTGAGAGGCCATTAGAGGAAGCCCAAGCAGCAAGCCACTGATGACTGGTCGTAGCAGTTTTTTCGTTGACATGTCATTACTCCGTTGAATTATCAGGCCCTCTAACGAAAACTCTTCGGTTTCCTTGAGGTGCTTTATCTTCTAGAGACTAAACCGAGTGCCTCCTAGACTGATCTTTGCGGCCACAATGTTACACATATGTACCGTTAAGTGAAGTTTTTTAGGCAATAAACTCGTGGCCTCCACCCAAGACAAAGTAAGGACCAAGGCTTTAAGCATGCTTCCTAAAAAACTTGATGTATATAGAGAGGGCTCATCCCCTTTTTGGTGTACTGTTTTTTATGACAATATCAACCTCAATATTGACTTTTTATATTTAAATACTGAAAATCATCAACTTCAATATACTCAGAAGGTTACGG
>CAILMG010000211.1 GCA_903835265.1 uncultured Methylococcus sp.
CCTGCCTTTCAACGATCAGGCCCTCAGAAGAAAATCTTTCAATCAGCGTTGATGCAAGAACATTCATGACGTCAATCACACAGCGGAAGGTAGTAACATAATATAGGAAGGACGTGACTTCTGTTACATGCTCGCCGCGCTCGGCGATGCGTGTAAGATGATAGCGTGATCCTTTCTAGACGTTCCCCTGACCCATCCATCGGATAACGACCTTGGCAGCTGAACCTCAGTTACAGACGGAACTGGAAGCCCCGGAAGACGTCCTCGAGCACTCCCCCCGCTACGCCGACTTTGCAGCGGCCCTGGTATCACGGGGAAAGATGCGCGAGTCGGAGGTCATCAGGGCACATCGGCTGGCTCTTCAGACGGACGACCCGAGGATCCCAGCCCTTCTGGTCAAGCTCGGCATCATTTCAGAAAGGGATACCGCTGAAATCCTCGCCGATGTTAGTGGAGTCGCCTTGGTGTCCCCAGAGGACTACCCCGAAGCGTCCCCCCTTCCTGACACTATTTCGATTCGTTTTCTCAAAGAAAACCACCTTATCGGCCTATCCGCTTCCGATGAAGAGGTCGTGATTGCTGTCACCGACCCGTTTGACCAGGAAGTGCTGGATGCCATGGCGCTGGCCTGCCATAAACGCGTATGTCCAAGGGTGGGACTTGGCACCGACATCGATCGCGCCCTCGAAACCCAGCTAGGCCCTGGAAGATCGCTCATGGGAGAAATCGTCGACACCTTTGGCAGTGACGAAGATGTCAACGAAGCGGATGTTGAACACCTCAAGGATCTGGCCTCAGAGGCGCCGGTGATTCGCATGGTGAACCTCATTATGCAGCGGGCTGTGGAGATGCGCGCCTCGGATATCCACGTGGAGCCTTTTGAACAATCCCTCAAAGTTCGGTTTCGGATCGATGGGGTGCTCAGAGAAGTGGAATCACCGCCCGTCCGATCGACGGCCGCAGTGATTTCCCGCATCAAGATCATGGCGAAGCTTAATATCGCTGAACGCCGACTTCCTCAGGATGGTCGCATCAAACTCCAGGTTCAGGGGAAGGAGCTTGACCTTCGTGTCTCGACGGTCCCGACCATGTATGGCGAAAGCGTCGTGATCCGTCTCCTCCATAAGGAAAGCATTAAATTTGACTTTAATAGCCTCGGCTTTGAGGGCGACTCGCTGCAGCGCTTCCTCGGAGTTTTAGAGCAGCCGCATGGCATCATCCTGATCACCGGCCCAACGGGCAGCGGCAAAAGCACCTCGCTCTATACCGCCTTACACAAGATCAATACCCCCGACCGAAAGATCATTACCGTCGAGGATCCGGTCGAATATCAGCTCGAAGGCGTCAATCAAATCCAGACCAAGCCACAGATCGGACTGACCTTTGCTTCGGCCCTCAGGTCGATCGTCCGTCAAGACCCTGATGTCATCATGATCGGGGAAATGCGTGACATCGAGACAGCCCGAATCGCCGTCCAGTCGGCGCTGACTGGGCATCTTGTCCTTTCAACGCTGCATACGAATGATGCCGCCGGCGGTGTGACCCGACTCCTCGATATGGGCCTTGAAGACTATCTGATCAGCTCCACCGTCAACGGCATCCTCGGGCAGCGACTGGTTCGAAAACTATGTCCCCACTGCCGCGAATCTTATGAACCGCTGCCAGAAGTCGCTGCCGAACTCAAGCTTTGGAACTTCTCGAAGGAGCGGGACATCCTCCTTTACCGCCCCAAAGGCTGCGAAGCTTGCGATGGAACCGGCTACAGGGGGCGACTCGCGATTACCGAACTCTTAGTGATGACCGATGACATCCGGCGCTTGGTGATGACCAATGCACCGGCCCGAAAGATCGAGGAACAAGCGCTCTTGGAAGGCATGCAGACCATGTATGACGATGGCATCCACAAAGCGGTCGCCGGAATGACCACCGTGGAGGAAGTCCTCCGCGTCACCTCTGATGCCTAACAGGAGAAGGGACCCCCGATGACGCTCTATCATTTTAAGGCGGTGACCCGAGATGGCGAAACCATCGAGGAGGAGCGGGAGTCTCCGAGCGAAATGGCGCTGATGATGAAGCTGCAGGAGGAAGGGCTGCTACCGATCAAAGTAGAGGTCGCCGGCACGGGGCTTTCAAGCCTTTTAAGGTTCGGGCGCCGCGGCAGCAAGATTTCCCACAAGCAAGTGACCCTCTTTACCCGAGAACTCCTGACCCTTCTTGAGGCGGGATTACCGCTCGATCGAGCACTGACCGTATTGCTTGAACTCACCACGGAAGAAGCCGACTTCAATGCCATGATTGGCAAAATTCTCGACAAAATCAAAGGGGGAGCACAGCTCTCGGATGCGCTTGAAGCGCAAGGACCGATCTTCTCAAGATTTTATCTGAACCTGATTCGCGCCGGCGAAGCAGGCGGCGCCCTTGAGGTCGTCCTCGACCGATTGAGTCAATATCTTGATAGCTCCAAAGCGCTCAAAGATACCGTGTCAACCGCGATGATCTACCCCATTATCCTGGTCATCATGGCCTTCGGCTCCCTCCTGCTCATGCTGACCTTCGTGGTCCCACAATTCACCGAAATGTTTGAGAGCGCCGGCAAAGAACTTCCGCTCCCAACCCAGATCGTGGTCGGCTCAGCCGATGCTATTCGCTCCTATTGGTGGACCGCTATTCCAGTCTTCGCAGGCGTCAGCAGCTGGATTCGCTATCAAAAATCAGACCCCATTCGGCGCCTGATTTGGGACGGCTGGATGCTGAAACTACCCCTTTTTGGCGATCTGATGTTGAAGTTTCAGGTCGCTAGTTTCAGCAGGACCCTTGGAACTCTCCTGAGTAACGGCGTCCCCCTCCTGGCTGCGCTCTCGATCGTCAAGGACACGCTTGAAAATCGTCTGATCGCCCAGAAATTGGAATTGGCCGTCTCGAGCCTCAAGGAAGGCGGCGGCCTGACCGCTCCTCTCATGGAGGCAGAGATCTTTCCCTCTTTGGCCATGCAGATGATCAAACTCGGTGAAGAGTCCGCCCAGCTCCCGGAAATGCTCGATCGGGTGGCGACGACTTATGACAAGGAAATCAAGATATCCATTCAACGCCTCCTGGCGCTTCTAGAGCCCATCCTGATCGTGGGACTTGGGTTGATGATTGGGGGTATTATCATCTCCATTTTAATGGCCATCCTCAGCGTCAATGATCTTGCCTTCTAGCGCCCAATCGATTCACATCCATTCGCCTATCTCACGTTAAAATGGGAGAATGGCCTCACTGAAGATGATCCAGGGCCACCGCCCTTCAACGCATCGATACCACCGATTTCCATCAAGAAGACATCTCATGAATCCAGAAAACATCACCATCCATCGCGATCCGCTGAAGCCGGTTCGCGGTTTTACCCTGATCGAACTCCTGGTTGTTCTCGCCATCATTGGCTTACTCGCCGGTCTTGTGGGCCCTCAAGTCATCAAGAAGCTTGGCGAATCAAAAACCAAAACCGCCAAGCTTCAGATCGAAGAGCTCGCTTCCGCCCTCGACATGTATCGACTGGATGCCGGCCGCTACCCGAGCGCAGAAGAGGGCCTTGGGGCACTGATTGAGCAACCCTCAACAGCCAAATTCTGGAATGGACCCTATCTTCGGAAAAAGAAAATGCCCGTTGATCCATGGAATAACAGCTATCACTATGTGATGCCCGGAGAGCATGGCAAGTTTGATATTTTCACGCTGGGTGCCGATAACACCGAAGGCGGTGACGGCGAAGATCTGGATGTTAATAGCTGGGATTGATTCCCGCCGACGCTTTGACTTCAAAGCAAGTCCCTGACGGCCCCATGGCGGCGGCCAATCTGGATGGGCCGCCGCGAGAGCTCGCTGATACTCAAAACGCTCTAAAGCGCCAAGGGGTCGTGGCTCAGGGCTTTACCCTGATCGAGATGCTCATCGTGCTGGCCATCGCGGGCATCGTGATGGGCACCTTGGTCCCAAGCTTCGGACCGGCCATTGCGAGAGCCCAACTCTACTCCGCATCGCGCGATGTCGCCTCAGCGCTCCGATACACCCGAGGCCATGCGATGATTCGAGGGGAAGACGCCCTCTTCGAACTGAATACTATCCATCACACCTATCGCGTCTCAGGAAGACCCAAGCTTTATCGCTTGCCGCCCGGTATCGAACTCGGACTTTTTACGACCTCTACCGAAACCCTTGACGAAGGGACTGGACGCATTCGTTTCTTCCCAGATGGATCGGCAACGGGCGGCAGGGTGACCCTGATCGCCGTCAAGCAAACTCGGGTCGTCGATATCAACTGGTTAACCGGCGAGATCACGATCGGCGAGGAGGATGCGGGTGATCATTAAGAAACGGAGGGGGCAATCGGGCTTTTCATTACTTGAAATCCTCGTCGCTTTTGGCGTGCTATCGCTCTGCTTGGGCGTCCTCCTTCGAATTTTTGCCGGGGGCGGTCAAATCGCAAGGACCGCCGATGATTATTACCGAGCTATCCTGACCGCGGAGTCGATGCTGAATGGCCTTGGCACCGAGATTCCCTTGAAACCCGGCATCACCGAGGGCGAGCTCGAAGGAGGCTACCATTGGAGCTTCAATGTGACCCCTTATAACGTTGATCAGAACCTCTTGGGTGATCAGAAGCTAGGGTTCATGCCCTACTGGGTCGAATTGACGGTGGAGTGGGGCGGTGAGGAAGACCCCCGGGCCTTTACCCTAGACACCCTTCGACTGATTCAAGACAAATCACCATGAACCGGCAACCAAGGTCTTTTGATGACGGCTTTACGCTGATCGAAGTACTCATTGGGACGGCCCTTCTCGGAATGATGATGCTCGTCCTCACGGGCAGCCTTCGGATTGGGGCTGAAAGTTGGGAGGCAGGCGAAGAGCGCATGGTGAAAGCGAGCCGACTTTATGTCGTCGAAGGCTTCTTAAGTCGCCATATTGGAAGTCTGCTCCCGATTTCAGGCATCAACGGCCGCGGCGAAATGGAGCCAGCATTGGTGGGCACCGAAACCTCGCTGTCCTATATCGCCCCGCTCCCCGACCAACTTGAAGGTGGCGGGCTATACCGGTTTAATCTGTCGGTAATTGGGGATGACAACAAGTCTTTGAAGGTGCTCATTGTTCCTTATGAATCAAACCCCCAAGGAGACAAGGCGGCGCCTGAACCCTTTGACGACCTCGCGATTATTGACCATCTCAAAGCCTTGAAACTGTCCTTTTTTGGACCCCTTCCAGAGGCAGGCAATACGGTGGCAACGGCAGGTCAAGCGGGTACCTGGAGGACTCAATGGCATGAATACCAATTACCCACACTCATCCGAGTCGAGATTGAACGGGAAGGTGAGGAACCCTGGCCTACCCTCCTCATTGCACCCAAAGCGCAGATGCTGAGGTAACCTGAGGATGAGACAAGTGCGCGCTCGACAACGCGGTATGGCGCTGGTCATGGTCCTCTGGGTCATCAGCCTGATGACCATCATGGCCGGAAGCTTTGCGCTTTCCACACAACGGGAGGCAGGCATTCTGAGTCATGCCCATGAACGCGCAAAAGCCTTGGCCATGGCCGATGCCGGCATCAACTATGCCATGCTGATGTTGAGCATCAGCGACCCCAAAAAGCGCTGGCAGTCCGATGGCAGGCCATACCTCTGGCAAGCAAACGGGGGGAAGGTTCGCTTGAAAATCATCGATGAGGGCGGCAAAGTTGACCTAAATGTCGCTCAAGAGCAAACCTTGAAAGCTGCCTTGAAGCTGGCTCTTCAGAATGAAGAACAGGCCACTAGGCTGACGGATGCGATCATGGACTGGCGGGATGCCGACGACATCAAACGGAACATGGGCGCTGAGGCTGAAGACTACAAGGCCAAAGGGATGAAAGCGTTGCCACAAAATCGCAACTTCATGGTGATGGATGAGCTGCGGGGCGTCATGGGTGTATCCCCGGATCTTTATCGCAAATTGGAAAACTGGTTTACGCTATACTCTGGGAGCGACGGCCTAAACCCCCAGAAAGCCTCAAAAGAGGTGCTAACGGCATTGCTCGGCGGTGATCAGGGCGCGGTGGCTAATTTTATGCAACAACGACAGCTTGGCACCCCGACTCCACTTCCTCCGATTCCAGGCCTTAACACCAGCGGATCGAGCGACATGGCCTACAGCGTGCTTGCAGAGTCGGAATTAGATGACCATCAGGTATTTGGCGTG
The DNA here is from genome assembly GCA_903835265.1 of uncultured Methylococcus sp. Classification (GTDB taxonomy): domain Bacteria; phylum Pseudomonadota; class Gammaproteobacteria; order Methylococcales; family Methylococcaceae; genus UBA6136. The sequence goes on from CAILMG010000211.1 coordinate 6,211, forward strand.
CTCGCTACCATTCGGAGAGGTCCTGGCGCAAACGGTTCGCCGTTCACGATGCTCCGCTGGAAACCCTATCATGTCCCTGATAAAAGCCATTCTGTGCAGGCACCCTAGAGCCTAAGGACGCCTTTCGATTCGGTCGCTTCTATTATCACCATGATCAAACTCGATACCCCCATCGACACACAGATCCAGCAGCTCTGGCAATGGTGGAGCGCCGAGATGCTGACGATGGTGCCGACCCCTATCCAAAAGCTCTTTGGCGGCGCCCGTGAATTCCTGATCATCGAAGCCAAGAAGGGCCACCTAGATCTTTCTCATCGGACCCCATCGGGGGAGTCACATCTTGCCACTTTGGGATCCGACCAGCTCAACGCATCGGCTCGGGATAGCCTTCTCAATAATCACCTTGAACTGGCCGGGTGCCGCGAGGTCCTCCGCCTGTCCAAAAATCAGGGGCTTCATAAGACGATCAAGTTGCCGCTGGTCGCGGAGGAAAACCTTCAGCGTGTGGTCGAATTTGAAATGGACCGGATCACCCCGTTCCAGAAAGATCAGGTTTATTTCTCCGCCCGCGTTAAAAACCGCATGCGTTCGACTCGACAGATTCTGGTCGAACTGGTGATTGTTCCAAAGATTGTCCTTGATGAGCGACTTCAGGAGCTCACCGACGCCGGATGGCAACCTGAAGTCGTCTACCTTGAGGGGGAAGGGAGGCCCGGCGAATATAACCTGCTCCCAGAACAATTCAAGCCCAAGGGGAACCCCCTCCCCAATTACCTCAATATCGCCTTGGCCAGCATCATCCTGTCGATCCTCATCCTCTTGATGGTCCTGCCGATCTGGTCGGCGCGCAGTGAATCCATTCGACTCCAGGCCGAGGTCAAGAAAACGACCAAGATCGCCAAAGAGGTTGAATCCATGCGCGAACAATCGGACAAGATGCTTCACCAAGCTCGCTTCCTTCAGGAAAAGAAACGCAAGGAACCGGTCTTAGTCGATACGATGGAGGAATTAAGCCGAGTCATCCCAGACGACACCTGGCTTAATGGCCTCCAGTTTGCTACCAACAAGATGATCCTTCAGGGCCAATCACCCTCCGCGTCGACCCTGATTAAGCAATTAGAAACCTCTTCCTATTTCAAGGATGTGAGTTTCTCATCACCCGTGACTAAAGACGCCTCGAATGGGCTTGAACGTTTCCAGATCGGCTTTGACGTCGTCAATGGGAGGTTTTCTGAAGAACCTCATTGAGCGGCTTAATCAGCCCATGGCGCTCAATCCCTCAAAGATGGGGGCCATCGCTATTCTCTTCGGGCTCATCGGACTCGGGGGGCTGGTGGTGGTCTACCCCCTTTGGAGCCTCCAGCAGGAATATCAGGACAGTGTCGAGAGCTATCGTTTCAAACTTCAACATCTGAAACAGGTCGCCAGCGAAAAGGACCAACTGGCCCAGCGCGTTGAGAGTATCCGGGCCCTCGCACAGAAAAACGAAGCCTTCCTGCCAACAAACACGGCGGCGCTTGCAACGGCTGAATTGCAGACGCTCATCAAACAAGCGGTCAGCGAGGCGGGGGGCGAACTTTCAAGCACCCAGGTGATCCCTGAACGAGCCGAAGAAAATGCCGTTCGAGTCGGCGTCAAGGTTCGCATTTCAGCGACTACGCCCATGCTCCGGCAGATGCTCCACCAGTTTGAATCCGGAAAGCCTTATCTCTTTATCGACAACCTCAATATTCGACCGATTCGGATTCCCCGCAATCCGAACGATAAAAACCAACGGATTGAGGATCGTCTGAGCGTGGATTTTGATGTCATTGGCTATATGCAGGCGCCCTAAGTCATGAACCCGAGCCTCAGACCCTACACGCTCACCTTTTTTCTGCTGGCACTCACCCTCTTGCTCAGCGTGGGTCTAGGAGGCGAGTGGTTCTATCTGAAGGGAAGCCTCAAGCGCATGGCGGCAGAGAATCCATCAAGTCGAGAAGTTCCCCCAGAAGGTGAACTGAGCCCTGACAGTTTTGGCTTACCAGGCGTTGATCAATTCGCCCAACTGGCGGAGCGGCCTTTATTTATGGAAACCCGTCGCCCAAGCCCCCCCCTCCCACCAGGACCTGTGGCCAAATCAGAACCTCCCCCCCCGGTGACCTTCAAGCTCATGGGTGTCCTTGAAACCCCTGAAGGACGCATGGCGCTGATCGCTGATGCGAAAGGGAAATATAAGCGCATCAAGTCGAAGGATATGGTCGAGGGCTGGGAAGTCTCAGCGATTCAACCCGACCATCTGATCCTTGGCTCTCCGGGCGTCAGCGAAGACTTGAATCTTCTCAAAAAGAAGCCCAAAGGGCCCCATCGAGGAGCGCCAACACCCGAGCCAGCGCCTACCGGAGAATCCCCGCCGCCGCCCCCACAGCCGCCGCCAACACCCCATCCTGGAACACCGATGGCGCCATATCCAAATCCCGCGGGCGGTCAGGGGATGATGGAGCCTCAGGACAATCAGGGCGAGGAGACTGAGAATGAGCCACAGGAGGCCCCTTGAAAAGTCGACTTATCCAGAGGGAGCACCTGATGCGACAGAGAACCAAGAAGAGCGTTGGCCAATGCGCTAAGATATGCCTGTGAGCTCAAAAAACTTCCCCATGCAGACCATCAAGAACCGTTTCATCCTAACCCCCATCGTGGCCGCCCTTATGCTTGGGGGCTGCGAATCTTTGGGGCCTGAGGCTATCAAGCGCACCCCGATCCCCCCGAATCTCAAGATCGAACAGATTCACCGGAAAGATCTAGACTCGCGGCCGATCCATAGCGAACCCTTAGGCGCCAAGCCTAAACTACCTCCTGAATACTATCCCGCCAATGGGAATTTATTGGGGAAAAGTGGCACCACTATTGGTGCAGCCCCCCCTTTGGCGGCGAAAGGAAAGCAGGAAGGCAAGTACACGCTCAATTTCGATGACGCCGACCTTAACGAGGTCGCTAAAACCATTCTGGATGAGACCCTCAAGATCAATTACATCATCAGCCCCAAGGTTTCAGGTAGAGTCACCCTCCAGACCACCCGAGCCTTGACCGATGAGGAGCTGATTCCAACCCTTGAAACCCTCCTCAGGCTTAATGGCGCTGTCCTGATCAAGGATAACGGCATGTATCGCATCGAACCTGAAAGTTCAGCGGTCGTTGGCGCACCGGCGGCCAAGATGGGTACCCCAGGGCAGCGAATCCCTTCGGGTTATCAACTCCGGGTGGTCCCGCTTCGCTATGTGGGCGTCCATGAGATGCAGAAGATCTTGGAACCTTTGATGCCAGCCAAATCAGTCGTCCGCGTGGATACGGCAAGAAACATGCTGTGGCTCGCTGGATCATCGGATGAACTAGCCAGCGTGCTGGATACCATCCAGCTCTTTGACGTTGACTTCATGCGAGGCATGTCCGTGGGCATCTTCCCATTGACCAATGTTGAACCGGCCCTCATGGCCACTGAAATTGAAAAGATACTGGGGGATACGGCCAAGGGCCCCTTGGCGGGCCTCGTCAGAGTGATGCCGATTGATCGCCTGAATGCGATCCTGGCAATTACCCCGCAACCCCGTTACCTCGAGGAAATAACGACCTGGATTGGACGGCTTGATCGTTACAGCCCGAACCGCATGGGCAGCATCCACGTCTATCGCCTACAAAATGTCGATGCCACCGAGCTCGCCAAGACCCTCAGTAATATTTTTGGCAGCAACAGCAACAGCAGCAAAGGGGGGTCCTTAAGGCCCGGATTCCAAGACAGTAATATTGGCGCCAGCAGCTCCTCCACCCCAAGCGGCGGCGGCAGCGGCTTTAGTAGCTCCAGCGGCGATCTTGGCTCCAGTTCATCCGGCGATCTCGGCATGGGATCCTCTTCTGGCGGTCTTGGTTCCAGCATGGGGCCCAATTATGGGGGTGGGTCGAGTGGCGGGTCGAGCGGTGGATCCAGTGGCGGCATGGGCGGCAGTTCATCCGGTGGACTTGGCGGGTCCTCCGGCGGCGGGCTCGGTGGAAGCAGCGGGGGTTTTGGCGGCAGCAGCAGCGGCGGCATAGGTCGCGGCACCTCATCATCCAAACAAAGCAGTACCACCACCACCATAGGGAACGTTCGCATCGTCGCAGACCCCCCCAATAATGCCCTAGTGATTACCGCGAAGGCCCAGGAATATAAGGAAATCGAGGCGATCATCAAAGAGCTTGACGTGTTGCCGCTTCAGGTTTTGATTGATGCAACGATTGCTGAAGTCAAGCTGACCGACGAACTCAAGTACGGTATTAAGTGGTACTTTCAGCAAGGCTCCAACCGCGAAGGCCTGACCCCGGTCGCAGCCTTAGCCAATGACTTTGCCTCGGTCGCCAAGGATTATGCCTTTACCTACTCGTTGACCGCGATGGGGAAAGATATCCGCCTCTTGCTGCAAGCACAGGCCGATAAAAACAAAATCAACATGCTCGCCTCCCCCTCGGTCATGGTGTTGAACAATCAGGAAGCTTCGATGCGGGTGGGTGATCAGATCCCGATCCTGACCGGCCAATACGGGAACTTCACCGGTGGCAGTACCACGGTCACCGGAAACCCGGTCTACTCCTCCTTCAACTCAGTCCAGTACCGAGATACCGGTGTCCTTCTCAATGTGAAGCCGCGGGTGAATGCTGGCGGGCTGGTCAGTATGGATATCATCCAGACCGTCAGCAACGTCAACAAGGCCGCCGCCGACCCCACTATCAATTCGCCAACGATTGCTCAGCGTCAAATCAAAAGTAACGTGGCCGTGCACGATGGTGATACCCTGGTCCTCGGTGGTCTGATCCGTGAGAATACCGGTATCAGTAAATCGGGTATTCCACTTCTCTATGAGCTTCCCATCTTAGGAGATCTTTTTGGGGCGACCGATATGGCGACTGACCGAACCGAACTGGTGGTCCTTTTAACGCCTCGTATTGTCGACAACCAAATTAAGGGGCGAGAAATCTCGAACGAATTCCGCCGCAAACTGACCGGCCTCTATGATCCAGGCACTACAATCACCAACCCGAACGATCAAGGTCCTGGCCTCTAAAACGCCCTCATACTAAAGAACAAACCAATGACCATGAAATCTTTTATCTCTGTATTGTTACTCACTCTCGGGGCATTCGCTCCTTGGGTCAACGCCGCCGAGACGCCCCCACCACCCCCGCCCGGCGCAATGGGCGCCATGATGATGAGTGATGAGCATCTTAAGGAAAAGCAAGACCATCTCCTCAAAATGCATGACCTATCCAACAAGATCCTTGCAGCCACCGATGCCAAGGAAAAAGAACGCCTCAAGGCGGAACAGCTTGAACTCATGAAGGCGCATGAAAAACGCCATGTGGAGATGATGCAGCAGCATATGCAACAGCAAATGATGAAACCTAAAGGTCCTCCAACCGCCTCCCCTCATTGAGTCCTCGCTCCGAGGGGATCAAGCCCCTCGGGGCGACCCTTAAAGGGTCGTCAGACGACAAATCATCACCGCATCATCGTAGATTAGACCGCCTTCTAAGGTGGTCACCTCCAAACGATCAATGCTGAACCCTGCCCGCTGATAGGCTCTGATCGCCCGCGCATTCTTTCTGAAAACATAGAGATAGATTTCATGAAGCCCAAGATCTCTCGCGACAGACTGGATATGGGCTAACGCCTGGCCCCCAAGGCCACATCCATGGTGACGGGGCAAAAGATATAACTTCCCAAGATGAAGTCGGTTCGTCTCGTATTCAGGCTGAAACGACAAAAAACCGATCCGAACCCCAGCCAGAACAATCCATTGATAAATAGCCCCTTCGAGCACGTTTTCGAGCAGCTTCTCCTCGCTGTAGCTTCGCCGCCAGAATTCATCAAGCTCCCTTTCGGTCAGGATCTCTGGAAGGTAATAGTCCCGCCAAATCTCCAAGGACCCGTCGGCGATTAAACCTAAGTCTTCCCTTAAGACATCGACAAATCGAAGCTCATCCACTCTCTCTTGACCCCTGACGCACTAAGCTGGGTTATCACTCGGTATATAGACGCATTCAACGGCAAACTGTTCTGAAACCGCGGCCATCAGCGCCTTGATACCAAACTGCTCGGTGGCATGATGCCCCCCTGCCAGCATCGTGACCAGAGCCTCCTGACTCTCATGCCAGTCATGCTCGCTCATTTCGCCGGTCAAATAAGCATCCAGCCCACTGTCAGCTGCCCGCCTCCATTCGCTGTTCGCCCCCCCGGTGATAATCCCGATTCTCTGAAGGGGGCGATGAGGGTCCGGGGTTGCCATGAGAACCTCATGATTTAAAAGCACTTTGAGCTGATCTTGGAGCATGAGTGGCGTCGTGACCGCCGAGAAAGACCCCCAAACGCCCGTCGGAGACCCTTTATAATCACCAAAGGGAAACCACTGCTCGATACCTAAAAGATGGGCGAGGCAGGCGGCATTGCCGATGACAGGATGGGCATCCAGTGGCAAATGATAGGCGTAAAGATTGATCCCCCCCTTCACCAAAGGAAAAACGCGCCGAGCAAAAGGACCCACCAAAGGTTTGGGTCCTTGGAAGTTCCAGAGGAGGCCATGATGCACCACCAGAGCGCCCGCACCAAGATCTCGGGCGGCCGCCACAGAATGGGCGGTTGCCGAGACGGCAAAGGCCACCTTCTCAATCGTTTCGCGGCCTTCCACTTGAAGGCCGTTGGGTCCGTAATCAGCAAACCGATCCACCGTCAGCAGATGATCCATAAAGGCTCCCAGGGCCTCCCGACTCACTGGTTTATTCATAAGATCTCTCCTTGGAACGAGGCCAAACGTCCCAGCCGACCTGTGTACGATCAGGGCACCACTGGCCATGACCCAAGGGATAGGCTTCCTTTAGGGATTCATAGGTGTAGGTTTCGGCCCGCTCAATGGCCTCTGCCATAGAAAGACCAGCCGCAAGGCAAGCGGCGAGCGCCGCGGATAAGGTACAGCCGCTGCCGTGATAGGTTTGAGGGAGCCGCGGCCAAGCGCGCTCTGAGACCCCATGCGGCCCATACCAACGATTGATCACATCGCCACCCTCAAGATGGGCCCCGGTTATGAGAACGTGCCCCGCACCGCGCCCCAGAAGATCAGCGGCGGAGGCTTCGATGGACGCCTGACCGGTGAGACGGTAGGCTTCTGGAATATTAGGCGTCATGATCGTGACTAGAGGAACCAGAGAGTCCAGCATCACTTCAAGAAGCTCATGACTGGCCAAATCCTCGCCCCCCCCTGCGGCAAGAATCGGATCAAGGACCACCGGCACCGGACCGATCAGCGCCATCAGCTCTTTAACGGCCAGCGCAATCTCGGCACTGCCAAGAAGACCCAGCTTGATGGCCGCAATATCAAGATCACCGACCAGTCGTCGACCCTGAAGCAGAAAATCTTCTGGCCGTTGCGGGAAGACGCCATGAACATTGACGGTATCTTGCACCGTCAATGCCGTGATGAGGCCGGCAGGATGCAGCCCCATCGCACGAACCGACTCGATATCGGCCTGAAGGCCAGCGCCACCGGTTGGGTCATGACCCGATAGGCATAAGACGGTAGGACGGCTTGACCTCATGGAAGGAATCGCTTGATGGGGGGAAAGTGGGGAGTGTCCCACAGGTTTTGATAGAAACCCAAGCACTCACGGCCAGAAAACAAAAACGAGTCCTCTTGGGAGGGATACCGTTCCGGGATAGCGCCCCTTAGAGCTCGAGTTTTGTATAATCGTACGACTGAAGGATGCTGCCTTCCAGCAG
>CAILMG010000212.1 GCA_903835265.1 uncultured Methylococcus sp.
CAAGGTTGGGGCTATGCTGTTTTTGGTGAAGTCATCTCAGGCATGGATGTCGTCGATAAGATGACCACGATCCCCACCGGTCGCGGCGGCCCAATGCCGACCGATGTTCCCCAGACGCCGATTGTCATCAATAAAGCAGTGATCGTTGACGCCCACTAAATAGATCACCCCATGCGGCAGGAAACGCTGTTTATCTCGGATCTTCATCTGAAGGCCAGCGAACCATCGAGCGTTCAACGTTTCCTGTCGTTTCTCGATACTCGCGCCTCAAAAGCAGAGCGCCTCTTCATCCTCGGCGATCTCTTTGACGCGTATCTCGGGGATGATGATGAAGGATTCCCTTTTGGCGACGTTAAAAGGGCCCTGAAGCGACTGACCCACCAGGGGACTTTGGTCTATTTTCAGGTAGGGAACCGCGATTTCCTCGTCGATCAAGACTTCAGCCAGCAAACCGGTGTCGAACGTCTAGGCGATATCGCCATCATCGATCTTTATGGCATGCCGACACTCCTGATGCACGGCGATCTTTTATGCACGGATGATCTTGGCTACCAAGCTGCCCGAATTCGTGTACGAACCCCAGAATGGCGCGCCTATGCGCTCGGCAAGCCACTTTGGATGAGAAAACTTTATGCACGCTGGTACCGATTCAAAAGTGGTCTTGATAAACGCGGCAAAACGATGGAGATCATGGACGTCAATCAAGAAGCGGTGATGACCGCCCTTGAAGACGCTGAAGTCTATCAATTGATTCATGGCCATACCCATCGTCCCGGAATCCACAAAATCACTCTACCAGGGGGTGAGGCTGAGCGATTGGTGCTTCCTGAGTGGGGACAAAAGGCATGGGTCTGGGTCTATTCGGCGGGTTCGCGGCATCAAGAATCGATTGGGGATCCGCTTTAGCCGGCCAAATGTCCAAGAATGGACAATTCATTGTCGCTAAATCCAGCCTCTTTGCGGGCCTTGAGATTAAAGGGGCCGCGGACTCCTCCTTGAATGAACCGTTGGATCAATTCGAAGTAGGTGACTTCAGGATCAAGACCCCGGGTCAAAGCGACGTCACGGAACCAATAGCTACCGAGCCTTACATGTTCGACTTCTTCTTCAAGAATCATCTCGAGGATCGCCACGGTCTCAAGATCGCCCGCAGCTCGACATTTTTGAATCATAAGGGGAGTTACATCGAGCCCTCTTGCCTCCATAAAGCGTGGGATCAGCGCTAACCGTGCCAGAAGGTCAGCGTCGGTCTGTTCAGCCAACTCCCACAGTCCCCGGTGAGCAGGCAAAGCGCCATAATGGGATCCAAGACCCTTGAGACGCGCTTCTACCGCCTTAAAATGCCGCGCTTCATCTAAGGCCACGCCACACCAATCTCGACAAAACGTCGGGCCTATGGAGCGAAACCGATAGGCCATATCAAGCGCAAGGGCAATCGCAGTAAATTCAATGTGGGCGACCGCATGCAGGAGTGCAATGCGGCCCTCTCGGGTCGTGAGTGATCGTTTAGCCAATTCACGGGGATCTACTAAGATCGGTTCATCAGGAAATAAGACGGCCTTAGCCGGGGGTGGGTTGCCATTTAGAGTCCAGTCGAGCGCTGGATCGTCGATGGCGGTATTCAGCAGGGAGAGTGCCGAAAGTCTCTCCGCCACCGAGGACCTAAAAAGGCCTTGTTCGAGTATTGTCTGTAGATTGAGCAACATTCAATGGAGGCTCAGTAGAGGAACCTTTGGGGCCAGGATAGAATGGGATATGCGCCAACCTCCTCGTTCGATCACTCGCCACCGCCCAAAGGCTTCCGCCTTCAGGCGCCATCGTCAGCGGGGTCGTATAGGAGGAGTGTGTGCAGGACTTGAAGATTATACGGGCTGGGATCGAAATCTTTTCAGATTTCTATTTTTATTGTCCCTTCTCTTCGGTGGTCTTGGCTTGTGGATCTATCTCCTCTTATGGATCGCGGTGCCTTCGGCTCAAGAAACGCCGATTCCCAACATTTCAATGGCCGGCCGTCGATTTCTGAAGGGACTTCGCCGCGAGATTCATCAGACCCAAAAAATTCATGAACCCTGGCTCGGAAACCTCGTCAATACCATTTTCGACTCCATCAAGCTCTTGATGCCCGAAATGGAGCATCAAACGACCAGGCGTCCATTGCTGGACCAAGCTCAAACACAGTTCAAGGAATTTGACGTGTTGATCCGTCGAATTAATCAGCTACCCGCCGACGATTTCAGGCAGCTTGAAGCCGATGCATTGGCGCAACGAATCGTCGATCAGCTTCAAGACATCCAGCAGGTTCTGGAGGATGCTTCCCTAAACCTTTTAGATGATGCTTTTTTATCATCACTGTCTACAGAGGAAAAAAATCCACATCCCACCTTTTTGGCCTGGCGGAAACAAATCGATCCTTTGAAGAGAACGCTGCAAGCAAGACATCTGAGCGAGGCTGAACCCTTCTTAACCCGGATCGAAGAAAGCCTCCGTTTTCTCTTTTCAAGGCTTGATGGATACCAAAATGATCTTTTAGATACACGTCCCCATGACATTGAGAGGATTGCCTTTCATTATCTGCCAGATACCCTAAAAGAATACCTGAAGCTCCCAGAATCTCTCGCGCGCTCCGCATCGATTCGACAGGGAGGAACCGCGGAAATGCACCTCCTTGAACAATTGACTCTACTCGATCAAACCCTCCATGATTTCTCGAGGAGTCTCTTTCTTGAGGATGCTAAAGGTCTGCTGATTCACGGACGCTTCCTTCGAGAAAAATTCAAGGATGAGCGTGTCGTGGAGATGAACGTTGAGTCGCCGCCTCGATAGATAGCCTCGCGACATCCGTGTCGCTTCGGTTCTATCTATCGTGAGATTCAACCAGCCC
>CAILMG010000213.1 GCA_903835265.1 uncultured Methylococcus sp.
AACCCGAGAGCCTGGAGGGACTTCTCTCGGCGAAAACATCCGTGAGCTATTGCTTCAAGGCGATGCGATGGATCTTAAGGCGGAGCTCTTGTTAGTGTTTGCCGCCAGAGCCCAGCATATCTCAGCAGTGATTCGGCCAGCACTCAGGGAAGGTACCTGGGTTCTCTCCGATCGTTTTACCGATGCCAGCTATGCCTATCAGGGGGGTGGGCGCGGGATGTCTATGGAGATAATTGAAACCCTTGAAATGTGGGTTCAGGAAACGCTTGAACCTGACCTTACGCTCCTTCTCGATCTCCCGGTTGAGACCGGCATGGCCAGGGCCAGAGACCGTGGCCAGCTCGACCGGTTTGAATCAGAGCAACTTGATTTTTTTGAGCGCGTCAGAGAAGCCTATCTTGCGAGGGCCAAAGCGTATCCTCAGAGGTTTCGGCGGATTGATGCTGCAGCGTCCATTGAATCGGTGCAGGCGGACATCAAGGGCCATCTGGATGCCTTTTTGGAGAGCCAGGACTGATGGCCGAACCGGCGCTTTACCCTTGGCTTCAGCCCTCTTTTGATCATCTTGATGCTTTGAGGCGTGATAACCGGGTTCCTGGGGCGCTTCTCATCCAGGGTGGCCAGGGGCTAGGCAAACGATCTTTAGCGCTGCATTTTGCGGCCCGCCTGCTCTGCCTTGAACCCATAGATTCCTCACCTTGCGGGGTTTGTCAGGGTTGCCATCTCTTCAAAGCGGGGACACACCCCGATCTCAAAATCCTCGAACCCGAGGAAGTGGGCAAGATGATCAAGGTCGATCAGGTCCGAAAGGTGATTCAAGACCTCAGCCTCATGTCCCTTTACCATGGTTATCGGGTGATCGTGATCGATCCAGCGGATCAAATGAACCAGAATGCGGCCAACGCACTCCTTAAAACCCTCGAGGAACCCGCGCCTAAAAACCTGATTATTTTGGTCACGCATCGTCCTCATCGTTTATTACCCACCATTCGAAGTCGCTGTCAAACCTTATCGATCGCACGACCTGAAAAGGGTATCGCGCTCGCCTTTATCAAAGAGAAAACGACCATTTCAAGCCCCGAGCGGCTTTGGACTTGTGCGGAAGGTTCCCCGCTCAGGGCCCTTGAGATGGCTGAAAAGGGCTTATTGGGGCTTCGAGATCAACGTTTTGAGGCGTTCCGAGGGGTCCTTAAGGGGCGGGAAGATCCGGTGGCGATCGCCCAAACTTGGGCCGAAGAATCGCCTGTTGAAACACTTGATTGGGTGTTATCGTGGCTTCTCGATATGATAAGGCTTTCCTTATCGGATGAGGGCCCGGAGCTCCTCAATCAGGATTTAGGCGAAGCCCTTAAAGACCTGATCAAAGGGCTCGAGGTGGTTGATCTCATCCATTACCGCGATGCCGTGTCAGGTTCCCGTGCTCAGCTCGAGACCCCGGCCAACCGCCAGTTGATTTTCGAAGCCGTCCTGATCCGTCTTGCGGCTCTAACTCACTTTGAGCGGTCAGTCCAAAGGCCCAAAGGTCCCTCTACTTGATCCTCATCCCAGGCTCAGCCCCTGGGTCTGGGATCAGGATGAAGGGGCCGCCTCGCTCATCGCTGGCGGCAAGCACCATGCCTTCAGAGACACCAAACTTCATTTTTCGGGGGGCGAGATTGGCGACCATGACCGTTAGTTTGCCCTCAAGCTGTTTGGGATCATAGGCCGATTTGATTCCTGCAAAGACCGTTCGGGTCTCGGTTCCAAGATCAAGGCTTAAGCGCAGCAGTTTTTCTGCGCCCTCCACATGATCTGCCGCCACGATTCTTGCGACGCGGAGATCGATCTTGGTGAAATCATCGATACCAATGGTTTCTGCGATCGGGTTGCTGGTGGCCACAGGCGTCACCAATGAGGCCGTGGCCTCAAGATTCTGCCGGTTAGATTCAATGAGCTGCTGAATTTTTTGAGGCTCCACGCGGGTCATCAGATGCTCATAAGGGAGCGTTCTTTGGGGTGAACGTTCAAGATCCGACCACAAAAAATCGCGCTCCATTCCGAAGAATTCTCGGGCAACCCGCTGCGTCAACTGAGGCAAGAAGGGAGCTAGGAGAATCGATAGCGCGTGGAAGCCTTGAAGGCTGCGGGTACAGATCCTAAGGAGATCCTTTTCGGGGTTCTCCGTCTTAGCGACCTTCCAGGGGGCTTGATCGTTCACATACTCATTGATGCTATCGGCGATTCGCATGATCTCCCGAGTCGCCTTCGCATAATCCCGCTGCTCATAGGCTTCTGCAATCGAGGCGGCGCTTTCGGCGATCATCGCCATCTGAGTGATTCCATCAGGGCTTGAAGCAAAATCGGGGTCGAGTTGACCTTCTAAGTACTTGGTCACAAAGCCTTGAGTTCGGCTGGCGATATTGATGTACTTTCCAACCAGATCGGCATTGACCCTGAGAGCAAAATCCTCGAGATTGAGATCAATATCTTCCATGCTGCCATTGAGTTTGCAGGCATAGTAGTACCGAAGCCACTCGGGGTTGAGGCCTTCTTTGAGATAGCTTTCAGCGGTGATAAAGGTCCCTCTCGACTTGGACATCTTTTCGCC
>CAILMG010000214.1 GCA_903835265.1 uncultured Methylococcus sp.
CCCTGGTTCTCGCGGGTGGGCGGGGCAGCCGCCTTTATTCCTTGACCGAGTGGCGAGCCAAACCGGCGGTCCCATTTGGCGGCAAGTTCCGCATTATCGACTTCCCCCTCTCCAATTGCCTCAACTCCGGGATTCGTCAGATTGGCGTTTTGACTCAGTACAAGGCGGATTCTCTCATTCGACATATCCAGCAAGGCTGGGGCTTTCTTCGGGGTGAACTTGGCGAGTTCGTCGATGTTATGCCGGCTCAGCAGCGGATGCAGGAACGCTGGTATGCAGGAACCGCTGATGCGGTTTATCAGAATCTCGATATCCTCCGTCAGCGTGATCCCGAATACATCGTGGTGCTCGCGGGGGATCATGTTTATAAGATGGATTATGGTTTGATGCTTGCCTATCACGCTGAGCGTGAGGCGGATCTGACGATCGGCTGTATTGAGGTGCCTCTCGATGAGGCGCGGGGGTTTGGTGTGATGCATGTTGATGAGGCCAAGCGGATCATCAACTTTGTAGAAAAACCCAAGGAGCCACCCCCCATGCCAAACCGTCCCGATCATGCGTTGGCATCGATGGGGATCTATATTTTCTCGACGGCGTTTCTTTTTGAACAGTTGATCAAAGATGCCGATAATCCAGAGTCGAGCCACGATTTTGGGCATGACATCATCCCCAGTGTGATCAATAATGCGCGGGTCTTTGCCTATCCCTTCAGGGATGTCCAGAGCGGCGTTCAGGCCTATTGGCGTGATGTCGGAACGGTGGATTCCTACTGGGCCGCGAATATGGAGCTCATTGGGGTCGATCCCGAACTCAATCTCTATGACCGCGAATGGCCGGTTTGGACTTATCAGGCGCAGACGCCTCCCGCCAAGTTTATTTTTGATGACGATGATCGTCGCGGCATGGCGGTCGACTCGATGGTTTCTGGTGGCTGCATTATTTCTGGATCGGAGGTTCGTAATTCCCTCCTTTTTAGTAATGTACGAGTGAATTCCTATTCCTTGGTCGAGGACTCCGTGGTGCTACCGGAGGTCAATATCGGTCGTCACTGCAGAATTAAGAAGGCGGTGATTGATCGGGGCTGTCACATTCCTCCGAACACGGTGATTGGTGAAAACCTTGAGGAGGACAGCAAGCGCTTCCATGTGAGCCCCGGTGGGGTGGTATTGGTGACGCCGGACGATCTCGGTCAGCGTCTCCATTTTGCTCGATAGGCCACCGGCCAAGGGGCTTAGCCCTGGTGCTGTCGAAGATAGCGTCGATGGTTCTTAACCGCGTTTGCACGCTGCGACCGATTCTCATGGGGCATGGCGAATCACTTTTGGGGGGGAGCCAAGATGGAGCAGGCGGACAGTATTCTTGATCGTCGTCGTGCGGGGATTCTGCTGCACATCACCTCATTGCCCGGGGGCCGTCATAATGGTGACCTCGGATCGGATGCCTATCGTTTTGTCGATTTTCTCGCGGCCGCCGGCATCACGGTTTGGCAAACGCTTCCCGTCAATCCCACGCACAGTGATGGCTCACCCTACCAATGTCTTTCTGCGACGGCCGGGAATCCTCTGCTGATTAATCTCGAGGCGCTCTTCGATCGGGGTTGGCTTTCAAAGGATGCGCTGTTGCAGGCAGAGGGATCCCCCTTAGAGCAGCGGCTTCATTGTCTTCAAAAGGCCTATGAGGGTTTTTCCAGAACGGCGCTTAAGGGCTCTGAGGCTTATCTTCAATTTCTCGAGGAAGCGGCCGCCTGGCTGCCCGATTTTTCCCTCTATATGGCGCTCAAATCCGAGCAGGAAGGAAGGAGCTGGGAAGCATGGCCCGCGGCACTCAGGGACCGTGAGCCCGGTGCGCTTGAAGCTGCTAGGTTAAGGCTCCATCAAGAAATCGCTCAGGTTGAGTTTGAGCAATTTGTTTTCTTTCAGCAGTGGCTTAAGCTTCGCCACTATGCCAATGAGCGCGGTGTCCTGTTGTTTGGTGATATTCCCATTTTCGTGGCGGGCGACAGTGCGGATGTGTGGGCCCGTCAGGCGGAATTCGATCTGACCCCGGAGGGTAAACCTCGGGTTGTCGCGGGGGTGCCCCCTGATTATTTTTCAGCGACCGGGCAGCGTTGGGGAAATCCCCACTATCGTTGGGATCTGATGGCGGCCAATCATTTTGCTTGGTGGCAGCAGCGCTTCAAGGGACAGTTGGCCCTCTATGACTGGGTCCGTATCGATCACTTTCGTGGTTTTGAGGCCTACTGGGAAATTCCGGC
>CAILMG010000215.1 GCA_903835265.1 uncultured Methylococcus sp.
GCCAATAGTGATATCAACGCCCTGGTTAACCCACTTTATTCCCCCTATGTGGATCAATCCTATTATGCGGCTAAAGGGCAGATTGACACCGTTGAGAATTCTTCTGGGGTTCCCGGCCATTACCTCACTGGAAATCGACAGGACTGGTCCACGCATCTCAGCGTGAATCAGGTGATGAATAAGGATCTTTTGTTGGAATCTGGGGTCGGCTTTATTCGAAGCACGGGATACCTTGGGAATCCTTATAAAGCGGTTGACATGGTCTTTGTCGACACCAAGGGGGCGCCGGTCCCTCCGATTGATAGTTCGAGTACGACCAGTCTCTACGCGCCGGTGGTCCAAGCCGTTGTTGAGCGCCGGCCGGAGGAGAGAAATCAAGGTATGTGGGATTTTCGCTTGGTCCAGTTTGTTGAGGCGACCGATGCCTCAGTCCATGGCGGCTATCGTTTTTTCGTTGATGATTGGGGGATCACCGCCCATACCTTTGATCTCGACTGGGTCCAGCCGGTTGAGGCTTGGACAGTGACGCCACGTTTTCGTTATTACTCACAAAATGGCGCGAGTTTTTATCAGCCTTATTTCCTTTTTCAAGGCAAAGCCCCCGTAGGTCCTTCAGGTCACTTTAATCTCGCCGGGGTTCCCCTCAACGCGTATTCCAGTGACTATCGTCTCTCTGCCTATGGGGCGATTAGCGGCGGTCTCACGGTGGCGCGTCCTTTTGGAAAAGCAATGGCTTTCGAGGCAGGATTTGAATACTACGCCCATGGCGGTGATCTCCGTCTCGGCGGCGCCGGTCAGGGGTCCTGGTCCAATTTTGACTACTACCAGTTTAATGCCGCGGTCAAGGTTGATTTATCGGCGGTGAGTAACGCTAAGCTCTCAGCCGAGCCTGATCATGAGGGGCATGATCATGGCGGTAACCACCGCCAAGACCACCTTGGAATGGATGGGCCTTCCGGCATTCTCTTTAACCACATGCTCGCCCATGCGGGCGACACGATGGTCGGTGTGCGTTACGCCTATGAGTTACAGCAGGGCGGCATGATGCATGGGACCTCGCCGGTGAGTGATCGCCAGATCGTCGCGACGGGATGTGGTCCAACCATTAAGTGCACCTTTACCCCAAAACAAATGGATATGGGGATGGTTATGGTGGATTTGATGTATGCCCCAACCGATTGGTTAACTCTCATGCTGATGCCTCAATTCATGAGTATGGATATGCACCTTCGGCGGCTGGATGGCTCACCCGACCCGAGTGGCGGCAGTCATGCGAGCCACGGCGCAAATCCCTACCACGCCACGGGTGGGGTCGGCGATATTTTTATGGGCAGCCTCTTCAAACTGTATGAAGAAGAAGGGCACAAAATTCATTTCACGCTCGGATTTACCGCCCCGACGGGAAGCATCAATCAGCGGATCAATGGTAATTCGGAATTTGAACATTACGGGATGCAATTGGGGACGGGGACCTGGGATATCTGGCCGAGTCTTACCTATAACGGCTACCACGGCGATTTCAATTGGGGAGGCCAATTGAGTGGCAATGTGCCGCTTCAAAGTTACAACGCCTCAGGGTTTGCGGTCGGCAACCTTTTTGAAGCAACGGCCTGGGGCGGTTATCAGATTCAGGATTGGTTGTCAGGATCGCTGCGCGCACTCTATACCCATCAAGATGCCATTTCGGGTCATTACCCAGCCCCCTTTGTTCCAAGTGGTCCGATGGATACCCCCCAAAGCTACGGGGGGCAGTATCTTGATATCGGAATTGGGCTGAATGCCGCTGTTCACTCTGGGGATTTTGAAGGCAATCACTTTGGGCTTGAGTGGCTTCAGCCGGCCTACACCGATTACAACGGCTATCAGCTCGAGCGGACGGGGACGCTCTGGGCGAATTGGTCTCTTGCGTTTTAGGCAGAGGTTTAAGCTGTGGGCGACCTTCGGTGTTATCAACGGCGTTTTAATGCGATGGGATCCCCGTGTGATCTAAAGATCTATGCGGCCTCAAAATCCCGTGGCCAACATATGCTCCAGCGGATGGTGAATGAAATCGAGCGATTGGAGTCCCGCTACTCACGTTATCGGTCGGACAGTCTCCTCTCAAAGATCAATCAGGTGGCTGATCTTGGGGGGGAGATTGAGGTCGATGAGGAAACAGCCGGTCTTTTGACCTATCTCGAGACCTGTTTTAAAGAAAGCCACGGACTCTTTGATGCCACCTCTGGGATTCTAAGGGAGGCCTGGTCCTTTAAGGATCAAAGTCTCCCCTCCGATCAGGTGATCGCGTCTTTGCTGGATCGGGTGGGTTGGGAGAACCTGTCTTGGCAGGCGCCGCTGTTGAGGTTTCATAAGCCTCGGATGGCGCTTGATTTGGGGGGGGCGGTTAAAGAGTACGCGGTGGATCGTCTGACTGGACTTTGTTGGCACGCCGAGATTTTCCATGGCCTGATCAATCTCGGGGGGGATATCGGAATCATTGGCCCCCATCCTGATGGAGCGCCTTGGACCATTGGGTTAACCCACCCCAGAAGGCCCGGGGAATTTATTGCGACCTTACGCCTGATGAAAGGAGCTTTGGCGAGCAGCGGCGATTATGAGCGGTGTATCGAAGTCGATGGAATCCGCTATGGACATATTTTGAATCCAAAGACGGGGTGGCCGGTTCGCCATTTGGCGGCGGTAAGCGTTTTAGCCGATCTCTGTGTCGTCGCTGGGAGTGCTTCGACCATCGCCATGTTGAAAGAAGCGGAAGGCCCTGCTTGGCTTCAAAACCTCGGGGTGGCGCACATGTGGGTCGATGTCGATGGCACCTCTGGGGGTTCGTTAGTGCCGGGATGACGTCTTTAGAGCGTCATGGAAAAAAGGGGCGTTTTTAATTCTTCAAGAGGTGTTGCGACCAGCGCGCATCATTTCATTTTTGGTGAGGAGGGGTGCGAAGGATATCTCTTCTGTCCGCCCAACCCAATCTTATCGATCGATAAAA
>CAILMG010000216.1 GCA_903835265.1 uncultured Methylococcus sp.
GACGAGACAGAAGAATCCTCATCTGAGGAGGCGGGTCATTACGATTGATCATCATGGATCTGATCGTCTCGATCAGATCCTCCTCGATGTTAAAGGCCGGGTGGATGTGATTCGTCAGTAGCACCCCGATTGGTTGTGCCGAAGAGGTTGCGAGGGCTGTTGTCAACGTCTGGCTGAACCACCCCGCCTAACCTCAGCTGAATGGGAGCGGATTGGGCCTGCGATTTTAGAATTATCGCCCTCTTTGCAGCGCACCATCAAAGCTCGGGTCAAGGCGCTGGGTGAGCAGGCTCTTGGTCCCTATAGTTGTCCATTTCTAGATCATAGCGAGGGGGCCTGCATGATCCATGACCTGCGCCCTGTGGCTTGCAGAACCTATGGTTTTTATAGAAGCCGTGATCAAGGACTTTATTGTAAGGACATTGAGCGTGACGTTGCTGATCAAACCCTTGATGATGTGATTTGGGGAAATCATGATGCCATCGATGTCCGTCTTAAAGCGCTGGGTTCGAGGTCGCTTCCCGAATGGTTTGCAGAGTGAACCTTGGGTTCTTCGACGACGATGACGTCGATCCCTAGAAAGTAGTCCATAATCAACAAAAAATTCTTGAAAGGTTTCAGATGAACATCACCCCCATGATCGGACTTTCACTAGTGCTCAGTGTCGTTGGCTGTGCCTCGAATGGCAATCACGCCAACGAATCCAACGAGCAAATGCTGACGGCGGCAGGATTTCACCTTTATAGTCCAAAAAATCCCCAGGAAGAAGCCAACCTCAAGGCGATGACACAACGCAAGGTTTTTTTCATGGATAAAGCCGTGAAGCCCACCTATCTTTATGCCGATGATGCGGAGTGCGACTGTGTGTATGTCGGCGGTCAGGCGGAGTTTGAACGATTCGAGAAGTTAGTCCAGCAGAAACAGGCCGCAGATGCCGTCATGTACCAGGCACAATACAATCAGAGCATGTACGGGATGGGCGGGATGTACGGGGGTATGTATGGCATGGGCGGGATGGGCATGTACCCTATGGGTATGTATGGCATGGGCGGCTCGGGGGTCATGGGCGGGTATTGGTAACTCGCCTCTTGGTTCAGTCTCCTTGAGAGCACCTAGAACGTGTTCATCGTTGAAGTCACCATCGTTCTACTACTGATTCTCCTCGCCTGGTTCTGGAGCGTCAGTATGAAATATAGAGATATTGGCCTTCTTCTGGTCAGCAAAGCTTGCATTGAGGAAGGGGTTCAATTACTCGATGAGAGTATCGTCTGCACCAAGATGTCATTCCATCGGCAATCGATGGGGCATTGGGCCGTCCAAAGGGTTTATCAATTTGACTTTAGTGAGGATGGCGAAAACCGCCGTCGAGGTGCCATTCACCTCTTGGGTAGCGAGATGACCTTCTTAAGTCTGGGGCTTCGCGCCGTTCACTAAAGCCTTTTTCAAAGGGCCGCTAGTCATAGGGCTTTCAAGTGAAACTAATCAGTCTGACTCTTGTCATTATGTCTGTGGGATGGATGGGACGATGACCTCGATTTTACTGATGGTTTCTGGGTAATCTATCCCGAGATCTGTCCTTTTATGCCCCATCTCACCAAGGAAGCTGAACGCTACAATAAACAATTAAAAGGTTCTAGACTTCGGTTTCAAGTCCCTAAGTGGCGACTGAATGTCCAAGGAACCCTTAACAGAGGATTCTCCATGCAGGCTCAAAACTACGGACGACAGTTTACTTTATCCATTACCCTCGCAGCCCTCTTGTTGCCTTTGAATACGGTCTGGGCAAAAACCGATATGGAGATTCAAGAGGAGGCGCTCAAAGCGCGTGAACTGCAGAAGGGCATGAATCATTCTATGCCTGTCGATGACCCTGCCCTCGGGAAGTTTCGAGGGGTTTTCTACGGATATCTTCCTTGTAATGAAGAAGCCTGCACTGGTTTGAAAATGACCCTATCCCTCAACCAAAAGCATCGTTACCTTTTAGTCATTCAGGCGGCAAAAGCATCCAATCGGGAGACCTTCGAAAAAGGAAGATACGAATGGGATGAGCAGTCTGGAAAGGTGACGCTTACCCCGAACAAAGAGGGAGATGCACCGAGGCGTCTATCGGTAAAAGACGACAGTACGTTGATTTACTTGAGAAGTGATGGCAGTGCTTACATAGGTGATCAGGATCCTTATCTCATGAAGAGGACCGATGTGGCTAATAATCGCGACATGCATATCCATTAAGACCGACAGATCCCCTTGGAACCAAAGGCCAGAGGGGGTCATCACGATCCCGGCTGTTTGTGATGGTTGAGGGACTAGAATTCGACCCTTGTCCCTCTGTCTTGATCAAAAAGCCCTTCAAGGATCTCTGAGCGTTATGGGCGGTCGATCCATGAGAGAGGACCTTGTGGTTATTTTTAGATGTCGACAGTCCATATCTTCATCAGCAGCCGTTTTTATCGGTTGGCTTAAATGCTCTGGCGGGAGTAGTATGAACCCCTATGCTAGAGGCCTTTGAGACCACCAGCCAAAAAAACCTATTTTGGAGCGGATCGATGATTGCAAAAGCCTTATTAAAAACCGTGTTTCCTATGGTGACGTCTGCGGTATGGACCCTTTCTATGGGTCACGCTTCGTCTGCTTTTGCGCATGACGGTCTAACGACAGAAAACGCTTCAGCCTATGGCGCGACAGCGGTCTATATTCAACTGCCCTGTACAAGCGGGCTACCAGCCCCTTGCAAGAATGGATCGACCCATGAATTAAGTTTCTCAAGAAATGGTCAACATTTATGGGTCACCCAAATGACCTCGTCGAAGATTTTCCACTTCGATGTGGTCGATAACGAGGTGGTGACGGCATCTATAAAGACTTTTGTCATGCCCAATCAGAGGCAACCTCATGGCATCATTTCAGAAGGCGACCATGCCTGGGCTACCCTTGAGGTCCCTGCGTCCAATAACGCCTTAATCAAGATCGATAGCAATGGAAACATCCTCCAGGAAATTCCTCTGTCATCAGGCACTGCCCCTCACGGGCTAGATATTGCGAGGGATGGCACCCTATGGTTCGCAGGTAAAGGCGATCCGGACACAGGGGTAGGCGCTGCGGTCGGGAGCGCCAATCCGATCACCGGGGTGAGTCGGTACTTTCCACTAGAGCCTGGCAGCAAGCCGATCTATGTGCATGTGACGAAGAATAACGATGTTTGGTTCACGGAATTGGTAGCCTCTCGTATTGGGCGCATTCGTGAAGGCAGAATCACCGAGATTAACCTGCCAACAAATAATTCTCGTCCCATATCCATCGATTCCGCGCCGAATGGTTCGGTGTACTTCACCTTGGAAGCAGCGAATAGCCTAGGCTACCTGCCATCTAAGGTGGCTCTTGGGCCATCATCCGGACTTAAGACCAGTGTTGTCCAACAACGCTTTGTTCCCACACTCGGCGTAAAGCCGGCTGGGGGCACGATCACCCCCACGGGTCAAGTTTGGTTTGGTGCAGCCGCCTTAGATGAGATGATTACGCTCGATAAGCCGAGAACCTTGATTCAGATCCCCCAAGGGACGACGGGTTCCACTTATCACCGTTCAGCCTACATGGGCCACAAGATGTTCTGGACTGAACTTTCTACGGATCGAATCGGATATCTGAAAGGGGTTCGCTGATTCACCATGATCCCTAGCCCCCCATGAAGATCAATGGGCGGCGCTTTTGGGCATGTCTCGGTGGGGCGTCTCTTTTTTAGAGACGCCCTTTTTTAATCTAAGACAGATCACCCCTGCCGTCCTGCATCCTCGGGGGTCTTTTCTATAGGATCAGGGTGACGGAGTACAAAAGCGCCCGTCTCTGATAGATTAAACATGGAAATCCCTAGAGACTTCTTGAATCCCTCACATCCAATGCCCTTAATATGACGGCTTGTGCTTAGCTATGAGAAAAATCCTAAACGCTACGTTGATCTTTCTATGTGCGCTAACCCTTGTAGTCTCAGTAAAGGAGAGCGATGCATCCACCACCACCATCGATGAATCGGCAGGATTTTGGGGGCAAGCCGTCGGCGAAGGTAATCTTTCCGCGATCAATGAGAATCTCTCGAGCGTCAGGCTTTGGGTCGAAGGGCAAGGCCGATTTAGCAATGCAAATCCCGATAGCAACATGAATTGGTATCAGTCCATTGCTCGAACGGGGTTGGGTTATGCGGTGACCGATCGGCTCACATTTTGGCTGGGTTACACGTATTCTCCTATAAAAAACTACAACAAGCCGTTTGTGGCCGAACAGGACTTCTGGCCTGCGGTTCGTTATGTCTTTCCAACGAGCATTGGAACCATCACCCTCAGAGAGTGGATAGAATTCCGTTATGCTGGGGGCGATACTCCTGGGATTAGGCCGCGTACCTTGATTCGTCTGCTGCATCCTTTTTCATTTGAACCAAGGCTTGGACTGGTGATTTGGGACGAATTTTTCTTCAATGCCAATAATGTCCAAGACTTGAAAACACTGGGATTATCTGGCTTTAATCAAAACCGAGCTTTCTTGGGCCTTGCGTGGACATTCACTGAGAAAATACGTGGTGAATTAGGCTATATGAACTACACAAGCAATACGTCCAAGGAATTTGACCCGAATCAACAATATAAGATGATTAATAACATTATGGGTGTTGTCTTTTTTGCTTGGTGATCGATCAATCTCGTTTCCATTATCCGATTCGATGAACAGCGGGATACATTGCCCCTCCCGCCATTTTTTACCGAATCAAAGAGTGGGGATGGGTCCGGTCCGATCCGACTCTGATCGTTGGGCATTGTTGTCGTTGATGAGACAAATCCCCTTTAAAACATGGCTGATCACGTTCAAGATAGGCGAACATGAGTATTTTTGGTGATGCCGAACTGGTTGAAATGTTTGCCGCCGAGTTGGAACTCCATCTTGGTGTTTTAAGTTCGGGCCTATTGGAATTAGAGGTAGAGCCGAACCGCTCCGATCTTTTCGAACCCATGATGCGGGCCGCGCATTCTATCAAGGGTGCAGCCAATCTCTTTGAACTGACTCAAACGGTCATGGTGGCTCACGAAATTGAGGATATCTTCACCGTGGCATCCCGAGGTGGCTTGACCCTCAGCAGCGGGATCGTTGACGTTTTATTGGAATCGGTCGATCTTTTGGGGCGTTTGTCTCTCAATGGCTCTCCTGAGGAGGCAGACTCTAACGCCTTAGAGGTTCAAGCGACCCTCTCCCGCCTTAAGACGTCATTGGCGGAGCCTGATTCAAAGGTGTCTTTCAATAAAGCTCCTTCAGAAGGAGACGTCGTTCCAGCCTCAGATCTTCGCAAAGCGCCAGCGAATCTTGATAACCTATGGGTAGAACATATTCGTCAAGATATTGGACAATGGCTTAAAACGGGAAAGGACTCCTATGAGCTCGACTGCGAGGCGGTGAGGAAGGTCTCTCCAGAAGCGATCGCGCTTCTGAGCATCACAAAGGCCAGTGTCCCGCCGGGCCTTAGTTTTTTTATCAAAGGTGAAACGGGTCCAGTGAAACGTCTTTTCGAAGTGATGGGCATTATTTGATGCACTTTTCAGGAGATCCTTTTTGAGCCTTCAGGAGACGTCATCCGAGTTCCACCGCCTGTCTAACGACTACCTGGTGGATATCTGCATGGAGCTGCTGAACCTTGATCCGTTGAATCAAGATCGCTTTTGCTCTCAGCTTGAGGGAGTTCTTGGCAAGCTATCGCTGATCAAGGAGGGCGCTGAAAATCAATCGCTCCCTAAAATTGCATCCTTGGTCGCTCCCATGGAAAGCCTCCTTGAGGCCTTGGCTTTGGGGCAATTGCCGAGTGATGGTGATCATTTAGATCAACTCCTGGCATCGGCTGATTGTTTAAGTGTTCTTGTGGCTGATCCACTTTCCTATGAACGCACAGCGATCGAGGCTCCCCTGGCCGGTCTTCAAAGGATTCTTACTCAGATAGTCAGCCCAGATGACATGCTCATTGAAGAGCTACCTGAAGCCTCTTACACGTTTACTTTGTCGCTGAATCTCAAGGCGATCAGTGCGAGTCTTCTTGAACTGATTGATGTCGTTATTGAGATTGAATCTTTAGGCTCAATCCAGTCTGGTTCGGTTATAACGCCACTCGTGAATCTGATGCA
>CAILMG010000217.1 GCA_903835265.1 uncultured Methylococcus sp.
CCAATTTCAGCTTGAAACATCGATCCATTCTTTCGCCGCCCCATCACGATACGTTCTTTTCCGATAGAGCAGGCCGTGGGCTGCGCTAAATAGGCCTTTCTGAATTGAACGTGATCTTTGGCGTTCTCCTTGGGCACCAGAGTTTCGATGAATTGTCCGACGAGTTCTTTTGAACTATATCCAAAGAGCGTAGTGAGCTCGCGATTAACCAAGTCAATGGTGCCCTGATCATTCAGCAGCAGCATGGCATAAGGAGAGGCCTCGACGATGATCCTGAAATAGTCTTCCGCTTGCTTTCGTTCACTAATATCGACGCAGGAGCCCATGTAACCAAGGAACTGACCCTTCTCATTGAAACGGGGGATTCCTTGGTCTTGGATCCATCGGAATTCGCCATCATGACGGCGAAGGCGGTAGTCCATCGAGAAGGGCCTCTGGGCATCAAATGACTCAACATAGATCTTAAGGCAGGTGTCGACATCATCTGGATGAACCCCTTCAGCCCAACCATGACCCGACTCCTCTTCGAGCGTCCGGCCGGTAAAATCAAGCCAGGTCTTGTTGAAGAAATAACAGAGCTTGTCGAGGCCCGACATCCAGATCATGACCGGAGCGGAATTCGCGATCTCATTAAACCGGCGCTCACTCTCAATCAGCTTCAATTCATGAAGCTTACGCTCGGTGATATTGGTATGGGTGCCAATGGCGCGTGAGGGCGCTCCCTGAGCGTCACGCTCTACCAGTTTCCCTCGGCTGTTGATCCATTGGTATGTCCCATCATGGCATCGCATCCTAAATTCGATTTCATAATGGCCAATAGACTGAAGACGTTCATAAACCGATGACAAGGTGGGCTCCCGATCATCAGGATGCAGCAGGTCGATAAAAAGTGCATCGACGTTGGCGGCCAGATCGGAGCGTTCATAACCCAGCATTTGATAATAGGAGGGACTGACATACGTCTCCCCGGTCTTTATTTTCCAGTCCCAGAGGCCATCCCGACTAGCCTCCATCGCAAGACGAAGCCGCTCTTCCGCTTGAGACCCTTCTGAGATCTTTACATCAGGCGTCTGTCTCCCTTCGATTGAGGGATCCCCTGATCTAAGGAACGCGGTTAGGCGTTGAGTGATGACAGCGACACCCTTCTTAAGATTCAAAATCTAACGTCAGCCATGGTGTGGGTCGGAAAGGGGGGGTTACTGGATCAATCTATCCAGATCGCTGAAGAAAATTGACCCGGAGCAGTTTACTGCTTGGGCGTCCTCCAAAACATCATCAAAAATGATGACCTTTTGAAATTAAAGCGTCTGGCCGCGGAGGAGAAGGTTGCCAATGAAGCCATCGGGATTTACTGACCACCCGATCTTAGCTGCATTGAAGACGATCGGGACCGTCAACTAAGGATCACCTCTTTTCTATGGGTGACCATATGCTTTTGAATCAGTCCACAAATCGTCTCGTAATTCGCAGGCTTCACCAAATGCTCATCAAATCCAGCCCTTCTAGCTTTTTCAACATCTGAGGGCTGCCCATAGCCGCTGATAGCAATCAACAAAGGATGATCGAGTTCCTTCATGGTTCGAAGCCTCTCAGCCACTTTGTAACCATCGAGATCAGGAAGCCCAATATCTAGGAGAACCACATCAGGCAAATGCGTGCTCGCTAATGTCATAGCCGACAGCCCATCGAATGCAACCGCCGTTTGATAGCCGTCGCCTTTTAACAGCGTCGATAGGCTTTCCGCGGCATCGATGTTGTCATCGACAATGAGAATGATCGATCCCTGGTGATGTTCAAACTCTTTTTTTGCAAAAGCGACCGGAAAGGGGACCCGGACGTCGTCAGCCACTGCGGGCAAACGCACGGTGAAAGTGCTCCCCATCCCAATCCCTTCACTAAACGCCTTGATGGTGCCGCCATGGAACTCTACCATGCGCTTCGCCAAAGTCAGCCCGATCCCTAGCCCACCCATGGTCATTAAACGGGGGTTCTCGGCCTGAACAAAGGGGTTGAAGATTTGATCCATCATGGTCCTCTCGATGCCGACCCCAGCGTCTTTGATCGTAAAAATAGACTCGGCGCCTTTCCGCCTAAGATCCACCCAAATCTTGCCCCCCAAGGGCATGTACTTGACGGCATTGCTGATCAGGTTGGAGAAGATCTGATGAAGGCGCGCTGTATCACCCTCAACGACCACCGGAGTCATCGAGATATTGAGGGTGAGATGATGGGAATGGCTCTCGATCTGCGGCTGGAAGTCATCGATCGTCTCCTTCACTAACACCGTCAAATCGACCAGCTCCTTTTTGAGAAGAATCTTCCCCGAGTTAATTCTAGAGAGATCCAGCAAATCATCGATCAGCCTGGTTTCCTGCCTAAGCTGTCGACTCATGGTCTCCTGGGCCTTATGAATGGCTTCTAGGTTGGCATCACCCCTCTTCCAAAGGTCCAATGCGTGCTGAATAGGGGCCAATGGATTGCGTAACTCGTGTGCCAGCATGGAAAGAAACTCATCTTTTCTTTGATCAGCAAGGGTCAAGGCATCCAGCGCGGCTTGGTATTCCGTATCATCCTGAATCGCGAGAACGATTTGTTGTTCGGTGTTCGCTAAAAGCTTCTGGACATGAAAATTCAGGTTGCGATCTCCGATGTTCTGACAGTGGATTTTTACATCGATAGGCGCAAGGGGTAACGACTGATTCATGACCTGATTGATTAGCTGGTGCAGCTCGGGTAAACCCCATTGGCCCTCCCCTATTTCAAAAAAGGAAACACCCAGTATTCCTTCCAGATGCATCTTGAAATGCCGGCAAAAAGGGCCATTAGCCAGTTTGATGATGGCTTTTTCATCCAGCACCAGCAATGGCTGATTAACGGTTTCAACAATCGATTCAGAAAAATCACGGGCAACCGAGAAGCTCTCATTCAACCCACTCAGATCGCGATTCCGAGACCGAAGCTCTTCATTGCTGGACAGGAGCTCTTCCTTTGCCGTCTCCAGCTCTTCATTCGAGCATTGATATTCTTCATTAGAGATGGATAGTTTCTCTTCCGCGGTTTTCAGCGCCTCCATCGCGATCTCATGTGACTCGAGGATCGCCTTGATGTAGGTTTGGGTCGACTCTAATTCTTGCGTCAACCGACTGAATGCTTCATCTCTTGGAGATTTGAGAGGGGTTCGGGACAGCCATCGATCCTTCAATGTCACGATCAGTGACGTCCAGAATCCTGAGGACTTTCCTTTCAATTGCTCCGGAGAGAGCCGCTGCTGCTCAAAAAAAACGATAAAACACCATGGGTCTTCCCCCTTGAGCCGAAACGGAACGACTTCCAAGTTAACGACAAGATCTTCCTGCCCATGACCTAGACGCATCCCTTCGCAGCGAGCGGTCGTGCACTCGGCGCGGGACTTTGAGAGGGCATTGGATAGGGGAACCAGCAGTTCTGGACGCAGCAACTTCAACAGTTTTTTGGTC
Organism: uncultured Methylococcus sp.; assembly: GCA_903835265.1. Lineage (GTDB taxonomy): Bacteria > Pseudomonadota > Gammaproteobacteria > Methylococcales > Methylococcaceae > UBA6136. The sequence goes on from CAILMG010000217.1 coordinate 3,477, forward strand.
GGCGGCCCAACGGGTGTCGCCATGAATAGGACGGTATCACCCCGGTATTCCAAGACATTGAGATCGCCGTCACAAAGAATGGCAGGCGGGACAAAGCGTTTCATAGAGAGGCGGTCTGCCTCGCCATACCAACGAGCCACACCGTCCTTTTCAATGTTGCCTTTCACTGTCATCGCCGTTGATTGTTGTCGAAGGCCTGAGGCCTCAAGCCGAGTGAAAGATTCTCCCTCGATCAACGCCATTTTCCTAAAGATCCTGAACGTTTTGTCGACGACACGAAACATGGGCGATGAAGCGCCCAGCGTTTCTGACATCCCTAGGAGCAAAAATCCGCCGGGATTCAGCGCATAGTGAAAAAGGGGTAAAACCTTTTTCTGAAGGGAATCATCCAGGTAAATCAGAAGGTTCCGACAGCTAATCAGATCAATCTTTGAAAAGGGCGGGTCGTAGACCGCATTTTGGCGGGCAAAGACACAACAATCACGAATCGATTGAGTGATCCGGTAATGTTCTCCGACCTTTACAAAAAAACGCCCTAGACGAGCGTCCGAGACATGGCGAGAGATGGCTTCCTCATAGATCCCAGCCCGAGCGGCTTCAATCGCGCTTTCACTCAGGTCTGTTCCGAAGATCTGAAGGTTCTGAGGGTTTAGAGACTTCCCTCGCTGATCAAGATACTCGGCAATCACTATAGCGATGGAATAAACCTCCTCGCCACTCGAACACCCAGGCACCCAGACCCGAACACACTGATGACCTTGAAGGCCATCGAAGAGATGCGGTAAGACGGTTTTTGCAAGGCTTTCAAAAACGTCTGGGTCACGAAAGAAAGACGTGACCGGGATCAAGAAGTCTTGTAACAGAACCTGGGCTTCATCCGGCGTCGCCTCGACATAAGCCAGGTAGTCTTCGAGCGTATCCGCGCCATGAAGGGCAAGTCGACGCAGTAGCCTTCGTTTAATCGTTCCGCGTCGATAACGGGTGAGGTCAACCCCGGTCGAATGCTTGACCTTGATTAATAAGCGGTGGATCACCTCCTCTTCACGTTGATCACATTCAGATGGCATCAAGTCCTTGCCATCAACCGGATCTGTTTTAGGCAGTGACACTAATCGAAGGATCGCTTTAGCGATATCCCTTGGAGCAAGGATACGGTCGACGACATGTAAATCAATGGCGGCCTTGGGCATCCCGAAGAATTTCGCCGACCGCTCATCCTGGGCAAAGGTCAGACCGCCCCCTGCCTTAATGGCCTTTAACCCCAAAGCACCATCAGACCCCGTCCCTGAGAGGACAACGCCAATGGCATTGGCTTCCTCTTCAATGGCCAGCGAATAAAACAATTGATTAATCGGGGTTGGCGAGGCTTCGTCTTGTTGCCTTGGAGTGACCTGAAGTCGCCCCTGAGCCAAGGTCATGACCTTATTGCTTGGAATGACATAAATGCAACCAGGCGCTACCTCAAGCCCATCGATACCCTCTTTAACAGGAAGAATGGTCTTCGCAGCAAGGAGGTTAGCGAGGTCACTTGGATGGTGAGGGTCTAGATGCTGGACGATAATGCAAGCCAATCCCCGATGGGCGCCAATGGAAATAATGAATTCCATGAGGGCTTCAAGACCACCTGCAGAAGCGCCCACACCAACGACAGGGAAGGAGATCAGCGAGGACATGTTACGCCCCGCTAACCCTTAAGAAGATTAGACATCATGCAGGATCCTCTAGAACACAGGATAAGGCTAAAGGGCTGGATGTCGATGCGAACCATTCGAGGAGGTGCGTCGACCCCGAAAGGGGCGATCTCGTCCCCATGAACATGCCATGGCTCATGAGAATGATCGGCAGCCTTCGATAGGACCTTGGGGGGTAGACTCAAAGCCATCACCCTCGAAATTATGAACCCAAGGGGGGCGGCGGTTGGGCGGCACCGAAAGAAATGGCCAATGTCACCAACTCCGCAGCAGAACCAACGCATAGTTTCTCCATCACGCGGGCACGGTGAATCTCCGCTGTTCTTGGGCTGATGGTGAGTTTTTTACCAATTTCCTTAGCACTCAACCCTTGGGTCATTAGACAAAGAATTTCATTTTCGCGATTGGTGAGGCGTGCAAAGAGCTTTGCCCTCTCTGCTTGCCTCTCTCGCTCCTGATGTGAGACTTCTGAGCGCCGGATAGCCTCTTTCACTGCAGCCATCAGCGATGCTTCGTGAACGGGCTTTTCGATAAAATCGATCGCGCCCGCTTTAAGTCCGCTGGTGGCAGATGACACATCCCCATCCCCGCTCATAAAGATGATCGGGAGGATACTGTGACTACTAATGAGCGCTTCCTGGAGCTCTAAACCCGACATGGTGGGCATCCGAAGGTCTAAGAGGAGACAGCCATGCTCCTCCGGTGTCACCGCCGCCAGAAACTCTTCTGCACTTCGATACGATTTAGCCTCAAGACCCTCGCTACGCATCATATGAGCAATGACTTGGGCAAGATCAATATTGTCGTCAACAATATGCACCACGGCTTTATCCATGGACTACCCCACACAGGTTCATGGTCAAAACATTCGAGGTTTCAATGGTTATCATGATTGGGTGGTGATACCTGATGGTCTTAATTGATGGTTTCAGCATCCTCATCAGTCGTCGCTCTATCCCATGAGCGGTTGATATGCTGAAAAGCGGGCTCCATAGGCAACATGGAAACAAATTCCTGCAAGGGTGGTCTCCCTAGAAGGTCCCAATATTGAATGATGATCCGGGTGAACTCTCCGGTGACATCATTGAGAATTTGAATTTCTTTTTGCGTCGTCATTGTTGATTCCTCAAATATTTAACCGCACAACAATACGGTCCATCCCTGATCAACCGGTCGTGTTAATGACCTCTGTGAAAAGGGCCTTCAATAGGAGAGTCAATCCAAAGTCATTCTAGCGTGACGGGCTGAATGGCCGCCCCAATCATCGATTGCTTAACCTCCATCCAGTTCGCCAGGTTCCCGGCCAGTTCTGGAATTTTAGGATCCTTTGCTATCGCAAAGGGGGTTCTTCAGAGAGGGTCTTCCTTAAAAAAGGACCCTCTCTATTTCAAGTTTTTTTTGATCATTCGTACATACGTAATTTAACGTATGGCGAACGCTCCCTCATAAAGAATGCCCCAAGAGGCTTGATTATTGTTGTCAATCCCTTTTGTGCTGCTGCCCAAAAAGATCCAGCCCCTCCCCAAAGGCTCATGGACTTATACAGATTGTAGCCCTTTAAGTCCACGCCCCGTATTTATACGTATTCACAAAAATGCCGATTTATCCTGAAATAGGCAATAAGATATTTCACTAATAACCAATCAATATAAACATTCTTATACCATAAAAATGGTATTTAAGGAATCAGATGAATGAAGTAACCAAAAGAGACACGTGTTGACAAATCACTACAAAAGTATATTGGTCACCGGCGGCACCGGCTATATCGGTTCTCATACCTGTGCCGCATTACTAGAAAAGGGATATCGGACGGTCATTTATGACAACCTCAGTAACAGTTATGCTGAGGTGCTTCTATCACTCCGAAAAATCACCGGTCGGACACCTGATTTTGTGGAGGGCAGCCTTCTCAATCGGGCACTTTTGGAGGCAACGCTGGCCGAGTACCAGTGTGATGCTGTCATTCATTTTGCAGGCCTTAAATCGATCGGGGCATCGATTGAAATGCCCCTCGATTATTACGAAAACAACGTCATGGGGACTCTTTCATTGCTTCAGGCGATGGATACCATCGGGCTGAACACTCTCGTATTCAGCTCATCCGCGACGGTTTATGGGATTCCTCAATCACTCCCTTTAGGGGAAGCCCATCCGCTCTCAGCCGTTAATCCATATGGACGAACCAAAATCATCATTGAGGACATGCTTCGGGATCTTTTTAGATCTTCCCCCACATGGAAAATCGCCATCCTTCGATATTTCAACCCAGTGGGCGCTCACGAAAGCGGCGCGATGGGTGAAGCCCCTCGGGACACTCCGAACAACCTCATGCCTTATATCAGTGAAGTTGCGGCAGGTCGCCTCAAGGCTCTCAGGATTTGGGGTAACGACTATCCAACGCCTGATGGAACCGGGGTTCGGGACTACATTCATGTCGTGGATCTCGCAAAAGGGCACCTGGCTGCTCTCCATCATCTCAGCGCTCCGACGTGCTCTGAAATAAATCTCGGAACCGGCCGAGGCACCAGTGTTCTCGAACTGGTGCGTTCATTTGAGCGCGCTTCTGGCCGGACAATCCCCATCGAATTCGGACCACGGCGGGAGGGTGATGTGGCGAGCTGCTACGCCGATCCAAGCCTTGCAAAAACGCTTTTAGGCTGGCGAGCCGAACGCGATATCAACGCCATGTGCCGCGATACCTGGCACTGGCAGACAAGAAGGCCCTGGAAGTTCAACGGTCAACCCGCCGACGCGGCTATCAGCCTCATCGCTCATCGCTGCAATCTCCCTGCTAGACACCAAAGATCTCAACCTCCATTAGGGCCTTTCCTATGAATCCTTGGCGCTGGATCACTGCACGGGAAACCCGCAGCACACCCCTCGGATATCTCGTGAGGGATGAACCCCTGCCCGCCTTCATCTATTCCATGTCAGGACTCTTTCTAGGCTCTCTGATCGGCATGGGTCTCGCTGCCACGTTCCATCCAGAGGTTGCGCTGATCCCAATCATGGGGCTGATCGGGATTACCTGGATCGGCGTGAACCTTAAGGCGGGTCTGGGCCTTTTGATCTTCATCAGCCACGCCCGTCTATCCGATACCTTGGTTCATTATCATCAGGCACCCTCCATCGTCACGCCACTCGTCCTTGGGCTCATCTTGATGGCCACCTTCAAGATGATCATGACCCATCAGTACCCATCGGGCCTCAGGTCTCCCTTCGGTCTTATGGCGGGCTATTTCATGGCCTGTCTCGTATCACTCACGTCCGCGAGAGACCTCGATATCGCCCTACTGGGTGTTAGTGATCTGGCAAAAGACATCCTGTTCGCCCTCACTCTTATGATCATCTTAAAGACCGACCGTGAGAAAGCACTGGAGACCGCCTTTTGGGCCATCATCCTCAGTGCGTTGCTACTGAGTGCGATCGCTGTCTATCAATACCTGACTCAAGACTTTGGTTCTGACTTTGGCGGCCTGGCACAGGCCGCCAAGCAGAACCTCTCCGGTCACGTGGAAACCTACCGCATCAGCGGCACCATTGGCGACCCTAATTTTTTCGCCCAAATCCTCCTCATCGCCCTCCCACTCAGTGTTAACCGCTCCATGAACGGCGACCATCATTCCACCCGATGGTTGGCTGGGGTCGCGGCCATTGTGACCAGCCTTGCCGTCCTCTTGACCTTCTCGAGGGGCGCTCTGATCGGGCTCATCGGGATGTTAGCCTTGGTCGGCATCCATAAGAGACCCTCCTTGGCCCTCATCCTTGGATGCTTATGTCTCGCCATGGCCGCCCTCTTGTTGCTGCCAGAGCGCTATCTGGACCGACTCATGGCTCTCCCGCTCTCACTCACTGCACCCCTCTCCAGCGGCGTTGAAGACTCTCTCCGCGGCCGTATCAGCGAACTCGCATCTGGCCTCCTCATGTTTATGGATCATCCTCTGTTCGGTGTCGGTCTCAATAACTACCCGATCAACTACCAAGATTACTCCCAACAACTCGGATATGAATCAAGACATACCGAGCGACATGCCCACAACATGTTTCTCGAATGGATGGCCGAAACCGGAATCATAGGCTCAGCATTCCTGTTTTCAATGATCTGGCTCATGTTCCGAAACCTTCGTGAGGCCAGGCATTCCCTCAGGCGGGAAGGCCAAAATAACCTTTTAGGAATGATGGATGCTTTTCGATTGGGCCTGATCGGCTTCTTGATCGCGGGCCTTTTTCTCCACGCTGCATTTCCACGATATTTTTGGCTTCTGGCAGGCCTTGCGATGGGCATTCGAAGCCCCTCAAAGACGTCGGCTGAAGGGCCACCCTCCCGACTTAGAATCCCCGATCCGCTAAGCGGCCGATGAATGTCAAAGCCGTCCAGCGGTCCGCCTTGGTAGGATCCTTATTGGGCTATTTAGCGTTCCTTTTAAGCAAAGGAACCACCTTCGCCTCCACCATTCTCTTAAGCAAACTGCTTTCACCTGACGAGTTTGGCCTGATGGCCATTGGCCTTTTTGTTACCTATCTCGAAGGCCTAACCGATTTTGGTGTAGGCGCAGCCTTCGTGTTTCATTTGAAAGAAGCAACCTCGATGGAACATCGCCGCGCAAGTACCGCATTTATCTTCAATGTGGCCTTCGGATGCGCACTGGCTATTGTCACGTTCGTCGCCGCGCCGACGATTGGGCACTTTTTTCATGAACCACGCCTTGATCCTATTATCCAGCTGATGAGCGTCAGCTTCCTCATCACCAGCCTTGGCAACATCCATGAATCATGGCTTCGTAAAAATCTGCAGTTTCACCGCCGCTTTATTGCGGATCTTTTCAAAAGTGTGACCAAGGCGGTGGTTTCTATCGTTCTAGCCCTTAACG
>CAILMG010000218.1 GCA_903835265.1 uncultured Methylococcus sp.
CCTTGTTCGGCCCTAAGGACCAAGAATGCTTCACTAAATCGAGCCAAGGTCAACGCGGCTCCAATGATAACCACCCACCAATACTCTGGCCCCAAGCGTTTAAGGTTCTCCCGACGGATCGGATTAGAACGTTTATCGCCCCGATGCTGCTTTGGCTCCTTAACGCCAAACATCAATACAACGACCCCCATGACTCCCGGAATGACAGCCACCCAAAAGATGGCTCGAAAATCGTTATTCCAAGCGAGCATTAGGCCGAAGGCGAACAGTGGCCCGAGGAAGGCCCCTACGGTGTCGAGGGATTGCCGAAGTCCAAAGGCAGCGCCTCGCAACGAGGGCGGTGCAATATCTGCGATGAGGGCATCTCGCGGCGCGCCTCTGATGCCTTTGCCGATTCGATCTATTAAACGCGCGGTGAGTACGATCCCCATACTAGGCGCCAATGCGAAGAGGGGCTTTGCCATCGCGCCCATGGCATAACCCACAACAGCCAGCTCTTTGCGTTTACCGAGGTAATCACTTAAAGCACCCGAGAAGATCTTGACAATCAATGCGGTAGATTCCGCAAGGCCTTCGACGATCCCGACCATCAAGGCACTGGATCCCAAGGGGCCGACCATGAAGAGGGGTAATAGGCTATGGATCATCTCTGAGGAAATATCCATCAGAAGGCTGACGAAGCCGAGCATCCAGATCCCTGCAGGCAAACTTTTTGGCTTTTTGGAATTCATTACTCTTCCCGATCAACGGATGGATACCATGTGCTATTCAATCGTGAAGATTTTGGATCTCACGCCTCAGGCCTTGCTCATGATTCGATCTAGGATGCCTTGGATCAGTTTCTCGTTAGGCCATGTTGTTCCATGAACCGCTAAATCAAAAGCCTAGGTCATCATTGAAGCCCTCATCTAGGGGTTCGGTGAGGGTTTACGGGTGGATAGTAGCTTGGTGTTGGTCTCAGTCATCCGACTGACGCTCAGACCCCAGAACGTTTATATGGGTATTCGGGGTCGACTGCGACAAGTTTAAAAAATTGAACGCCTGCCCTTTAATATCGACCTCATGCCGAGGAGGAACGTGATGACGCTGATGCTCATATACACCATCAAGGGCATGGCACCGCCCCAATTTGCGTGCGAAGGTTCGTAGCCGGCGACGTTGATCTTAATGGTGAAATATCCCAGCAGATACAAAAGAGGGATCGCGCCCAGCATCGCTAAGGCAAGTCGTTGAGCATATAGCCCCATTAGGATCAGGGCGATCCCCGTCTCAAAGTTCGAGATCCCAAAGACCCCCAGAAGACGGAGCTGGTCACTGGCGGTGGCTGCCGACAAATCGAGACCCGCAATATGCAGCGCTGAATAGTTCAAAAAAAAAGTGTGCATGACGCCACGCAAGAGATCGTAACCGCCCAAGAGAAGCGTTATGAAGACGACAAAGTTGGGGACGTCCCGATGTGGTTTCATTTGTTTGTATTTCTCCAATAAAGTCCAAATTCTATCAGTCCCCGCTTTCTTTGCTGTGGGAGGGAGGAGCCTCCGCATCACCCCACGCTCGCTGAATGGGCGCAGTGGCTGGGGTCGCTGGGTCGGTTTGGCATTGGAGAATGCAGCCGATTTGATGGCTGGCTTTGAAGGTTGGGTCCAGGAAAGTCGTTCCCTGCTGTTGTTCATGATGGAATTTACCGCTACGTTTGGGGCTGGGTGTAGTCGAGGCACTATTTTCTTGGGCTTTTTACCGAGCGAAGACATCTAACGCCCCCACATAAAGCCCTCTATGATGAAGGAACCCCTCGATCAGCCTAGAAATGGATCTTTAGGGGTAAAGAACTATCAGTGACATGTCACCTGCCATCCGATAGCACGGCCCTTCACCAAACCACAATCGACCAAGAACAAAACCTAGACCAGACCTCTGTCCCTCTATCCCACAAGACCCCCCAGCCATCTTTTTCGATGCTATCCTTGGACTGAATCCTACAATCTGAAAATAGGTATGCGGCGCAAGCATTACGCTCAGTTAGGGGGAGCCCGAAGACGGTTCGGATGGATGCTGCCACTGAATAGCCTAATAATTTGCAGGGTGGTTTCTTAATTTCTGTCGGAGGTTCTTGTGAAGGTGTTTGTTTCGGCTTTGATTTTAGCCATAGGATTTTACTCGACGACTTCTCTCGCCCAATCTTTCACCAACAGAACCACTGCGCATGGACTTGGCTCCAATTATGTGAATGGTGTCTTCGCCACTGAAAGCACAATTTACGCGGCGACCGCTGGAGGACTGAGTATTTCAACAGACTCCGGGGCTTCTTTCACCAACAAAACTACCGCGAATGGACTTGGTTCCAATTATGTACTTGGAGTCTACGCCACGGGAAGCACAATTTATGCGGCGACTGCTGGCGGATTCAGTATTTCAATAGACTCTGGGGCCACTTTCACCAACACCAGCACGAATGGAATTGGTTCCGGCATTGAATATGGAGTCTATGCCATTGGAAACACGGTTTATGCAGCAACCAATGGCGGACTCAGTATTTCAACAAACTCTGGGGCCACTTTCACCAACATAACCAGCGGGAATGGACTTGGCTCCAGCATTGTATATGGAGCCTACGCCTCTGGAAATACGGTTTACGCGGCGACCAATGGTGGACTGAGTATTTCAACAGACTCTGGAGCTACTTTCACTAACAAAACCACTGCAAATGGAATTGGCTCCAATTACGTACTTGGAATCTACGCCTCTGGCAACACGATTTACGCGGCGAGGGATAGCGGACTAAGCATTTCAACAGACTCTGGGGCCACTTTCATCAACAAAACCACTGCGAATGGCCTTGGCTCGAATGTTGTACTTGGAGTCTACGGCTCTGGAAACACGGTTTACGCAGCGACCACTGGTGGGCTCAGTATTTCTATTGAATCAAATTCAATAAACGCAACCCCATCTTCGGGCACCGTGGGTGTTCCTACTAGTTTCATTTATACCCTTTCTTATTCAAAAGAGCCAACATCCCCTATATTTCAGGTCAGCTACTCAAAGACTGGGAATGCCCCATGGAAGGTCCTTAAGTTTGGAGCTCCCACGATCAGCGACTATACTGAGACAACCATAGGCACAACAATCACCCGCACAGCGACGGTTGGGAGCTACACGCCAGTGGCCTCAAATGTCTCAAAGAATGGCGTCATTAGGGTATGTGAATACTCCCTGAGTGACCTTATTAACCCTGCCGCCTGCGCATCAAGCCCATTCAGTGTCTCTAAAAATTAGATCTGATCGGCAGATTTTTATAAGCCCGCAATAAAAAATTATTAGGGCATCTATTGAAGCCAACGGCACTAAAAAAAGTGTTTTTTATTTATTTTTATCGATCCTCAAAAGCCTGAGATACGATTTAATTGAATAATTAAAATACCCATATAAAAGACGATCTATCGGGTAATCTTATAGAAAATAGTCCGCGTTCTGCTTGGATCCTCATCAACCTCAATCAACGCGCCTGAAGCATCTAGGGTAAAACTCGCTGGAATATTGACCGGCGCAATCTTCTTATCTTCGCAGGTATAAGTGATGCCGCTAAATTCGATGGCATTTCGACCTGCTCTGGTTCCATTACCGACACCAAGCCCACGACCTCCATTACAAAGATAGAAGTAGGTGTCGTTATAAAGAAGATGCAGCGTATCATTTGATAGCTTGTTGATGGAGAGGGTGGACAGCGAGCCATCAACCGGATCGACCGCTTGCCAAAGCCCGATGAATCTTCTAAAGCTATGATCATCGGCCAGGGAATTCTGGGACACCACGACGGCCGTGAGCATGGAGATTAAAAAAATTACGGTCCTGACATTCATCTTGCTTCTCCTTATTATTGTAAAGGCTCGTCTTTTAGGAATTTAGTCACTGATCAAGGGGGAAAGCCAATGCCAATCCATGGGGCTTGGAACAAATGGCCGCTGAACACGAACCATCGACACCGGCTAATACAACAAAAACTTCTGTATTTCTAGGCTGCACCCCCGCAGATGCATGCCCCCCATAAAAAACCCCCTTATCTCGACGTTAGCCTATTTTCGGGTGACCAAAAGAGACCCTGATTGCTTTTTCTATTCCGTTTTCAGCGGAAGCCCCTCTTGGACTATCATTTGTTCAAGATGCCCCGCTTTAGCCTCTCTACCAACCGTTGGCAATCTTGGATAAAGCGGTCACCTCGCAACCCCGGCCTATGCCGCTCCTCCATTCAAGGCATTCAACCGGGTCAATTTTTTATCGCCCCCTGCGGCTGGTCTTTGCCTGGCGCCTCCACCCAAGAGACCCTAGAAGCCCTCATCGACCTGACGCCAATACTCTGACCTTCTATTGGAAAACACGATGAAACCCTTCACACATTTTTTACTGGCGATCTTATTACAGGTTGCTCTGAGCTCCAAGACAGAGGCAGCCCCTTTAATGACTTCAGTGTATGTCATCCAAAATTCGGCCATCAACAATCAGATTGCCGCATTCCAACAAGACCCTGCAACAGGGTCATTAAGGCTCATCGAGACTTACTCGACCGGCGGGCTAGGCCGCCCCAGCGTTGACGGCAACTCATCCCATGCGCTTGTGACCCGGGGCCAACAACTTTTCGCGGTGAACAGTGGCGATCACTCTATTTCTGCCTTTGAGATTCTAACCGGCGGCAGACTTAGGTTTCAGGGTCGATATCCTTCGGGAGGGTTTGTACCCGTTAGTCTTGCTATCCATCGCGACCACCTTCTAGTACTCAATCAAGGCAGCAACTTGGAAGCTCTCCATGGCGGAATCTCGGCATTTCGAATCCGCCGGGACGGATCGCTTCAGCCGATCTCATCGGCGTATTTTGATTACGTTCCTGGCGACTTACCGGTCGACGTCCTAACCGCCCCAAACTCTGACGTCTTCGGCGTCTCTCGGAAGCTCTCAGGAAACTTTGATATTTTCCGCCTCAGCGAGGACGGCTTTATTCTGAGGACAGACTCGATCGGTGGGCTCCAAGAACCCTATGGTGGAGCTACCCTCCCCGAGCGCTCCCTAGGATCCAAAAGGATGAACCTTGGGAACCTCTTCGCCGTCACGCAGGGCAAGGAGGACCAGCCTGGAGTTCTAGCCTTTAAAACCAACTCGAGGGGGGCCGTTAAACAGATGAATCAGGATATTAGGCCTCAACTTCTTGACCCCTGCTGGGCGGCAATCCACCCCGATGGCCAAAGACTCTGGGTCTCAGCCTTTGCTCGTCGATCGTTAAGCCTCTATCACCTTGAAAGGAATGGCGTACTACAGTGGGTCTCTGATATTGCGCCAATCGATCAAGGTCCTGGCGGGCTTGATATTACGATCAGGTCGGATGGCCTCTATCTTTTCAGGCTCAGCGCCTTCGATAAAAAACCACCGTTTCCGCCAACGCGTCCCTATATCGACACCTTCAAAATCATCAACCAGCCAGACTCTGCCGATTTGGCACTCATTGAATCGCTGCCGCTTCCTGAGGACTGGTCACAATCATCACCCATGGGCATCGTGGCCGTAAGCCGTTAGACCGGGCGATAGCATCCCATGACTCGGGGTTTCAGGAGGGATCTGTCTCATCCTCTGAAAGAGGCTTTTTGATAGGCGATTTTGATGGCGACTCTGAAAGATGGACCAGATAATTCCCAAGGGTAGTATTCGAGAGGATGACCGAAAGGACCGCGGCACCCAACCCCGTGACCAGAGGCTCACCCCAGGTATCACCAAAGTGAGAGGGGTGTGAGATGGAATCTGCAAGGGCCGTCCCTATAAAAGCAACCAGAGCGAAGAACTGTTGAGTCGCCGCCTCGATAGATAGCCTCGCGACATCCGTGTCGCTTCGGTTCTATCTATCGTGAGATTCAACCAGCCCACTCAATTGAGTAGACGACGATGAATGAAGAGAAATCGACACACCCTGAAATGCTTTTCCAG
>CAILMG010000219.1 GCA_903835265.1 uncultured Methylococcus sp.
AGCCGGGGCCCGTCGAGGAAACCGTCGAAGCGGGCGCCACCCTCATCCTGAATCTTAACGCCTCCCCGTTCCACCAAGGAAAAGCCGAGGAGCGAAAAAACCACGTGCGCGCCCGAATCGCAGCAACAGGGGTGCCCCTCGCTTACATTAATCTGGTCGGGGGACAAGACGAACTCGTCTTTGACGGCCATTCGTTTGTGATGGACCGAGAGGGGACCTGCACCCATCAAGCACCGGCCTTTGAGGAAACAACCTTACTCGTTGAGTTTCCCGAAGGACCCACACCTCAACCCATTCCTGGAAATAAGGCGGCGACCTTGTCAGAGGAGGCCGCCATTTATCAGGCCTTAGTAACCGGGATTCGAGACTATGTCAAAAAGAACGGATTCAAGGGCGCCCTACTCGGCCTCTCTGGCGGTATAGACTCCGCCCTCACACTGGCGCTTGCCGTCGATGCCCTGGGCAAAGACCAAGTGGAGGCCGTTCTTCTGCCTTCCCGCTACACAGCAGATATGAGCAATGAGGATGCGCTTCTTGAGGTGGCTGCACTTGGGTGCAAACACCACATCATCCCTATCGAGCCGGCCTTCCAGACATTCCTAGATCTTCTAGCCCCAGCACTAAAAGGCACCATACCCGACGCCACTGAGGAAAATATTCAAGCACGTTGTCGCGGCACCCTTCTGATGGCGCTTTCAAACAAAACGGGAAAGATCCTTCTGACAACCGGCAACAAAAGCGAAATGAGCGTGGGTTATGCGACGCTATACGGCGATATGGCGGGGGGATTTGCGCCACTCAAGGATATCCCCAAAATGCTGGTCTATCGATTGTCTGAGTACCGTAACAGCCTATCGCCTGTTATTCCCGCGCGCGTCATAATCCGCGCGCCCTCCGCCGAATTACGGCATGATCAGCGCGACGAAGACTCGCTTCCACCCTACCCCATTCTTGACGACATCCTCGAGCGCTATATCGAACAAGACCAATCGATCGAGGTTATCATTGAAGCCGGATTCGATCCCGACGTCGTTGAACGCGTGGCGGGTCTTGTCGATCGCAACGAATACAAACGCCGCCAGGCACCGCCTGGCGTCAAGGTCACTCGCCGAGCTTTCGGACGCGACCGCCGATTCCCGATGACCAATGGCTTTAGAAGCCCCGCTTAACCCAACCCACCCAATCCACCATAAGCATGCACGACATTATCATCTGGCTGGTGAACACCATCGGCGATCTTGGCTATCCTGGCATCTTTCTGCTGATGGCCATGGAAAGTTCGATCTTCCCAATCCCGAGCGAGCTCGTTATGCCTCCAGCCGGCTACCTGGTCCATGAAGGAAAGATGGACATGACCCTGGTGATTTTGAGCGGCACCTTAGGAAGCCTTGCAGGTGCTTACGCCAACTATTTTGTCGCCTCATGGCTCGGGAGAGGGCTACTGATCAAATACGGTCACAAGGTCTTCATCCATGAGACGCACATCGATCGCGTGGAACGATTCTTTCTAAAACATGGCGAAGTCTCGACCTTTATTGGACGACTGCTACCGGTCATTCGTCACCTGATCTCCATTCCCGCAGGCCTTGCCCGAATGAACCATTGGCGCTTCACCCTCTATACTCTTGCCGGCGCCGGCATCTGGGTGGCCACCCTCAGCTGGCTTGGCTTCCTGATCGGCGCCCAAAAGGAATTGATACAACAATATGCCCACGAAGCCGTAATGGGGGCCATCGCCTTATCTACCGTTATTGCCATCACCTACATGCTGATGTATCGCCGCCAGCTTAAAAGAGCGCTGCCTGCAGAGTAAAAAAACACCTCAACGTTGACGCCCATCATCAGGCAACGAGGACTATGAACCCTACTTACGACGCCGCCTCCATCGAAGTCCTCTCGGGACTTGACCCGGTCAGAAAACGACCCGGCATGTATACCGACACCTCGCGCCCTAACCATCTGGCCCAGGAAGTCATCGACAATAGTGTGGACGAAGCCCTCGCGGGACATGCCACCCATATTGATGTTCGGATCATGATCGATGGCGGCGTCGAGGTCCGCGATGACGGCCGAGGCATGCCGGTCGACATGCATCCCGAAGAGGGCATCTCAGGCGTTGAAGTCATCCTAACGAAGCTCCATGCCGGCGGAAAATTCTCCAACAAGAGCTATGGTTTTTCGGGTGGGCTTCACGGGGTCGGCGTTTCGGTTGTGAATGCCTTGTCAGATCGCCTTGACGTTGAAATCAGGCGCGATGGATCTATCTGGGATATCGGCTTTGAACGAGGCGAGAAGGTTCGTAACCTCAGCGCAATTGGCAATACCACTAAAAAAGATACTGGAACCACCGTCAGATTCTGGCCGGAAACCCATTATTTTGATTCCCCTAAAATCGCGACGCAAAAACTCAAAGCTCTTCTCCGGGCGAAAGCCGTGCTCTGCCCTGGCCTAAAAATCACGCTCAAGGACGATTACACGGGCGAAGAAGATGTTTGGTATTTTGAAAATGGTCTTCCCCAGTACTTAATCGATCGTATCGGCGATCAGGAGTGCATTCCCGAAGAGCCCTTTATCGGGAGCCTCTCGGGGAAGCAGGAAGCGGTCGATTGGGCTGTGGTTTGGACGAGCTCTGGGGGAGAGCCGGTCACTGAAAGCTATGTCAACCTAGTGCCAACCGCTCAGGGCGGTACGCATGTAAATGGGCTTCGCACCGGCTTAACGGAGGCCGTCAGGGAGTTCTGTGAATTCCGAAATCTCCTGCCGCGCGGCATCAAGATCGCACCCGAAGACGTTTGGGAGAGTTGCCACTATGTGCTCTCCCTCAAAATGCTAGACCCCCAGTTCTCAGGTCAAACCAAGGAGCGATTAAGTTCTAGGGAATGCGCCGCTTTTGTTTCGGGCGTTGCCAAAGACAGCTTTAGTCTCTGGCTCAACCAGCACCCCGCAGTGGGTGAGCGCATTGCCGAACTGGTGATCGATCATGCCCAGCGGAGACTCAAAGCCAGCCGCCAGGTGACCCGCAAGAAAATCACCAGCGGGCCTCAGCTTCCAGGAAAGCTCTCGGATTGTGCGTCACAAGACCTCGACCGGACCGAACTGTTTCTAGTGGAAGGCGATTCAGCAGGCGGTTCAGCCAAACAGGCACGCGACAAAGATTTTCAAGCCATCATGCCGCTCAGGGGGAAAATCCTAAACACCTGGGAGGTTGAATCCGGCGGCGTACTCGCCTCCCAGGAAGTCCACGACATTAGCGTTGCGGTTGGCGTTGATCCTGGCTCCAGCGTCCTTGAAGGACTTCGTTATGGCAAGATCTGCATCTTGGCCGATGCGGACTCCGACGGCAACCACATCGCAACCCTTTTGTGCGCCCTGTTTGTTAAACATTTCAGGCCCTTAGTGGATGCGGGACACGTCTTCGTCGCAATGCCGCCTCTCTACCGTGTTGATGTCGGCAAACAAGTATTTTATGCCCTTGATGAACCTGAAAAAAAGGGGGTCCTTGACCGCATTGAGGCTGAAAAAATTAAAGGCAAGATCAACGTGCAGCGCTTTAAAGGGCTGGGCGAAATGAATCCCTCCCAGCTCAGGGAAACCACCATGAACCCCGATACCCGGCGACTGGTGCAATTGACCCTTGATGAACCCGGAGATACCGATGACTGTCTCGATATGCTGTTGGCCAAGAAAAGGGCTGGCGATCGTAAAATCTGGCTGGAGGAGAAGGGTAATCTTGCCGAACTCTAAACAGAACCAGCCGTACCCCTTGCGCGCCCAGCTAACTTGATATCAAAATCGATTGATCTATAATGTTCGGCTTGATTTTTTAAGGGCAGTCCCTGGACTGCCTTTTTTATTTTATGGTGGAGTGAGTCCATGACTGTTTCCTTGATGCCGACCTATGCGCGGATGCCCGTGTCCTTCGAGCGCGGCCAAGGGCCTTGGCTTTGGAGCACCGAAGGGCAGCGTTACCTGGACGCGATCTCCGGCATTGCCGTCTGCAATCTGGGCCATGCTCATCCCAAAATAGCCGAGGCACTCTGTGATCAAGCTAAAACCCTGATTCATACCTCAAATCTTTACGGCATCGCTCTCCAGGAACAACTGGCAGAAAAGCTCTCCGGGCTCAGCGGGCTCGACAATGCCTTTTTCTCGAATTCAGGTGCCGAAGCCAATGAAGCTGCATTGAAGTTGGCCCGCAAATACGGTCATAGCCTCGGGATCAGCCACCCCAAGGTCATCGTGATGGAGAATAGTTTTCACGGCCGAACACTTTTTACCTTGAGCGCCACGGGTAATAGCAAGGTACAAGAAGGCTTTGAACCTTTGGTCGAAAGCTTCATTCGCGCCCCTTTTGGTGACGGCGACTCTATCGAAGCACTTGAAGACCCCGACATCGTGGCCATCTTTCTCGAGCCGATCCAGGGGGAAGGTGGTATCCGGATTGCCCCAGATGAATACCTCAAAAGATTGAGAGCCTTATGCGATCAGCGCGGCTGGCTTTTGATGTTTGATGAAGTGCAATGTGGCATGGGCCGATCAGGCCGCTGGTTCGGTTTCCAGCATGCCAACATCAAACCAGACGTCATGACGCTCGCTAAAGCCCTCGGGAATGGTTTTCCAATCGGAGCTTGCCTGGCCCGAGGGGCGGCTGCCGATGTATTGACTCCGGGAAAACATGGCTCCACCTTTGGCGGCAACCCCCTAGCCTGCCGGGCGGCCCTCAGCGTCATCAACATTTTGAGTGATGAATATCTGGTTCAGCGAGCGGCTTCATTAGGCGAGACTATCAGAAACGCCTTCCAGGAGGCCTTCAAAAACAACCCTAAAGTGAAAGAGGTCCGAGGAAGAGGGCTCATGATCGGCATTGAACTCGATGCGCCCTGCATGGAGCTTCCCCTGAAGGCGCTCGATGCCCACATCCTCATTAACGTGACCGCTGAACGAACCATCAGACTGTTGCCGCCCCTCATTCTTAACGACGACGAAACCCGCCACCTGATCGACACGGTCATTGGTGTCGTCCATGCCCATACCGGCTGCTAAGTCTCGGAGACACCGCCATGCCCTTACGCCACCTCGTCAACCTCTCCGACTTGTCTCAGGCTGAGTTCAAAGGACTTCTAAAGCGAGCCATCGAGCTTAAAGCTCAGAGAACCGGCCATGAGCCGCTGAAGAACAAGGTTCTCGCGATGCTGTTCGAAAAGTCTTCAACTCGCACGCGCATTTCCTTTGAAACAGGAATGATCCAGCTGGGTGGGGCCGCGATCTTTCTCTCCCCAAGGGATACTCAACTGGGTCGCGGTGAGCCCATCGAGGATTCCGCTCGCGTGATCTCGAGGATGGTCGACTGCATTATGCTGAGAACCCATGAACATCGGACCGTCGAACTCTTCGCTCAACACTCCAGCGTCCCAGTGATCAACGGACTCACCGATCAAAGCCATCCCTGCCAGCTCTTAGCGGATATGCAGACCTATTTCGAATACCGGGGTGATATCAAAGGAAAAACCGTCGCCTGGATTGGTGATGGCAACAACATGTGTCATTCCTATCTCGAAGCGGCATCCCTGCTTGACTTCACCCTCAAGATCGCCTGCCCTCCCTCTTACGAGCCTGATCAATATTTCATGGACAAGGCAGACGGGCGGGCCATCCTGATGCGCGAACCAAAGGCCGCCGCAGAAGGGGCCGACCTGGTGGTCACGGATGTCTGGGCGAGTATGGGCCAGGAAGAAGAACAATCAAGACGGGAACTGGCCTTTCGGGGCTTCGAGGTTGACGATCAGCTGATGAGCCGAGCCGCCCCAGATGCCTTATTCATGCACTGTCTCCCAGCCCATCGAGGTGAAGAAGTGAGCGCTAGCGTCCTTGAGGGACCACAAAGCGTGGTCTGGGACGAAGCCGAAAATCGCTTGCACGCGCAAAAGGCTCTCCTCGAATTCCTCCTGGTCGAGGACCACCCGCTTCGGGAGCACTGAGCCCGATATCGTTAAGGGAGATCGATCAGGTGTCGAACCAAATCACGCTCCTGCAACAACTCGCTCTCACTGGCCTTAATGAGCGCTGCACTCGCGGCATCAAGGGCCAGCCCCTCGACGATCCGCCAATGGCCATCATGGGTCTCCACCGGAAATGAAAACACCAAGCCTTGGGTAATGCCATAACTCCCATCGCTCACCACCGCCATACTGGTCCAAGAACCTTTCGGTGTGCCCCTCAGCCAGTCACGCATTTGACACAGCGCCGCATGCGCTCCGGACGCTGCACTGGATTTACCTCGAACACGAATGACTTCGGCTCCTCGTCGCCTCACGGTCTCGATAAAGGACGCCTCAAAATCCTTACCCACGCACTCCAGGGCCGGCCGCCCATTGATGGTCGCATGATGAACGTCCGGATACTGGGAGGTTGAGTGATTTCCCCAGATAATGACACCTTCAACAGAGGTGCATGGCCTCTGGGAGGCCCTTGCAAGGAGACTAACCGCCCGGTTATGGTCAAGACGGGTCATTCCTGAAAACTGTGATGCGTCGAGATCCGGGGCATTACGGATGGCAATCAAGGTATTCGTATTGACCGGATTACCAACGACCAGCACCTTGACCGAGCGTTTTGCGACAGCATTAAGCGCTCGACCCTGCTCGGCAAAGATTTCCGCATTCACCTCGAGGAGATCGCCGCGCTCCATCCCTGGCCCCCGGGGTCTAGCGCCCACAAGAAATGCAAGATCCACCGCCTTGAACGCCTCGAGGGGATCACTATGGCAGCTCAGCCCCACAAGGATTGGCGATGCAAAGTCCTCAAGCTCCATGGCAACACCTTCCAGTTGACCGATGGCTTGAGGGACCTCCAAGAGCCGAAGCACGATCGGCTGATGAGGCCCTAGAAGATCCCCCGCAATCAATCGAAACAGCAGGGAATAACTGATCTGACCGGCAGCACCGGAAATCGCTATCGTGACCGGAAGTTTGGCCTTATCGTCCATAGAAGGGGGCGTATTGTGGTCAGCGGGGCAACCGCCCTCAGAGAATGGGATAACCCTTGTCAGCAATGGCTTTTTGAATCACCGTCGGGCTCACCAGCGCGTCATCAAAAACCACTTCGACCCGATTTTCTTGATGAAAGGCCTTTGCTGAAATGACTCCTGAGACGGACGTTGCGGCATCCTGCACGGTCTTCTCGCAGCCCCCGCACTTCATCCCACTCACTGTCAGACTGATTCTATTCATGTCATACCCAAAAAAACGCGTTTGTTGCGGAAGATGTCGCACAAAGACTCTGCCGAGGGGCGCTTGAGCAAGAGCCTTCACCCACACCCCAAAAAGTCTTCGATCCGATCGAAGGTTCCCTTAAAATAAATCCCTCACACTAAGATCAGAATCAAGAGGTCCCCCTCTTCATGGAAAGGATAACCCAATAACGCGCCGCTCGCTTAACCCACCGCGCATCAGGCCCTCAAAAGATCCCATGAGCAATATCGTCCCTTTTAAGCGTCCAGCTAAAAAAACACGAGGAACCGGCAACACCCTCTGCCGGAGCGGTTTTCATCGTTTTGAAATCGACCATTCCATTCCCTTTGACGTGGTCAAAGGAAAGCTTGTCACGATTGAACGGTGTGTCCGCTGCGGCAAAACCCGACACGAACTGCGTTAAAAAGACCACTCCTCCATCCGTTGCCAACGCTTTTCGGAAACGAAAGCGTCAAAATCCCAGAAGACAGGAACGATTTGGCTTCGCCTACTCGGCGTCAGGATATAAGTCTCCGCCATCGCAACAACCCCGAGCACCGTGATGACCTCAACCGACCGGCGCTCATAGCCATCCCCCTCGAATTGGTCAAGTAGTTCAAGGACCAAGGGGCTGATCTCATCCACCAGGAGTCCAATGGTCGCCGCACCAGTCTCCTCCATGAGGCCTGGGTATACCTCGCCAGATAAAGAGTAGCGCGCATAACCTTGTAGGAGAGCCGGAACTCCTTGACGAGCAACACCGGCGAAACGCTCAAAGACCAAAGGAACCAAAAGACTCCCATACACAAAGACATTCATCCCGATACCCAACCGTCGATGTTCTAAAAGGCTCACGAAGTGGCACAATGATTACCCACAAACACCATCATCCTTCATCGAGTCACGTATGGCCCAGATTCTGATCGGAAAAGGCGAGCAACCCTGTTCTCTCGACACCCACTACGCCAATCGCCATGGCCTCATCGCCGGAGCGACCGGAACTGGAAAAACCGTGACCCTGCAGATTATGGCAGAAGGCTTCTCAAGCCTTGGAGTACCGGTCCTACTGGCCGATATCAAAGGGGATCTTGCAGGGCTCGCCATCGCCGGCCAAGACAATCCAAAACTCACAGAGCGCGCCAAAACCCTCGGGGTTGAAAACTATCAGAACCAAGCATTTCCGGTGGTGTTCTGGGACCTCTTTGGCCAAGACGGGCATCCGGCCAGAGCGACGATTTCGGACCTCGGCCCCCTTTTGTTGTCGCGCCTTCTAGGCCTTAATGCAACGCAGGACAGTGTCCTCAGCCTCCTCTTCAAGGTCGCAAAGGACCAAGATCTCCTGCTACTGGATCTGAAAGATCTCCAATCCCTCCTCATCTATGCCGCTGAACATACGCAGGACTTAAGCAAAAACTACGGCGCCATCAGCAAACAAAGCATTGGCATCATCCAGCGAGGGCTCCTTGCCCTTGAGAGCGAAGGCGCCGGCCAATTATTCGGGGAGCCTCAGCTTGCGATCGAGGATCTGTTGCAGACGACGCTTGAAGGTCGTGGACAAATCAATATCCTTGCGGCAGACAAGTTGTTCCAGAAACCCAAGCTCTATGCGACCTTTCTCCTGTGGCTCCTGACCAAGCTTCAAGAAACTCTGCCGGAACAGGGCGATCAGGAACTTCCGAAGCTCGCCTTCTTCTTTGATGAGGCGCATCTTCTCTTTGATGATGCCCCGAAGGCCCTGCTGGAAAAGATTGAACAGGTGGTCAGACTCATTCGATCCAAGGGGGTAGGCGTCTATTTCATCACGCAAAATCCCATGGATGTTCCAGAAACCGTGCTTGGACAGCTTGGAAATCGTGTGCAACACGCCTTAAGGGCCTTCACCCCAAAAGATCAAAAGGCCGTCAAAGTGGCCGCTGAAACGTTTCGAAAAAACCCCAGGCTCGATGTCGCCACCACTATCACCGAGCTTGCCGTCGGTGAAGCGCTCATCTCAACGCTGATGGAAGGTGGAATTCCAGCTCCGGTTGAGCGCGCCAAGGTCGTTCCGCCAAGATCCCGCATGGGCACCATCAGCCCCGAAGAACGGCAGACGATCATGGCCCGATCCCCTTATCTCACCCGTTATGCGACAGGCATTGACCGGCCATCAGCCCATGAGACCTTGAGCAACAAGGCGGCTGGATCCTTACAGCCTGAGACCGATGCCTTTGGCGGCATTCTCGAAAAGGCCGCCAAAAGTGCCATGTCGGCGGCAAGCTCCGAGCTCGGCCGAAAAGTCGGCCGCGAGTTGATCCGAGGCATCCTTGGAAGCCTCACCAAACGCCGCTAGAGACCTAAGAAGGGATCGCCCCGCATAAGGTCGACCAACTGCCTCAGGGCCTGACCCCGATGACTTTGTTGATTCTTCACTTCCGAAGAAAGCGAGGCCGCTGAGACCGACAGCCCAGCCACTTCGAAGAGGGGATCATAGCCAAATCCCCCCTCGCCGGAGGCCTCTTCAAGAATGCGGCCAGACCATCGCCCCTCGGCGATGAGCGGGTTGGGATCAGAAGCATGACGAAGGAACACCATGACGCACCTGAAATGGGCTGTTCTCTGCTCCATGGGGACTCCTTGGAGTGCGGATAAAAGCTTCCTATTGTGAGCCGCCGTACCGGCACCGACTCCAGCATAACGGGCAGAAAAAACCCCAGGAGCGCCATCCAGTGCATCCACTGACAGCCCTGAGTCATCGGCAATCGCTGGAAGTCCCGTTAGGGTGGCAGCGTGACGCGCCTTGATAAGGGCATTTTCAACAAAGGTGAGGCCCGTTTCCTCGGCATCCTCAATGTCATAGGTCGACTGAGGGATCGCACTTATTCCATACGCTGATAAGATAGCCTCGATTTCGCGCAATTTGCCGGAATTATTGCTAGCAACAAGAACTTTTTTCATGCGGAACCCCCCTAAGAAATAACTTGATGGGCCCGGAATTGACCGGACCATGAGGACACCGAGGGCATCCCGCCAAAAAAATAATGAAAATCCCTATTAGGAATGAAAAAGATGAGCAAGATTCTGACCGAAGTTCTTCAGGCGAATCAAGGATACGCCTCCACCTTCACCAAAGGTGATCTGGCATTACCACCTGCCCGCGGCTTTGCCATCTTGACCTGTATGGACGCCCGCCTCCACCCCTCCAAATATGCAGGATTATCAGAAGGCGATGCGCACGTCATTCGAAATGCGGGTGGCCGCGCCAGTGATGACGCCATTCGCTCACTCGTCATCTCCCATAAGCTCCTGGGAACCCAAGAATTCTTTGTCATTCATCATACGGACTGCGGGATGCAGCTGTTTAATAATGACATTATGGGGGACTTATTGAGCAAAAGCCTCGATACCGCGAGCATTGATGCCAATGGCTGGCACGATAACGGCAAAGGGCCTGGTTCGACCGACGGCAAATACACCAACTGGCTGACCTTCAAGGATAACGAACAAAGTGTTCTTGAAGATGTCAATCGGATCCGAAACCACAGCCTCGTTCCGAATTACATTCCTATCTATGGCTTCATCTACGATGTCAAAACAGGAAAGCTGGTTGAGGTTCCCGCAGCCATGCGTGCAGGCAGCCCCAATTAATTAAAAGCCTCACCATAAAGTGCCGGGCGCCCGCCCGGCATCCCCAAAGCGGCAGCCTAACCCCCTAGAAGCCGACCGATTCCAGCGCGGCCCGCTGATGGGTCATCAATTCTTCAATCCCTTTGCTCGCAAGATCCAGCATGGCATCCAACTCATGGCGATGGAAGGCGTGACCTTCCGCAGTCCCTTGTACTTCGATGAAGGCACCCGCATCGTTCATCACCACATTCATGTCGGTTTCAGCATCACAATCTTCTCGATAATCTAAATCGAGGACGGGCACACCGCCACTGATGCCTACAGAGACCGAGGCAATCTGGCCATGAATAGGATTGAGCTTGAGGCGCTTTGACGCCATCAACTGTCCGACGGCGAGACGAAGGGCCACATAGCCCCCGGTAATCGAGGCCGTTCGGGTTCCCCCATCCGCCTGGATCACGTCACAATCGATCGTAATCGTTCTTTCACCCAGCGCTTCGAGATTGAGAGCGGCCCGCAAGGAGCGGCCGATCAATCGCTGGATCTCCATCGTGCGACCGGTTTGCTTACCACGAGAAGCTTCACGGGAAGATCGCTCGTGCGTCGCCCTTGGCAGCATGCCGTATTCCGCAGTAATCCAGCCAGTTCCTTTCCCTTTCAGAAAAGGGGGGACACGTTCCTCGATACTCGCGGTACAAATAACACGCGTATCACCGAAGGACACCAGAACCGAACCTTCGGCATGCTTGGTGAAATGAGGGGTTAGGACAATATCTCGCAATTGCTCCGGGGAACGGCCGCTGGGTCTCATCACATACCTCATCTTGAAAAACTAGTCAGTATAGCCGACTGGAGCGCATCGATTGAGTAACGGTGTTTTGAACCCATGCACGCCATTCATGATCATGTCATCAAGGGTCCTATCAACATAGAACGCCTTATTTCTGTGAAAATAGCCTATGAAAGCCCATCTGATTGAATAAGAAAGAGAATCCACATGACCAGCCGATGCTTCCCGACCATTCTGATTGGACTCCTTCTCCTTGCTGTCACACCCGTGCCTCCCTTTGCTTTTGAAGGGCCACACCCCCTTCAAATAGCCAGCATTGAAGATGAGGATGATGAGGAGGACGATGACACCCCGATGGCCCCACAAGGGCGGAAGCCGCTCCAGTGGGGGCTTCATACCCCGACACGAGAAGTCTCGTCCGGGCAACGCCAAATGGTTCGGCAAAAGCACGGGCAGTCGATGCGAAGCGCTCGTCATAGGGGGAGACACGCAAGCACTTTCTCGCGCCGACATCATCGGGGCCACTCCACCAGGCTGCGTCGCGAGAAGGGAATCCATCATCGTTTGAGCCACCCCCGCGCCTCGCATCATCCAGTCTCCCATCATCAAAAACGCCTGAAGAAAGGGCATCAAAAGGCTAAAAGCCATTCAAGGAGACACCGCCACTAGTGGCGAATCAGAAGGACTATCGCCCATAAAAAAGCCCCGCTGCGGAAGCATTGGGGCTTTTTATTGATTGGAGCCTGGCAGTTCCCTACTTTCGCACAGGTAATCTGCACTATCATCGGCGCTAAGCGGTTTCACTTCCGAGGTCGGGATGGGATCGGGTGGTTCCCGCTTGCTCTGGCCACCAGGC
>CAILMG010000220.1 GCA_903835265.1 uncultured Methylococcus sp.
GCCTGGTGGCCAGAGCAAGCGGGAACCACCCGATCCCATCCCGACCTCGGAAGTGAAACCGCTTAGCGCCGATGATAGTGCAGATTACCTGTGCGAAAGTAGGGAACTGCCAGGCTCCAATCAATAAAAAGCCCCAATGCTCCGCAGCGGGGCTTTTTTATGGGCGATAGTTAATGCGCTTGGGGTTATTTATCTGGTTTTCTTCCTATCCTTGATGCAGTTGCCCGTCTTCAAGGCGCCATTGAAAGTCCATTCTTTTGGCTAAATTAGCGTCATGCGTGACCACCAGAAAGCTCACGCTATAAGCCTCGTTCAATTCCAGCATCAGCTGGTAAACGGTATCTGCGGTCTTTCGATCGAGATTGCCGGTGGGTTCATCGGCTAAGACGCAGCGGGGTCTCGTGACCAAGGCTCTTGCAATGGCGGCACGCTGACGCTCCCCGCCAGATAGTTCCCCCGGTTTGTGTTTGACGCGATTCTTAAGACCCACTTGATCAAGGAGCGTATTGGCCCTTTCTGTGGCCTCATCAATGCCAACGCTGCCTATCAGCAGCGGTATAGCGACGTTCTCAAGCAGCGTAAATTCCCCCAGCAGGTGGTGAAACTGGTAAATGAAGCCGAGCGATCGATTTCGAAGTCCTGAAATCTCTCGCTCTGAAAGCTGTGACAGGGTTTGCCCAAGGATCATGACTTCCCCAGCGCTTGGGGCATCGAGTCCACCTAAGAGATGGAGGAGGGTGCTTTTACCGGATCCTGAGGTTCCCATAATGGCCACTCGCTCGCCTTCTCCAATGCTGAGTGAGACGTTTTCAAGGACCCGGACATCAAGGTCACCCTGGTTGAATCGTTTTGAGAGTCCTTCACAGGAGATAACGACCTCACTCATAACGGAGCTCCTCTGCGGGGCGGATTCTCGAAGCCTGCCAAGCGGGGTAGAGGGTTGCTAGGATCGACAGGACGAAGGCGACGCCGGTAATGTTGATGACATCGCGCCAGATTAAAAGGGAGGGCAGTTCGCTGATGTAGTAGACATCGGCCGAGAGGAAGTGGACCCCGAACAGCCGTTCGATGGCAGGAACGACCGTTTCGACATTGAGCGCTAAAAGAACCCCACCGATCCCACCAATGACCGTCCCTGAGAGCCCAATGATGGTGCCCAGTACGATAAAGATCGCCATCACCTGGCTGGGGGTCATCCCTTGTGTTCTTAAAATCGCAATATCTGCGCGTTTGTCGGTGACAACCATCACGAGCGTTGAGACGATATTGAATGCCGCCACCGCAACGATCAACAGCAAGATGATGAACATGACCCGTTTTTCTGTCTGAATGGCCTTGAAGAAATTACTGTGCGCTTTAGTCCAGTCGGTGACATAGGCTGTTTCTGGGAGTCTCGGTCCAATATCGCGCGCAATCTCGCGAGCAAAAAAGACATCGTCGACTTTAAGTCTTAGTCCCGAGATGGCATCCTCAAGGCTAAACAGGCGTTTGGCATCTTCGAGATTAATAAGGGCCATATTGCGGTCATATTCGAACATGCCCACATGGAAGACGCCCACGACGGTGAAACGTTTGAGCCTTGGAAGGATTCCAGCGGGCGTTGCCGTCACCTGTGGCGTAATCACGGTGATTTTATCGCCTTCAATGACACCCAGGTGCTCGGCGAGTTCCTGACCGAGAATGATGCCGAACTCACCCGCCCGAAGGGCCTCTAGCTGGCCTGACACGAGGTGCGTCGCCACTTCGGAGACCCTGGGTTCATACTCCGGCAAGATGCCGCGAAGGAGGGTGCCGCTCACTCTCCGGTCTGAATTGATCATGGCCTGCCCTTCGACGTAGGGGGCCCAGGCCAAGACCCTCGGTTCTGTTTTGAGGATATCCTCGAAACTCTGCCATTGATGGAGTTCGCCATCGGCCCCAGTAATGGAGGCATGGGATGTCATCCCGAGAATGCGGTCACGGAGTTCTGCTTCAAACCCGTTCATCACGGAAAGCACCGTGATCAAGGCTGCAACGCCGAGGGCGATACCTAAGACCGAAGTCAAGGTGATGAAGGAAATGAAGCCGGTTCTGCGCTTCGCTCGGGTGTAACGAAGGCCAATAAAAAGAGAAAGTGGTTTAAACATGGTGTGGCTTTACGATCCCAAGGATGAGGGATGCGATTAGTCGTTGGCGCGGACGGTCTGGCAATGGACGCAGATGCCGTAAAGACAGAGTGAATGGTCAGTGAGCTTGAAGTTCATTCGCTCAGCAATCTCGGACTGACGCTTTTCAATGGTTTCGTCCTGAAATTCTTCGACATGGCCGCATTGGACGCACACCAGGTGATCATGATGATCGCCGCGGTTCAGTTCGAAGACCGAGTTGCCGCCCTCAAAATGGTGACGCACGACCAGGCCGGCGGCCTCAAACTGGGTCAGCACCCGATAGACGGTCGCAAGCCCAATCTCTTCACCATCCGTGACGAGGGTTTTGAAAATTTCTTCCGCGCTGAGGTGTTGGCCCTGTTCGCCCCGCCCTTCAAGAATATCTAAAATCTTGATTCGGGGTAGCGTGACCTTAAGGCCGGCATTACGGATGTTTTTACTTTCCAGGGGGATGGCTCCGTCCGATGTTTTAGGCTGGCCTATCGGGTATGATGATGTGCTGGCTAATGCACTCACCCATCATAACATGTCGCATATTCGCTTTGTTGTTCTGATTCTGACCCTGCTCCTTGAAGGAGGCTGTAGTTTTGATTGGATCCCCTTCGTTTTCCGCCAGGATATCCACCAAGGCAATGTGATCACGCAAGAAATGGTCGACCAGCTTCGGCCTGGAATGACCCAGCGTCAGGTGACCTACATTATGGGCGCCCCCTTACTGGTAGATCCTTTCCATGACAATCGCTGGGACTATATCTATTCAAATCAGCCAGGGGATGAGCCTCGGGTCCAGAAATCGGTGACCTTGATTTTCAAAGGTGAATCACTGGACCAGCTGCAAGGGGACTTCCGTCCCGGGACGCTGCCTTCCATCGAAATGAAAAAAGATTCATCAGTTGAGGTGCCGAAAATCGATCGAGAGAAGACCGTGTGGCAGATGGTCGCCGACCTCTTTACCTCGGAAGACGAGTAGCTCTTCTACTGCTTTAGCGCTCTTTCGCGCCGAGCCGCTCGGGGGTCGATGATGAGCGGTCGATAAATTTCCACCCGGTCACCATCACGAAGCTGGGTCTCTAGGGGGTGTTGTTGTCCAAAGAGGCCCACCCCCATCAAGGGTTCGATCTCCGGAAACTGATCGAGAATCCCCGAGGCTTTGATCGCCTCCTCGATGGTGGCCGGAATGGTCATCTTGATGTTCAGGATGACCTGACGCTCGGGCCTTGCGTAGGCAACTTCAACCTCAATCAATCGGTCTTCCATGAAGGCCTCAGAAGAGGCTGAGGGCTTTCAAGAGGATCAGAGTGACGGCTAATGGCGCGATATAGCGCGAGCCGATTTCCCAGTAGCGGTGATATGTCCCAAGATCAAGCTCTGCCAGACAGACCTTCTCCTTCATCACCCAGCCCGCAAATACCGCGATTAGAATCCCTCCCAAGGGGAGCATGACGTCAGCCGTCACAAAATCGATGAGCTCGAAGAAATTCTTTCCGTGCCATTGCCATTGGCTGCCGCCCGTGAAGGATCCTATCGTGCCAAGTCCAAGAAACCAGCAGGCGCCACAGGCCATGGCGCTGGCTTTCTGGCGACTGAAGGCGAATGTCTCTATCAAGTAGGCGATGGCCGGCTCAATCAGGGCAATGGCCGAAGTGATGGCCGCAAAGAACACCAATAGAAAAAACAAGGAACCGAAAAGAGACCCTAAAGGCATGTGGCTGAAGGCCAGTGGCAGGGTCTCGAAAATGAGCCCTGGCCCCATGGATGGCGGGAGATGATTGCTGAAGACGACCGGAAAAATCGCTATACCGGCCATGAGTGCGACCGCGGTATCGGCAATCGATACAATGACCGAGGAGCGGCCGATCGAGACGTTTTTGGGCAGGTAAGCCCCATAGATCATGATCGAACCCATCCCAAGCCCAAGCGAAAAGAAGGCCTGCCCCATGGCAATCAAAAGACTATCGGAGGTGATCTTGCCGAAGTCTGGCTTGAACAGGAAGGACATCCCTTCCCAAAATCCCGGTGTGGTCGCAGCGTAAACATCGAGTGCCAAGAGCATCAGAAATAGACTCGGAATCATGAAGCGGGTAACCCGCTCGATGCCTTCCGTGAGGCCTTTCATCAGAATCGCCGTGGTGAGCGCCATGAAGAGGCTATGCCATACCAGCTGAACATCAGGAGCAGCCTTCAGGTCCAAAAAGATTTGCTGGGCCTGTTCGGAGCCTACCTGGTCCATAAAGCCGCCGACCATCTTAAAGAGGTAGGCCATCGACCAGCCCGCAATCACCGAGTAGTAGGAGAGGATCAGGAAGCCGGCCAGAACCCCGAGCCAGCCAGCGATCTGCCACACAGCGGGGGCGTTAGCCTCTTTGGCCAGGACGATCATGGTGTGGATGGGGCTCCTTTTTCCCCGCCGTCCTATCATTGTTTCAGCCATCATGATGGGAAGGCCAATGCCGATGACACAGGCGATATAAACGAGGACAAAGGCGCCACCGCCATTTTCCCCAAGAAGATAAGGGAACTTCCAGATGTTACCAAGGCCGATGGCGGAGCCACTGGCCGCAATGATGAAGGCGATCCGGGAGGACCACTGTCCGTGGTGCTGAGGCGATTCTGACATGGCGGTAAATGAAGTGTTGAGCCCTAAGGAAAGCCGATTGGAGTAAAATAACAAGTTTACGCGACTGCGTCAGGGATTGTGGGACAGACCAATGGCTGCTAACAAAAAGAAGGATGCGACCAAAGGCTCGACCATCGCCCTCAATCGTCAGGCGACGCATGATTATTTCATTGAGGAGCGTTTCGAAGCCGGGATTGCCCTGCTGGGTTGGGAGGTGAAGAGCCTTCGCGCCGGCCGCGCCCAACTCAAGGAGAGCTATGTGGTCCTCAAGAATGGGGAGGCCTTCCTCCTCGGGGCTCATGTCTCACCGCTTTTATCGGCCTGTTCCCATGTCTTTCCGGACCCTGTTAGAACCCGGAAACTGCTCCTGCATCGACACGAACTGAGCAAACTGATCGGCCATGTCGAGCGCAAGGGCTACACCCTGATCCCTCTGGTTCTAGGCTGGTCCCGGGGGCGTGCCAAGCTTCAGATTGGTTTGGCGCGCGGTAAAAAGCTGCATGATAAGCGCGCGGCTGAAAAGGATCGGGACTGGGATCGAGAAAAGCAACGGCTCATGCGTCATGGTGCCTGAGTCACCATCATTCCTCGGGGTTTGTTCGAGGCCTTTTTTTTCTTTGCTGCCCGGTTGAGGCGAGCTTTCTTTTTATGATCTACCGAACTTCTTACCCGCTGCTGGCGTTTGTTTTCCTCTCCTTGTTTCATCAGGTGGCCTTAGCCCGCGATTACTCCGCGTTGGTCGTTGAGCCCCAATCAGGGCGGGTCCTTTATGAGAGATTCGCCGACGAACTCAGGCATCCCGCCTCGGTCACTAAGATGATGACCCTCTATCTCGTTTTTGAAGCCCTGGAGCGCGGCAATTTAACCCTCAACACGCCCCTCGACATCTCAAGGAATGCCGTGTTGCGTCCCCCGTCAAGGTTAGGTTTGACGCCGGGTGATACCTTAAGTGTTGAGGAGGCCATTCTGGCTTTGGTGACTCGCTCGGCTAATGATGCGGCGACGGTGATTGCGGAGAACTTAGGAGGCACTGAGTCCTCTTTTGCGGCCATGATGACCACGAAGGCCCGTGCCCTCGGAATGCGCGATACCCTCTTTAGGAA
>CAILMG010000221.1 GCA_903835265.1 uncultured Methylococcus sp.
AGCATCTCTTGGGCCTTAAAAGGTTTGGCAAGGGTATGCCTTTGTCCTCGAATTTGGCAGCCACAATCAGTACACATCACAATTCCTATTAGTGGATCAACCCCGAGCATCGCGCCGAGAACCTAAGAGTTCCACCCGGGCGAGGATCAGTTCATGACCTTTGACCAATGCGGTGGACTCAGACCCACAGTGGGGACAAAGGAGATTTTGAGGGCTAACCTCACTCTCCTGATCACAGTCATGGCATTGGATCACCGGCTCTGTGACCTCAATAAAAAGCGCGGCGTTTTCAGCGATGGTCCCCTCTTGGGCCATGCCAAAAGCGGTGGCCATCAGTTGCGGTTCAACGCCTGAAAGAACCCCAATTTTAAGATCAACCCGCCCCACCATGGTCGCTGAAGCCTCATCGGCCAACTCCTCGAGTTGCTCGATAAGATTCTCGCAAAGGGAAAGCTCATGCACTCAGGAAAGACTCGCTTCCATCAAGAAGAAAAGACCAGAACCTCCCACCATGAGACCGATAGCGCGCATCCAAAGAGACCTTCTAAGCATCCGATCAAGGACCATCCCAAACCCATGAAGGGCCGTTGTGGCTATGAGAAACCCGATGCCAAAAGCAATAGGCGCCCCCCCTTCCCTCATATCAAGACCGTGGGCATAGCCATGGAAGCCTCCAAAAAGTCCCACAAGGCTCATTAATACGGATGGTGAGATCGATCGGGATCGACTCGCCATGAGGCTCCCAAAAATCAGCAGCGACAAAGCAATCATCGATTCGACCCCAGGCAGGGGACCCAAGGCCATCCCAGAGCATGCCCCAAGGACCATCACCGTCAAGAAAATCGCCGGGAGGCACCAAACCATTGTAGTCATGACCCGACTCGCCAGAATCCCCACTGCTAACATGGCGAAAAGATGGTCGATCCCCAGTAAGGGGTGCAATAGGCCTGAAAGAATGCCAGCCTGATCATGAAGTCCGGTGTGCGCCTGAGCTATCGGCAGCCTTAAACCAAGGAGAAGGCCGACACCCAACTGCCCTCTAAGAACAGGAGAAGGAAAGGAAAAAATCACGGATGTCCTCGGCGAGGGCTAGAACGCTCTGACGGGGAGCTTTTGCGGGTATTTTGAGTATCCTCTTTAGGGTTATCGGACGACTTCCCGGCTGCGATTTTCTCAAGGGACCAAACTTTAGCACCCTCCCAACCCACCGAGACGGCTCGGTGTTGGCCGCCACACGCCAGAACTTCGATGGGCCCGGCATGGGCCGCAATTCGGCCTAGTGGAAGTGGCGACCCCTTGGGATCCCAAAGATAGAGAAAGCCACTCCGGGTCCCGATCGCCAGATACCCCGTATCAGAATCTCTACAAAAAGACAGAATGTCACCCTCTAGATCTCGAAGGGTGGCCACTGGAGTCGCCGTCGCCGTCTCATAAGCCTCCAGTACCCGCCCATCGGTATAGACCACGATATGGCCATCATGACTCAAACCTAAAAGGGGTCGGTCACTATCGATTCTCGATTCCCGAATCAGGGTTAAAGTGGAAGCCTCCCAGGCCCAGAGATCTCGGCCGCCGGAGGTTAGAAAAAATAACTCCCCACCCCCTGCATCCAGAAAAGCGATCGACTGAACCCCCTCATGATTGCCTCTAAAGAATTTGCCACTTTGGACGTTCCAGACCCCCACCGGCCCATCACCCCGCCAACCGAGCCAGTTGCTATCAGACGAAAAAAGGACGGCCTTGACGTCATAGCCATCAACAACATGGGAGCCAACCATCGCCTCCGTGGTAAGGTCCCACATCATCAGGCGCCCTCCCTCAACACCGGAGAGGCCGGTGCCAATGCGCCGGCTGTTGGGGGCATAATCAAGCGCATCGACCCTGAGATGCCCTCCTTCTTTTGCGAACGTTTTATCGCCAAAAGAATCACGATGTCCCGTTTCAGCATCCCAAAAATCAGGCCCACGGCCTCCGGTTGCTAAAATCCGCTTGCCATCGAGGGAAAAGGCCGGAAGCGAGATGGCGCCAAGCTCCGGAAGGTGGTCGCGGGCCAGCTGACTCATCAGGCCATCCTCTCGTTGGAGGGCCGCAAGTGCCGTTCGAGCCGCCTCTTCCTGGGGACAAGAGAGACACTGACGAAGGAACGTCTGATAAGCGTCCAAGGTATTTTTTTTCTGAGCCTGATACCAAGGATCAGCCTCAACCTCCCGGTGGTGGCTCCAGCGCATATAGCCATAGATCAAAATGGCGGCAAAGGCCAGAGAGAAGAACCAGGTCAGGACTTTTTCAAGTAAATTGAGAAAAGCTGCCATTCGAGAATACGGCCCCTATAGGTGTCGATCAACAAAGAACCAATGTGTGTCCGGCTGCCCATCCCTGACGAGCCTAAATGGCATTTCATCATAACGAATAAGGACTTAACCAACCACCCTCGATGAAGGAACCAAAGGCATAAGGACTAGAACCCAAATAGATCAGCCAGCCGAGCGCCAGGGTCTTCGGCACGCATAAAACTTTCCCCCACCAAGAAGGCATGGACCTCACGAGAACGCATCAAGGCCACATCCTCAGGACCTAAAATACCGCTCTCGGTAA
>CAILMG010000222.1 GCA_903835265.1 uncultured Methylococcus sp.
GCCCGGCACAATGTAATCCATATAGGATATGCCATCCATGGGACCAATTCGGCTCCCGATCAGTTGACCGAAGATCAAAAAATAAAGGGATGTCGTGACCGCTGCCGGCAAGACGGTTTGCGGCCAAATCCTCATGAAACGAAAGACTTCCTTACTGAGGATCGTCCTGAAAGCGATCAGATGGCGTCTGCTGTACATACAAGCCTTTAGAAGGAGTAAAAACTCAAAAGCGTGGAATTAGAAACTTTTGGCCATCCAGTTCCGCCACGAGATGCTCTGCTTCGATATCGATCAGTAAAAGGCCGCCTGGAAGGAGATCCCCTACCTTCAGTCTTTTCATATTGATGATGACGAAACGCTCCTCGGGACGTTCGGCGTAGGCGAACATCGTAATCCTAAAATCAGGAACCCGGCTCTGAAATTCAGCAGGAAGGTCCCTGAGTGCCGGCGTTCCTGGACGATGTCCTGGATGAGGCCTTGGAAGATCAGGGTCTTGCTGCCCACTCAAAGAACCTCGAACGCCGCTCTCATTCTCGAGTTCACGGTCAATCTCTTCTTCATCTAATGCTGGGCGAGCGGGTGACCTATTCATCGGCGGTGAGGGGTTCAGCGAACCTCTCACAGGCTCCGGAGGCTCGATCATAGCGGGAACCTTGGGCGTCAAAGACGGCGGGGGAAGAGCCTTTGGCACAGTGGGGGGCACTTCGAGTGGCGTTGGGGCTGTCACCGTCACCTCTTTTGAGGTCGGTTGATCCCCTTTCAGTGAGGCCGTCGGCTCGGCGATAGGCAAAGCCGGCAGCGCATGCTGACCCTCCCTCGCCAAATGTTCACCCGTCTTCTTTCCCTCCTGATAAAACCAAATCCCAAGCCCTGTGACATTCGATAACAAGAGGAGGGTCACCAACCCATAGACCCAACGAGGGGTCTTCGGCGGCGCTTCTAGCCCCAGGCTCTTGAGATCTGGGACCTTGCCGGCTTGGCGATCTCTTTCGGATTTTCTGAGCGCATCGAGGATAAAGGACACCGGATTAGCCTCCCTGCCCTTTCGAATCAGTTTGGATCAACCTTGGGACTTCAGCATCTTGGCCATGACCTGCCATCCCCATCAGCGTCAGAACACCAATAATCCCATCGGGCCTAAGTTCTAGTTCACGCTGAAAAGCCTTGACCTTCTGGACCAGCGCCTCGTCATAGATCATCTCTTGACCAGGACCGCCGATTACCCCCAGTTGTTGCCGAATCCAGGGCACTAAAGGACTGGACATCAAGGGCTTCAAGGACGTCTGGGCCTTCACTGGGGGTTTCCAAACTAAGGTGGCGCGGCCGGTCCAACGTGAGAGGACTTCCACGACATCAAAGGTTCGTGTTGACTGATCATCGGTGAAAACCGGCTGGCCATCCGATATCGCTGAAAGCAGCAGAAACCGTCGGCTGCCATCGTTTCTGGCAAACTCGAGGACGGCAGGAAGATTCAATTGCAAGAGTTGTTGCCAGGCGATCTGCAGCGGCTGACAGCGAAGCTCAAGGGGCTTCATCGACTCGCAGGGATCTGCGGACGTCTTTGGGACCGTGACATGCCATGCCATGAGAAGACTCAAAAGCGCCTCATGACGTCCAAGTCCAGGGGTCGTCAACCAGCCGGCAAAATCATCGCCGCTCATGAGCGGGGGATCCCCCGAAAGATCAGGGACTGGTGCAGTCGTTGCCCGTCTTTCCTCCTTGATGTCAGAGAGTGACCTTGGCGCATCAACGGCGTCTTTGATGGTCAGCGGATGCTCTTTAAGGAAATCCTTGAACTTCTCAGAAAAGCCCCACTGAGGCTCCAACGCGACGACGCTCAAAAGCCCAAAGAGGGAAATCAAAATCATCGACAAAAACGCCTTAGGCCAACGCTTCTGTGCCTTGATGCCCTTCCCGAGAAGCTCAAGGCCTGCCCTTTTGGCCAGGGATCCATCTACTCGGTGACGGCCCAAAGCATAGGCACCCAGGAGTGAACGATCGGCGATCAGATTAATGAGCCTTGGGATCCCCTTTGATCTTCGATAAATCGCCTTGACCGCCGCTCCTGAAAATAGGGGGTCGCTAACCCCTCCCACCCGAAGACGATGCACGAGATAATCCCTGGTTTCTTCAAGAGACAAGGGCAAGAGATGAAATCGAGCCGTGATGCGCTGCGACAACTGCCTCAGGTTCGGGCGATCAAGCACCAGGTTCAATTCCGGTTGGCCCACGAGAATGATCTGAAGCAGTTTAGCCTGATCGGTTTCAAGATTCGTGAGAAGGCGGATCTGTTCAAGAACATCAAAGCGAAGATTCTGCGCCTCATCAATCAAGACAATGATGCGTCGCCCGGCGGCATGGGCATCCAAAAGGTAGCGATTGAGGGCATCAATCAGTTGTTTGAGGCTCGCTTTAGGTCCTTGATAGGCGATGTGTAATTCATCACAGATCCCTGCAAGGAGTTCTCTTGAATTAAGCCTCGGATTAAAGATCAGGGCGAGTTCGACGTCTTCTGGCAGTTGATCGAGGAGCGCACGGCACAAGGTGGTCTTACCCATGCCAACCTCGCCACTTAAGACGACAAAGCCACCACCGACACTAATCCCATAAAGAAGATGGGCCAGAGCCTCCCGATGCTTGGGGCTGAGATAAAGGTACCTTGGATTCGGGGCGATCGAAAATGGCGGCTCGCTCAGGGCAAAGTGCTGCGTGTACATACTAGGCAAATGCCCTCACCCATCCCTCAGAAGATCCTCTGCTGGGCGCCTGGTTTAAGGCGCAATCAGGAATAATCAGGAAAAATGCAGCCAACGACTTAGTGCTTGTGACCACACATCCCGGATCCGCAACCGCCCCCAGTGAACGCGGGGGGAGCCTCTGAGCCCATCGGCTTCAAGGATGAGGACTTGCCATGGACTGCGGGCGCCGATACCAGCTTTCGAACTTCAAGGCTCCCGCAGGCGGGGCAGGCCGGCGCCGCCTCACTCATTTTGTGCATGACGGTGTAGCAATCCTCGCAGGTCCCGCATTGATAATCGTAAGTAGGCATCAGTATCGTCCTTCGAAAAGGTTTAGGAATGGCGTGATAGAGGATTAAAAGGGTTTGACGGTTGCCAAAAGGACCATGGCAATCAAAAAAAGAACCGGAACCTCATTCATCCAGCGATAGTAGATGTGGCTTCTAAGGTTTCGGTCATGTTTGAAATCCATGAGCCAGAACCCGCACTGAACGTGATAAAGGACCAGAAGGCATAAGAGGGTTAATTTAGCGTGAAGCCACCCCGCTCCGCCATAGAGATCCCACGCATATTGAACCAGCATGGTCACCCCAAAAATCAGGGTTAAAAGCATTCCCGGGGTCATGATGCCCCAATAAAGTTTCCGCTCCATGATCTTGAACCGTTCACGGCTGATGGCGTCTGCGGCCATCGCATGATAAACAAAGAGTCTTGGCAGGTAAAAAAGGCCTGCGAACCAGGTGACCATGAAGATCAGATGGAATGCCTTGAGCCACATCATCAGGGGATCCTCACGCGTTTAAACGCCCTCTCTCGACACCGAAAAACCCGGGCCAAGTCTAACCTGGCCCGGGTCCATCCGGCACGATTCAGTGCTTAGTCTTCGAGTTGTTGAATACCATCAAGGAACCACGTCGGCTGCCGGCTCGCCCGGGTTCGGGTGAAATGCCACACTTCACGAACCTGTTCCGGCCGCCCATCAAGATCTTCACGCATCATCACGTCAAAGAGGACGGTGACTTCCCGCTCGGGGCCCACATCACGGACTTCCAAAATTTCGGCATCGACTTTCAAAAGATCCGTCTGATTGGGCGCTGCACCACGGGATCTGATCTGATCTTGAAGCTCACCAAAGACCTTGTCCGTCGTCAAAGACCGCAGTTCAGCAAGGTCTGCATCATCCCAAGCCTTTTGCATCATCCCATAGGCGGCCTTGGCGCCTAAAAGGAATCCCGCCACATCGAAATCGGCTGGCATCACCGGGGCTTGCTGATTCGATGCCCCACCAACGCCTGCTGGCGTCTTTGAAAGGAGATCGGTATTAAAGCCAGGGCCCTGGGCGGCATCTTGCACCTCTCGGTGGTAGACCCCACCATGATCAGAATTCGCTGCAGCACCGCCTAAGATCCCTCCGGAGGCAGGTGAGACTGAGCCGTTCCGGCGCGCGGCCAGGAGTTTCATCAGGAGGAAGGCGATCCCTGCAAACACCAAAATATCCATGAAATTGATATTTTCGAAGCCGCCGCCCATGAACATGGCCCCGAGAAGGCCGCCAAGCATCATCCCTCCGAGAAACCGTCCAAAACCACCACGCTGGGACATGGCATCGCGGATACCTTGGTTTTTCTGTTGCGCTGGCGACATCTGAGGCTGGCCTTGAGCGCCAGGTCGGTTCATTCCGGAACCCATCGGGCTCTGATTCCGCTGGTATGGGGTACTGTAGGAAGGCCGGCTACCAAAGGACTTGCCGCCGCCCATGCGGGCTGCACTGGCATCGCCGATACTCACTCCAATAAGACCCAGACAAAGCACCAAGCTCAAAAACAATTCAATTTTTCGGTTCATGATCTAAAAATCTCTGTTTCAGGAAGAACATCCAGTAACATGGGGTTGAGGACCCGTCCTTTCAACCCCGCGGTTTTGACCCTGTTTGAAGCCTCGAAGTTTCATCTCTTCGATGAAAACGCCTTACTAACAGGGCTCAAATAACGATTGCAGCAAACTACTGTACCATTCCCTTGTCGAATGATGTGGTACTCCCGCCCTATTAAGAGGTCATCAATGAATACGTCACAAACCATTAGCCAACGCCGTCCGGCTCAAGGCCTCCTGGCCACTCATAAGGTGTTAAGAAACACTTATGCTTTGCTGTCGATGACGCTCATGTTCTCAGCGGCTTGCGCCTATGCCAGCATGATGCTCGAACTCCCCCACCCCGGCCTTATCGTCACACTGGTCGGATATTTTGGGCTGTTCTTCCTCGTCAATCGCTTCCGGAACAGCGCCTGGGGCCTCGTCTGCCTTTTTGCCTTAACGGGCTTTATGGGTATGACCCTTGGACCCATTCTAAACGCGTACATCGGTCATTACGCCAATGGCACACAATTGGTGCTGATGTCACTCGCAGGCACGGGCATTACCTTCGTCGGCCTTTCAGCTTATGCCCTAATCAGCCGTAAAGATTTTGGATTCATGGGCGGCATGCTCAGCGCCGGTATTCTGGTGGCTTTTATTGCAAGCCTTGCCGTGGCCTTTATTCCTGGTCTTGAGGGCGGGGCCGTGGCCATTGCCGCCATGTTCGTCCTCTTAATGGCCGGACTCATCCTCTTTGAAACCAGCCAGATCATCCATGGCGGTGAAACCAATTACATCCTTGCAACCTTGAGCCTTTATGTGACGATCTACAATCTTTTCACCAGCCTACTCCAGATCTTCGGCGTCCTCGAACGGGATGACTAAAAGGGTTCAGGAAAGGATTTAGAATCGGGGCATCAGATGGCATCCCCCGAGGACGCCATCTGACTCAGGGTCACTAGACCGCGGGTGACCGTATTTTAAAAAGGGGCTCAAGAGACCTTCTCTTGAGCCCCTTTATTTTTGCATCCAATGTTTGAAAGATGACCGCTTTAAAAGCGGCTTGGGGGGGTTCATGAAAGCCTATGGGTGTTCTTCGCCTGTGCTATTCTTTAATCTGGAATGTCCGCCGGCCTAAAAATGCAACTCCCTGATTTCTCTAATATTACCGTACTCGTCGCTGGTGATCTCATGCTGGATCGCTATTGGCATGGCGGAACCTCCCGAATATCCCCAGAGGCCCCAGTTCCTGTGGTTCGTGTCAATGAAATCGAGGAGCGGGCGGGAGGCGCTGGGAATGTGGCTCTCAATGCAAAAGTCCTCGGCTGCGCCATCAGGCTCCTCGGCCACTGCGGTGAGGATGAGGCCGGGCAATCACTGCTCAGGCTCTTTAAAGGTGCAGGGATTGAGTGCGATATTCTCTCCTCAAGCTCCCACCCTACCATTACCAAGCTTCGGGTCTTAAGCCGCCATCAGCAGCTCATTCGACTCGACTTTGAAGAAGCGTTAACGACCGATCATTCAAGACGCCTCAGTGAACGCTTTCAAGCGGCCCTCTTAGAGGTTGATGCTGTTGTCCTCTCTGACTACGGCAAAGGAACGCTCGAAGATCCGCAAGCACTGATTCAGTCCGCCTTGCGCCTTCAGAAACCCGTGATCGTCGATCCCAAGGGTTCTGACTTTGAAAAATATCGGGGCGCCACCTTGATGACCCCCAACCGGACTGAGTTTGAAGCTGTGGCGGGGGTCTGTCTCGATGAGACGGATTTGTACCGTCGGGGAGAGGCCCTCCGAGCGACATTGGATCTTGGCGCCCTCCTGATCACTCGAAGTGAAGAAGGCATGACC
Organism: uncultured Methylococcus sp.; assembly: GCA_903835265.1. Lineage (GTDB taxonomy): Bacteria > Pseudomonadota > Gammaproteobacteria > Methylococcales > Methylococcaceae > UBA6136. Next base: position 6,441 of record CAILMG010000222.1, read on the forward strand.
CTCTTTGAAAAAGGGAAGCCACCTTTTCACCTTCCCGCTAAGGCCCGTGAGGTCTTTGACGTCACGGGGGCTGGGGATACGGTCATTGCCTTCCTCGCTGCCGCCATCGCCGCCGATCTTTCCTTGCAAGAAGCCGCCATCATCGCCAATACAGCCGCTGGTATTGTCGTCGGGAAATTAGGAACTCAGACCGTCTCCATCGATGAAATCACTCAAGGGCTTGAAGGACCTAAAACGGCCCATCGAGGGATCGTCAGCGAAGAAGACCTCAAGGGTTTCATTCGAAGTGCCCATAGCCTCGGTGAAAAGATTGTGATAACCAACGGCTGCTTCGATATTCTCCATCCAGGTCATGTTGACTATCTTCAAAGAGCGCGGGCCCTCGGTGATCGTCTGGTGGTTCTAGTAAATTCAGATGCTTCCGTCGCAAGACTCAAGGGCGAAGAAAGGCCCATCAACGCGCTGGACCATCGCCTGACGATGTTGGCGGCTCTCGAGTGTGTCGATTGGGTCGCTGCGTTTGAGGAAGACACCCCCGAACGTTCGATCGATCACCTCGAACCCGATATTCTCGTTAAAGGCGGCGACTACAC
>CAILMG010000223.1 GCA_903835265.1 uncultured Methylococcus sp.
GGCTCCTCCGAGACCTTTTTAGCGTCAATCGCCACCACGATGCACTGGGATCCAAAACGTTCGGCCGCCTCCTTCACAAATTCTGGACGATGAACGGCTGCGCTATTGATACTGACCTTGTCAGCCCCTGCATTCAACATCCTTCGGATATCCTCAAGGGTCCTGATCCCCCCACCCACCGTCAACGGAATAAAGATTTCACCGGCGACCTTCTCCACCACATGGACCATGGTCTCTCGATCATCCGAACTGGCCGTGATATCGAGAAACGTCAGTTCATCAGCCCCCTCAAGATCATAGCGACGGGCAATCTCAACCGGATCTCCAGCGTCTTTGATCTCGAGAAACTTGACCCCCTTCACAACGCGGCCATTATCGACGTCGAGACAGGGAATGATGCGTTTAGCCAGCATGGTTAATACTGCTCAGCGATGATCCGGGCCTCTTTGAAATTGAGCGTCCCCTCATAAATAGCCCGGCCGGTAATGGCCCCAGTCACCCCATCACCCACGACCGCACCCAGGGCATGGATATCTTCAAGGCCATGAATCCCCCCCGAGGCAATAACCGGAATCCGGATCGCCCGCGCCAACCGTGCCGTGGCTTCCACGTTGACCCCCTGCATCATCCCATCCCGCGCGATATCGGTGTAAATAATGGCTTCAACCCCATCGTCTTCGAACTTTTTAGCGAGGTCGATCACATTGTGTTGTGACAATTTCGACCAACCGTCGATGGCTACTTTGCCATCCCGAGCATCGAGACCCACGATAATATGGTTGGGAAACTCGGCGGCGACTTGCGGCACGAAATGAGGACTACTGACGGCCTTGGTCCCTAAGATGACGAAGTCGACGCCTGCATTCAAATAAGCCTGAATGGTGTCTTCATCGCGGATCCCACCACCCACCTGAATTTGGACGTCCGGAAAGGCTTTTGAGATCGCCTCAATCACGCCGCCATTGCGAGGCTTTCCCGCAAAGGCACCATCGAGGTCCACGAGATGAATGCGTCTCGCGCCGTCTTGAACCCACTGCCCGGCAACCGCCAGAGGGTCCTCAGAAAAAACCGTGTCGTCTTCCATGCGCCCCTGACGAAGTCGGACACACTTGCCATCCTTGAGGTCGATAGCCGGTATCAGAAGCATGCAGAATCTCCTCAGATTTCAGGTCAATAAGAATAAAGGACGCCTCACGACAAGGGCGTCCAATGAAGAAAGTTGGCCAACAGGCGAAGGCCCGCTGCCTGGCTCTTCTCCGGGTGAAATTGCACCGCCAAGAGAGTGCCTTTCGCCAACGCAGAGGCAAAGGGCACAGGATAATCGGTGGTCGCTGCGATATCGCCGGCGTTAAGGGGCTCTACGTAGTAACTATGGACAAAGTAGAACCAGGGACTCGCCTCAAGCCCCTCAAAAAGGGGATGGGACACCGTCGGCGTCACTCGATTCCAACCCATATGAGGAATCTTGAGTTGGAGGCCGTTTAGATCCTTGATGTTCTGATCGAAACGGACCACCTCGCCCGGAATCAACCCAAGACAAGCCGTTCCCTCATTTTCCTCACTGTGCTCCAGGAGTGCCTGCATACCGAGACAAATCCCAAGGAGCGGCCGCGAAGCCGCTGCCGCCTTGATCACGGGGACCAAATCCCTCGCTTTGAGCGCCGCCATGCAGTCTCGCATGGCACCTACCCCCGGAAATACCACGCGATCGGCCGCAAGAATCACTTGAGGGTCCGCGCTCACCTCGACCGTGGTGGCCGGATCGGCATGCTGGAGTGCTTTAGCAATGGAATGGAGATTACCCATCCCGTAATCAATCACGGCGACCTTAGACATAGTAAGCTTTCGAAAAAAACGAAGGTTCGCCCCTAGAGAGAACCCTTGGTCGAAGGAATCACGCCTCCCATCCGGTCATCGACCTCAAGGGCCATGCGAAGGGCCCTACCAAAGGCCTTGAAGACCGTCTCGGCAATATGGTGGGCATTTTGGCCCCTTAAGCTGTCGATATGAAGGGTCAGTCGGGCATGATTGACAAACCCCCTAAAAAATTCGCCAAAGAGATCCACATCAAAGCCGCCAATCTGGCCGCGCCGATAGTCCACCTCATAGATCAGACCGGGACGTCCAGAGAAATCGACCACGACCCGCGATAAGGCTTCATCGAGCGGCACATAGCTATGGCCGTAACGCCGGATGCCGCGTTTATCCCCGACCGCTTCAGCAAACGCCATCCCAAGGGTAATGCCGATATCCTCGACGGTGTGATGGGCATCGATTGCAAGATCCCCGACGGCGGTGATATCAAGATCGATGAGACCATGGCGCGCAATCTGGTCCAGCATATGCTCCAGAAAAGGGACCCCGGTCTCAAAACGGGTCTCGCCCGTCCCATCCAGGTTGATAGCGACCCGGATCTGGGTCTCGGCGGTATTACGAACAACTTCAGCGGTACGGGAAATCATTGCCTCAAGACAAAATACGAAGATGGACGCCCATCATATAACGGCAGGGCGATTTTGCTAAGCGCCAGATGTGAGGTCACTGCCCTTAGAGGGCACATGGGGGGGGATATAGCGCCCAAAGGTCACCGAGCAAGCGCCGAAGAGTAGGACCCCCTGGCGCTCGGCCAACTGGTAGAATCGAAGAACTGCTGTCAGCCTTGCCCCCAAGATCATGAAAAGCTTCCGCAAAGAACTTTGGTTTGAGACCCCCAAACGCATGGGTTTTATCAACATCACCCAAGACGTCAATCGTTGTCTCCATGAAAGTGGTATCGAGGAGGGTCTCGCCCTCATAAATGCCATGCATATCACCGCCTCGGTCTTCATTAATGACGATGAACGGGGACTCCATGGGGATTTTGAGCACTGGCTGGAAGAACTTGCCCCCCATCAACCGCTCAGTCGGTATCGCCACAATCAGACCGGGGAGGACAATGGCGATGCGCACCTCAAACGTCAGGTCATGGGCCGCGAGGTCGTGGTCGCGATCACGGAGGGGCGTCTCGATTTTGGGCCCTGGGAACAAATTTTTTACGGTGAGTTTGATGGGAGGCGCCGAAAACGGGTTCTGGTGAAGCTGATCGGGGAATGAGAGCCCTCGCCTTGTCATCCATCATCGGATTCCCTCACGATCCGCCCCTCTTGTTCTATCGCCGGAGCCTCAGTCCTTCCGGCCCCAAGGAGCGAGAAGGCCGCCCTCAGCCCCAGGCCCAGGGCTATCCGCAGAAAAAGCCAAAATACAAACAACGCTGATGTCGTCCCGCTTCCCAGAACCGGGCCTCAGGCGTTAGCATAGCTCGCCCTAGGGGAGAGACCATTAAAAAAAGAACAACATGTCCGAGCGATCCCACCACCTCATTTTTTTTAAGCCCACATCATGAGCCATCCTTCCATATGGCGCGTCGGCGGCTGGCTTAATTTGATACAGACGACCTTCGTTGGCATTCTCCGGGTGCTCTCAGTGCCCATTGTTCTCCTACTCAGTGTGGCTTCGGGATATACCACCTACTACGGCCTAAGCTTCTTTATTACCCCCTGGATCGCGCTCACGGTCACCGTCGCGGTTCAAGCAATCATTGTCATCTCCTCGCTGGAGCTTGCCAGCATCCATTACCGTGCTAATCGCCTCCGCTTTTTGAGCGTCGTGACCTCGTTGACGGTGGCGCTGACCGTCTCCGTCAGCTTCTCGTACTTCAAGTTCTACGAATTCTCAGAACGCGATACGACACTGATCAAGCGCCAAAATGCCCTATCCAATGACATCAGCACCTATCTCACCGAGGTGGTCAAGCTCAAAAGTCAGCTCGCTAAAGAACAGCGGGAACGGATCGGTAGCGCCGCCCACGATACCCAGCAAGCTTTCCTCAGCGCCCACCCCGGGATGAAGGGGCAAGGTCCTGGAAAGGGACGAATCTGGAGTTATTTCAACGACATCCAGCAGACAGAAGAAACCAAGCTCCAAGCACTGGAACAAAAAACACAGAACCTCGATCACGCGATCTTTGCCTCGCGAAAAGCTCTCACCCAGCTGGCTCAAAATCTTCGCGACCAGACCAGCTATGACCAATTCATGAGCGCCTTTGAACAAGTCGTCGTGGAATCAGATCGCCTCGCATCCGATACCGGTCGATCCCCCATCAATGCACCGCATATCGCATCGTTTCAGGGGCTTTCGAGGGACATCACCCCCACCTTTGAGATGTGGATGGATATTTCCTGGTTTGCGTTGGCCTGCGCCGTGATGGTTGATTTCTTTACGTTAGTGTTGTCATACCGCCTCGAAATGACCGCGCCCGGACCTCTTTCCGAGGAAGAAAAAAACCTCGCCTACCTCGGCCTGCGTCAATTCAATCAATTCACCATCAACCAGAATGATGAGCTCGAATTCAGTATTGAACGCACCGAACTTGAACGAGCCCGACGCGTTCCCGATTGGCAGCGGATGTTTGCGGTCGCTTTTCTACTGAATCGAGGGTACCTTCGAAAGATGAGCCGTCAAAGGGTCGAATTTGCCCCAAACCTCTATCCCATCATGGCTGAGCGCATCTCCGAGGAAACCCGAGTCACTCCAGGTCCTGCGGCGGGGGATGCGCTCACCGAAGCCATGCGCCGGAAATTCCATGACTGATTTCGATCGCTCACAGGACGACAGCCGCTGGATCGCCGGATTCGAGGGAGATCGAAGAGTGGTCCTCGCCAGAATAGGTCCCTTCCAGCGCGTCTTCCTAAGGCCTCGAGATTACGTCAAAAGACTGCACCATACCGTCTATGATCTTCCGATTGAAGAGTGGACGATCGTGCTTCAAGCGCCCTCCCTCGGCCCCCTTTGCGAGATCAGCGCCGCGCTCCATGTTCGCTTTCAACCCACCGTTGCCTTTGCACGGCAGCATACAGAGCATCTCGGGCGACTCGGTGATCATATTCGGGAGCGATTTAGATCGCTTCTGAAAGATGCGGCAGAGGAGGAGCTTCGGCGACTTGAAACGACTCAGTGGCTGAATCAAGATCACCGCGGGCGGGAGCGCGACATCGAAGACCTCATTCATGAACTCTTAGCCATCAGAGACATTCAAAGCCGATGTCACTGCGACATCGAAGCCCGTCTTCAAGAGGTCAATCAGTCCGTTCTGGACGATGCCATCAGCTCTCAGGACCCTGCGCGTCGGGGAATCGCCCTTCAGATCGTCAGGCGACGCCGTGAAGCCCAAGAACAATGGGTGCGCGAGCGGCATGAACAACAACTGCTCGAACAACGTCTTAAGCTTGCACAACAACAGGATATCCTTGCCCTCTTAAAGCAGGAAACCGAACTCCTTAGGGCTGAACAACAAGAAATGGTGCTTCGAGCGAGAGAAGTGCTGCAGTCCGAAGAAATCCGCGAGTCTGAAAAAATTGACAGCGAGATCCGCATCAAGCGGGAACGGCTTCGCCATGAGACGGAACTCAGTCGATTGGAACTCAAAGCGAACCTGGACGAGAAAGAAGAACGGACCTCGAATTTCACCGAAGTCCAATCGCACCTTCAAAAGGAAATCGAACTCCTCGCCATGGAGCGTCAGCGGCTGGCTTTGGAGGAAGAAATCCACAAAACCAAGGTGACCCGCGCCAAAGGCTGGTTCAGTGGAGTCAAGAACATGTTCACCACCGAAAAAATACCAGAGAACCCTTCATTACCCAACGACGAGGGGAGCGAGTAGGTCGTGCCGCCATGGATGTCATCCCTCCTCCTCGGGCTGACGCTGGGCCTTTTCAGTTCGAACGCCCCGGCGAATGCCTGGTCCGAGGTTTCGGGACCCACACGGGGGAGCCCTAAGGCCATTGGCGATACCAGTGCCGGCTGTATTCAGGGGGCGAAACGGCTTCCCGAGGACGGAGAAGGGTATATGGCCATGCATCTTGAGCGCGACCGAATCTATGGCCACCCGCGACTCATCGATAACATCAAGTCCTTGGGGAGAAGAGCCGCTCGCGGCCTGGGCATTCTTCATATCGGTGATCTTGGCATGGCTCGAGGGGGCCCCATGCCGTTTGGCCATCGCAGCCATCAGACGGGTCTTGATGTCGATGTCTGGTTCGACCTCCACCCCTCGCTTCATTTGAAGGCGAATCAAGATCGCTCCAATATCAAGGCCTTCAGCCTTCTAAGCCCTGCCAGCAATGGCCTTAACTACGCTCTTTGGAACGAGAATCATGCGATCGTCCTCAAGGCAGCCGCCCAACTTCCCGAGGTAGACCGGATTTTCGTGAATGCCAGAATCAAGCAGGAGCTTTGCCAGACGACCCAAGGGGACAAGACCTGGCTCCGAAAAATCAGACCCTGGTTTTACCATGAGGATCATTTCCACCTGCGCCTAGCCTGCCCAGAGGATAGCCTGTCCTGTGTCCGCCAGGACGCTATCCCTTTGGGCGACGGCTGCGATGCGCTGGATGGGTGGCTCAATAAACCATCGGAACCGACGCCTCAAAAGAAAGCGCCGCCGCCAAAGCCCAACATGCCTCCTGAGTGCCGCGCCATCCTCACTGAAGAGTGATGGCCGCGCCCTCAACGATCAGGGTTTGCTGGGATCGGACGGCTCTACCACAAGCTTCAGAAGCTCAATTCGGCGACTGTCCGTTCTTAGGACACTAAAATTGAATTGGTCTAGCGAGACCTTCTCACCTCGTTTGGGGACGTGACCCAACTGGTGGACGAGAAGACCACCGAGCGTATCAAACTCATCATCCTTGAAGTCGGCTTCAAAATAGTCATTGAAATCTTCGATTGGCATAAGGGCCTTGAGGGTAAATTCATGATCGCTTTTACGAAAAATGAACTCTTCCTCGCCAAAATCATGCTCGTCTTCGATGTCGCCCACGATCTGTTCGAGAACATCCTCAATCGTAACCAGTCCCGCGGCCGCCCCATACTCATCAACCACGATGGCCATATGACTCCGAGTCGCTCTGAATTCCAGCAGCAGAATATTGAGGCGCTTGCTTTCAGGGACAAACAGGGCGGGCCGCATCACGTCCCGAACCAGCGCTGAGCGGTCCTTGAGACTGTGCAACAACAGGTCCTTGACCAAAAGGATACCGACGACCTCTGTCCGGTCTTCAGCAATGACCGGGTAACGAGAATGGGCGGACTCCGCGACCAAGGGGACGATGGCCTCAATTTCGGCATCCTGGGGAACGACCACCATTTGCGACCTTGGGATGCTGATATCGCGGACTCTGAGTTCAGAGACCTGCAACACCCCCTCAATCATGGAGAGCGCCTCATGTTCGATCAGATTCCGCTTTTGAGCGGTCCTCAGAAGCTCCAATAGATCATTGCGATCTTCAGGTTCACCCGAAATGAAGTGGGTGAGGCGCTCCAGCCAGCTTCGATGCTCGCCGGCGTGTTCATCATTCATGGCCGGGATATCTCCTGAAGCTCATAAGGATTGGTATAACCTAGATCTTGAAGGATCTTTATTTCAAGCGCTTCCATCTCTTCGGCCGCGGCCTCTTCCATATGATCAAAACCGAGGAGGTGCAAAACACCATGGATCACGAGATGCGCCCAGTGAGCTTCAAGGGACTTGTTCTGCTCTAAAGCCTCTCGTTCAACAACCGGCGCACAGATGACAAGATCCCCAAGAAGACGGCAGGGAACGCCCGCTGGAACATCACAACTAAAACTCAGGACGTTGGTCGGACCTTCCTTTTGGCGATACATCCGGTTGAGTTCTGCACACTCCCCTTCATCCACGACACGGATTGAAAGCTCAAGGTCTTCCTCTGGTGAGGCGGCTCGAGCCCAAGCCATGAAACGCTCGAGGCCTGGAATCGAGGCGGCACAAACGTTTTCAAGATCAATGATCATGGGGATAAGCCGGCTTGGCAAGCTCATACGCCTCATAAGCCGCGACGATGCGCTGAACCAAGGGATGGCGAACCACATCGTGGGCACCAAAGAAAGTAAAGGTAATCCCTTCAACGTCTTTAAGAACCTCGAGAATATGACGAAGGCCAGACTCCTTGTTCCGCGGCAGATCAATTTGGGTAATGTCGCCGGTCACGACAGCCTTTGATCCAAATCCCACCCGAGTTAAGAACATCTTGATCTGTTCTACCGTGGTGTTCTGTGCTTCATCCAAAATAATAAA
>CAILMG010000224.1 GCA_903835265.1 uncultured Methylococcus sp.
ATCCACAGGGGGTACTCAGACCCTCGGGGAGCGACGAGCGAAGAGACGCCTGCGGCGGGGCCTCCGTGGCATGCTGAAGCCGAGCAGGACGGGGCGCCAAGAGACACGTTGGAGGTCCTGATCAGGGAGTCTACCCCCCAAGGATTGGTTATTTTCGCCGGGTTTTGAGTTGCCTGGAAAGCTTTCAGTTCGTTGAGAGTGCTCACAAGTCCGATGACGAGCAAGCACGAAAGCGTCAATGGTAAGGCTTTTATCGCATGCCGTTTATTGACGTTCATAGGCGAGACTTCCGGTTCATTCCTTCGACGGATTTAGACGATAAGATTTTAAGAAAGTAACGGATCTGGCAGCGATGTTTCTCGATGTTTATCGATTATAGTGATGCAGGTCCTCTAACGTTTGGGCCATCTCTTGTTTAAATCGGATCGGTTTCCCTCCGTGAGTCAACCAATCATGCGAATGCGTCTTGATCTTAGAAAGGCTGGAGCGATTGTAGGGGATTTAATGCTCGACGAGTACGTGGAGTTGGGGCGGCGTGACAAAACGGACTTGGGTGATCAGGTTCCATTTTTGAATCGATCTGGGGGGATCGCCCGATGGGTGGTTGCCGACTCTGGGGGAGCGAACAAGCTTCCTCGGAAGGTATGTGGGATTGAGCCACTGGGATTTGGGAGGGTGAAAGTTTCTAACATTCACGCCAGCAACAGAGAGTTATGGGTTGTGGAGAAGGGTGGGGAGAGGGTTCGGGTTTTGCCGAACGATTCGGTCGAGAAGTCTTTGCCAATTGAGGTGGTGTTACCCGAGGACTTGGGGGTTGCCATCGAGCTGTTGGAGGAGTCTGATTTGTTACCGGAACTTCAAGTTGAGAGCCATCCGGCATTCGAGGATCATTTGAAGTCGATCCTTGGCAGCAGTGGGGCTTCGCATAATGGAGCTTCGCACAGTTTTTCCAGCGGCACGAGCTTTTCGTCTCAGAGTTCAATCAGCGGTTCTCACACGGTCTTTTCACAGGACATGGAGGGAAATGAGAGCAGTCGCTTGTTTTTGCAAGCCATGAAGAAGGTGATTCAGGCACTGCAGGAGCCGATCAATTCACCGAAGTATTTCAAGGGGATTGCCGAGGCCGTGATACGGGTGATGGATATGGATCGGGTCCAGATCATCACTCGCCATGATGGCAGATGGGTATACGATGAGAAGAATCAGTTTACGAAATCCGCGAATGCCGAGCCTGAGTTGCCGTCCCGGAAAATGCTTGAAAGTGTTTTGACTACAGGCAGGTTGATCACGTATCCTGACGACGAACAGAACGGGACATCTGAGAGTTTGATGGAGATGCAAACGGCGATAGCGAGCCCTTTGTTTGATACCGGCAACAATAGAGAGTTGCTCGGTGTTTTGTATGCCGATCGTTTATGGAAGATGGGTTCGCGCAGGAATGCGTCGATCACCAGCGATGAGAAGGAGTTCATCGCGATCTTGACTGTCGCGACGGCTTATCGATTAGCGAACCTGAAAAAGGAGAAAGAGCTTACGACGTATCAGCAGTTTTTTTCTCAAAAAGTGATCGCGAATCTTTTGGAGAAGGGAGAGGATTTTCTCGACGGCAAGGACACCGAGGTGAGTGTTTTATTCTGCGACATTCGTGGCTTTAGCAAGGCGACCGATTCGATGGAGGCCAATGCCGCCATGCAGTGGTTGAGCGACACGCTCAGCGAGCTATCTGCGGTGGTGCTCGAAGCCGATGGTGTTTTGGTCGATTATGTAGGAGATGAGTTGTTCGCGATGTGGGGGGCACCAGAGGAGGAGCCATCGCACGGTTATAGCGCTGTCAGGGCCGCGCTGGACATGATGAA
>CAILMG010000225.1 GCA_903835265.1 uncultured Methylococcus sp.
ATGTAGTAGCAGGCGATGGATCTGTTAAATCGTCAGCTGGTACGTAAACCGCTTGAATAGAAGTAATAGAACCCGTTTTAGTAGAAGTAATACGTTCTTGTAAAACACCCATTTCTTCAGCTAATGTTGGCTGATAACCTACCGCAGATGGCATACGACCTAATAATGCAGATACCTCTACACCAGCTAATGTATAACGATAAATATTGTCAATAAATAACAATACATCTCGCCCTTCATCACGGAACTTCTCAGCCATAGTCAAACCAGTTAACGCAACACGCAACCGATTGCCTGGTGGCTCATTCATCTGTCCGTAGACCAAGGATACCTTGTCAAGAACGCCGCCTTCACTCATTTCGTGATAGAAATCGTTACCTTCACGCGTTCTTTCACCAACGCCTGCAAAAACCGAATAGCCGCTGTGCTCAATGGCGATGTTACGAATCAGCTCCATCATGTTGACGGTCTTGCCGACACCCGCCCCGCCAAAGAGACCCACCTTGCCGCCTTTCGCGAAAGGACAGACCAAATCGATCACCTTGATGCCCGTCTCGAGCAACTCATTGGCCGCAGCCTGATCTTCAAAGGATGGTGCCTTGCGGTGGATGCCCCAACGGACTTCTTCACCGATGGGGCCCTTTTCATCAATCGGCTCACCAAGCACATTCATAATGCGGCCGAGGGTCTTCTTGCCGACCGGAACGGAGATGGCTGCACCGGTGCTGGTGACTTCTAAGCCCCGCTTCAAACCATCGGTACTGCCCATCGCAATCGTGCGAACAATACCATCACCCAATTGTTGCTGAACCTCCAGAACGAGGCCGGCAGCCTCAACGTGGAGCGCATCATAAACCTTTGGTAGCGACTCGCGTGGAAACTCTGCGTCTACAACGGCACCAATAATTTGAACGACTTTGCCCGAACTCATTGTTGTCCTCTTCAATCTTTAAGGGTTTTGTTCAATGACCAGATCAAACGGCTGCCGCACCGCCGACAATCTCGGCGATTTCTTGCGTGATGGCAGCCTGACGGGCCTTGTTGTAGATCAACTGCAGTTCCTTGATCAGTTTGCCTGCGTTATCCGATGCACTCTTCATCGCCACCATACGGGCGGCCTGTTCACAGGCGTTATTCTCAACCAGGCCCTGGAAGACAAGGGATTCGACATAACGCACCAGCAACTGATCCAGGACCTCTCTGGCATCCGGCTCGTAGATATAGTCCCACTGTGACTTTGTCCCCTCCTCCATATCACCCGAAGGAATCGGCAATAACTGGGCGAAGGTCGGCTTCTGGGTCATGGTGTTGACGAAATCATTCGACAACAGATGTACCTCATCGACACTGCCATCAGCGAAGGCATCCAGCTGAACCTTGATCACACCAAGAATATCTTGAAGCTCTGGGCGATCACCGAGACGAGTCGTCTGGGCAACCACCTGGGCTCCGATGGATCCAAAGAAACTTTGTCCTTTTAGCCCAATAATCGCCATGGTCACGACGACCCCCTGAGCGTCCCACTCTCGCATCCGGCGGATAGCCAAACGAAAGAGGTTCGCATTCAAACCACCACAGAGGCCTCGATCCGAGGAAATCAAGATCAAACCGACACGTTTAACCGGCCGGGCGATCGTATAAGGATGACGATACTCAGGATTGGCTGTCGCTAAATGCTGGATGATCTTGATGATCCGCTGCGAGTAGGGACGAGTCGCCTGCATGCGGTCTTGGGTTTTGCGCATTTTGCTTGCGGCCACCATTTCCATGGCGCGCGTGATCTTCTGAGTATTTTTGATACTCGCGATCTTTACACGGATTTCTTTTCCAACGGCCATGCTGTCTTTACCAAGTATTGGTGGCTTTGAACTGGGTTACCGCATTGCGGAGTGCGGTCTGAATATCGTCGCCAAAATCTCCGGTTTGGTTGATTTTCTCGAGCAGCTTGCCATGTTCAGACTTCATATACCCCTGCAAGCCGTCTTCAAAATCACGCACCTTGGCGACCGCAATATCGTCCAAGAAGCCTTCATTGGCCGCAAACAGGGAGACCGCCATCTGCGCAACGCTCAAAGGAGAATACTGCGCCTGCTTCATGATTTCGGTCACCCGTTGACCACGCTCAATCTGCTTACGGGTCGCCTCGTCGAGGTCTGAGGCAAACTGCGCAAAGGCCGCAAGCTCTCTGAACTGAGCCAGGTCAAGACGGATACCGCCACCCAGCTTCTTGATAATCTTAGTCTGTGCAGCACCGCCTACTCGTGAGACCGAGAGGCCCGCGTTGACGGCAGGTCGAACCCCCGAATTGAACAGACTGGTTTCAAGATAAATTTGTCCGTCTGTAATCGAAATAACGTTGGTCGGAACGAATGCTGAAACGTCGCCCGCCTGCGTTTCAATGATTGGTAGTGCGGTGAGGGAGCCGGTTTTACCCTTCACCTGACCACCCGTCAGCTTTTCAACTTCATCCGCATTAATTCTTGAGGCCCTCTCCAAGAGACGGGAATGGAGGTAGAAGACATCGCCCGGATAAGCTTCACGGCCTGGCGGGCGACGGAGCAACAGGGAAATCTGGCGGTAGGCCCAAGCCTGCTTGGTGAGGTCGTCGTAAATAATCAGCGCATCTTCACCACGATCGCGGAAGAACTCCCCCATGGCACAACCGGAGTAAGGCCCAATGAATTGCAACGCGGCTGATTCAGAGGCCGAGGCGGCCACGATAATGGTGTGCGCCATGGCCCCATGCTCTTCCAGCTTCCGGACCACGTTGGCGATGGAGGACTGTTTCTGGCCAATCGCGACATAGATGCATTTCACACCCGTGCCCTTCTGATTAATGATCGTATCGATCGCAATGGCGGTCTTGCCGGTCTGACGATCGCCAATGATCAGCTCACGCTGGCCACGACCGACCGGAATCATGGCATCGATGGCCTTCAACCCCGTCTGGAGCGGCTGACTCACGGACTGGCGGGCAATGACACCCGGGGCAATCTTTTCAATCGGTGAACGACCGGCCTCATTGAGTGGGCCCTTCCCATCGATGGGACGCCCCAAGGCATCGACCACGCGGCCAAGAAGACCGTCTCCGACCGGCACGTCCAGAATACGGCCCGTACATTTGACTGAATCGCCTTCAGCAAGATGCTCATAAGCACCCAGAACCACCGCACCGACGGAGTCTCGCTCCAAATTCAGTGCCATACCGAACGTGTTACCGGGAAACTCGACCATTTCACCTTGCATCACATCGGAAAGCCCGTGGATGCGGACAATGCCATCGGTGACACTGACAATCGTTCCCTCGCTGCGCGACTCCACTCCGAGATCGAAGTTCTCGATCCGAGATTTAATGAGGTCACTGATTTCAGATGGATTCAGCTGCATAATTCTATTCTCGCTTTAATTCCAGAGACTTTTAGCCAGTCGTTCGATCTGACCGCGGATCGACGCATCAATCACTCGATCCCCGGCACGAATGTAAACACCGCCAATCAGGTTCTGATCGACACGCACCTTGAGCCGAGCTTCCTTCCCCAGCACCTTATTGAGGGTCTTGGTCAGTTTGGTCTTCTCTCCAGGAGTCAACTCATAGGCCGTGCCTACGTCCACGTTGATGTAACCCTCATGCTCAGCACGGTATTGCTCAAAAAGTTCGGCGATAGAGCCCACCAGGGAAAGTCGGTTATTCTCGATCAGAAGCCTGAGGAAATTCTGCCCCTCAGCATCCAGCCGGCCCTCGCACAAGCCCAGAAACGCCTTGACCAGCGCTTCGCCACGCACCTTTGGATTGGAAGCCGCCGCCTGCATCCTTTGATCTGCCATCACCGCCGACAGAAAAGCGAGATGACTCGACCATTGATCCGCCGTGCCCGTCTCACTGGCGCGCTTGAAGGCTGCGACCGCGTAGGGTCTCGCCAAGGTTACCAGCTCACTCATGATTTCTTGTCCAAGGCCTTATCAAGCTGCGCGATGATCTCTTGGTGCTTGGCGCGGTCCACCTCGCTCTTCAGGATCTTTTCCGCCGCACCCACCGCCAAATGAGCGACTTCCTGACGCAGCCCTTCACGGGCCTTTTGAATTTCACGCTCGATTTCGGAACGGGCCGCCGTCACGATCCTCTCACCTTCCTGCTTGGCAGACTGCTTGGAGTCTTCCACCAACTCTCCGGCACGTTTCTGCGCCAAGGTCACAATATCAGCCGCCTGATTCTTCGCTTCGCGAAGAAGCCCCGTAGCGCGTTTCTCGGCGAGATCCATCTCATGCTGCCCCTTCTCGGCAGCAGCCAGGCCTTCAGCGATCTTCTTTTTTCGCTCTTCGAGAGCCTGCATCAAGGGCGGCCACACGTACTTCATGGTGAACCACACCAGAAGCGCAAACGTGATCATCTGGCCGATCAGTGTTGCATTGATACTCACAGCGCTGTCCTCTCTATCGTCAATTCGCCACTAAGGAAACCGTCTCGACAGAGGTTGATCAACCCTTGAGAGCGGACAGGAAAGGGTTGGCAAAGGTGAAGAACAACGCAAGACCCACACCGATCATCGTGACCGCATCTAAGAGACCCGCAACGATAAACATCTTAACCTGCAGCAAAGGGACCAGCTCTGGCTGGCGCGCAGCACCCTCGAGGAACTTGCCACCCAGAATACCGAAGCCGATAGCGGTCCCGAGCGCGCCGGCACCCAGAATAATTCCAACCGCGATGGCGGTGAGACCCTGTACATTGGCAATTGATGCGATTTCCATTGTTCCTCCAGAGGACAGCTGTGATTGAAAGTAAATTAAGGATTAGTGGTCTTCGTGGGCAAGACTCAGATACACGATGGTCAGCACCATAAAGATAAATGCCTGCAAGGTGATAATCAAAATATGAAAGACGGCCCAGGGAAAACTCAACACGGGCTGGATATACCAAGGCAGCAATGCAATCAGGATAAAAATCAACTCACCCGCATACATGTTGCCAAAGAGTCGCAAAGCCAATGAAACCGGACGAGCGACCTCTTCAACAACCTTCAACAACAGATTGAAGGGGATCATCCACTTCCCAAAGGGACTCAGCAACATTTCTTTGCCGAACCCAACAACGCCCTTGACCTTGATGCTGTAAAAAATGATCAGGAAGAAAACCGCGATCGACATGCCGAAGGTGGCATTAAGATCGGTGCTTGGGACCACTCTGAGATACTCAAGCCCCAGCGCAGAGCCAATCAGCGGCATCAGGTCGACCGGGATCAGGTCCATAAAATTCATCAGCCAGATCCACACAAAAATACTCAAGGACAAGGGGGCAATCACCGCACTTTTACCATGAAAGGCGTCCTTCACCTGGGTATCGACAAACTCCACCAGCATTTCAGCAAAATTCTGAAAGGGGCCAGGAACACCCGTCGTAGCCCGCTCAGCGATATATTTAAAAGCAAGCAGGAAAGCCCCGCCCAAAACCGCCGAGAAAAACAGCGTATCAAGGTGCAAGGTCCAAAAACCTTCCCCGACTGACAATGGCGTCAGATGGTGAACAATGTATCCGGTCGCGCCGCCGCCGCCGTGCGCCTCAGTTGCCATGCTACTTACCCACTAAATATGATGGCCGCGCACCAACAGCGCGAACCAGAAAATCGTCAACACCCACACGTAGCCCCCCATGAGCGGCAAGAACTCAATCCCCGGAACATTGAACGCCACCGCGAACAGGCCCGCGGTGAGCAAGAGCTTCAGGAACTCGCCCTGATAAAGGCGTCTTGCCACCTGCTTGGCCGTCTGGCGATCGTCCCGAAAACCGAATCGGAGAGAGAACACCACATTGGGTACCCACGCAATGAGCCCACCCACAAGAACCGAACCACCAAGGATCCAACCCCAGAAGGCCCCAACCAGGGCCGCAGCCAAAATGGATGCGAAAAACTGCGTCATCAGCACCCAGCGAACCACCTGAAACAGGCGCTTCGAAGCCTTGGGCCTTACGTGAAGCAATTCCATCGAATGATATCAGCGCCGCCGGGGAAGATCAACGCTCGACGTCCTTCGTGAAGTAACCCAAAACTCCCTCCAGTTCATCAAGGCTGCCATACTTGATGACCACCTTACCGCCCCCCTTGGCCCCATGGGAAATAGTCACGACCGCTCCAAGGCGCGCGGAGATATCATCCTCCAAGCGACGAATATCGGGGTCCTTGCCGTTAGGTCGTAAAGGCTCTGGCTTGACCAGTCGACCCTCCCGGATATCCTGAACCAGCGCCTCGACGGCTCTAACGGTCAGCTGTCGCTCCACCACGCGGGCCGCCAGAACCTGCTGCTGATGGGCGGGGAGGCCTAACATGGCCCGCGCATGCCCCATCTCGATCAAGCCCTTGGCGAGAAGCGCCTTCACGTCGGCATCAAGGTCATTCAAACGAAGCAAGTTAGTCACCGCAGCGCGCGACTTTCCCACCGCATCAGCCAATTGCTGGTGCGTCATACGATATTCATCCAGCAGACGTTGCAACGCCTCAGCCTCTTCCAACGCGTTGAGATCCTCGCGCTGAATATTCTCAATCAGCGCGATCGCCAGCGCCGCCTGATCGGAGACCTTCCTGACGATCACCGGAATGTCCCTTAGACCCGCCAGTTGTGAGGCTCGCCAGCGCCTTTCCCCCGCAATAATTTCAAAGCCCCCGGCGGTCAACTCACGAACCATGACCGGCTGCACCACGCCTTGGGCACTGATCGAATTGGCCAATTCCTGGAGCCTTGAAGGATCCATCTCCTTTCGTGGCTGGAAAATACTAGGCCGCAACTGATCCGTCGGTACCACCCGAAGTCGATCGCGATCCCGCTCACTTCCCTCCTCGAGCTTACCCGCCCCTAGTAAGGCATCAAGCCCTCGCCCTAAACCTCTTTTTTTTACCGACATGACTCTATACGTAATGGTGAGGATGCAACTCGATTACTGGTTGCGCCTAATAATCTCTTCGGCGAGCGACAAATAGGCTTGCGCGCCCTTCGATCCCCGGTCGTACTTCACAATGGACAAACCATGACTCGGGGCCTCCGCCAAACGGACATTGCGCGGCACGATGGTATCAAAGACCTGGTCACCAAAATGCTGCAGGAGCTGAGACGACACTTCCGCCGCCAATCGGCTTCGACTATCGTGCATGGTTCTCAATAACCCCTCGACGTGGAGATCGGGATTGATCATATCCCTCACGTTCTCCATGGTCCCCATCAAGTCCGAGAGCCCCTCCAGCGCATAGTATTCACACTGCATGGGGATCAGAATGCTATCCGCCGCCACCAGCGCATTAAGCGTCAGAATATTGAGCGCCGGCGGACAGTCAATCACCACAAAATGATAATCCTCACGGCAGACGGCCAAAGCCTCTGCAAGCACCCGCTCCCGACCGATCCGGCTCATCAACTCGACTTGAACCGCGGTGAGGTCCGAATTACCCGGCAAAAGATCGAGACCCTCGGGGTCGACGTTGACGATGGCATCTCCAACGAACGCTTTGCCCGTCAACACCTCGTAGGCCGAATCACCCAGCTGATGCTTATCGACCCCACAACCCATCGTGGCATTCCCTTGGGCATCGAGATCCACCAGAAGAACCCGATAACCGAGCGTCATTAAAGAAGCTGAGAGGTTGACACTGGTCGTGGTTTTACCAACGCCCCCCTTCTGGTTGGCGACCGCCACAATCTTACCCATGAATAAATTCCGCACTGAGTTCAACGACATGCCGCTCGGCGTCCAAACCTGGAACCCTGAGAGCATGAACCCCTAAGACCCCATCTTGAACCGCCGCCATCTCCTGTTCAGCCAAGCGCCCCTTGAGGGCCAGTATCCGCCCCTCAGGCGACAAAAATCGTGACGCCAGGCGACGGATATCCAAAAGACTCGCAAAAGCTCGCGCCATGACCCGATCGAAGCCATGGTCAAAAATCGCATCCTCTACTTGCGCGACCACGACCTCGACGTTGCGCAAACCCAGCTCCATCGTCACTTGGCGGACGAATCGGAGCTTCTTGGCGCTAGCATCCAAAAGCACAAACCGCATCTCGGGATGAAGAATAGCGAGCGGAACCCCTGGAAGACCCGCCCCCGTCCCGACATCGAGGATGGAGCGCCCCTGAAGATAGGGACTCACCGCGAGGCTATCCAGCAGATGAAGATCCACGGCCGCCCGAAGATCACGAATGGCGGTCAGATTGTAAGTTTTTCCCCATTTCTGCATCAACTGAAGGAAGGCCAAGAGTGATGCAATCTGTCGATCATTTGCTGACAAACCCAATCCATCAATCCCCGTCGTTAAGGCATGGTCAAGATCGCCACCCCGAACAATGTTCACGCCCCCCTCTTTCGAAGATGGACCAATAACAAGGAAACCGCAGCCGGGGTCACGCCAGGGATCCGAGAGGCTTGACCCACGGTCTCGGGGCACTGCAATCTCAACTTCTCACGGACCTCATTGGAAAGACCAATCACATTCGCATAATCCATCTGGTCCGGCAAACGCCAGTCATCGTAGCGGTGGATCCGGTCGATCTCCAGCTGCTGGCGCTCGATATAGCCATGGTACTTGGCACGAACCTCGACCTGATCGGCTACCGCCTCATCCAGATCACCGAGAGTCATCTCAACATAAGGCACCAGGGTGTTGACCTTAAGTTCCGGGCGGCGAAGCAGATCCAAGAGGGTTGCCTCCCGCACTAATGGGCTACTGAGTGACGGCTCCAGCCGCTGAGCGACCTCTGATCCGGGCCTGACCATGCGCCCCCTGAGCGCGGCCTCAAGCACCTCGATGTCAGCCTGCTTGGCCTCAAAGGCGGCCCACCGCCGGTCATCCACAAGACCCAAGCGCCGCCCAATAGGCGTCAGCCGTTGATCGGCATTATCCTCGCGCAACAGCAGTCGATACTCGGCTCGACTGGTAAACATCCGGTAAGGCTCCAGGGTCCCTTGTGTAATGAGATCATCGATCATCACCCCGATATAGGCCTCACTCCGATCAGGCGACCAGGCCTCTTTCCCTTGCACCCTCAAAGCGGCATTGAGACCCGCCATCAGCCCCTGTGCGGCCGCCTCCTCATAACCGGTCGTTCCATTGATCTGACCCGCAAAAAAAAGCCCCGGGATCCGTTTTGATTCCAGCGACGCCCTGAGATCTCGAGGATCAAAGTAATCATATTCAATGGCATAGCCTGGCCGCGTGATGTGCGCCGACTCAAACCCTCGAACCGAGCGAATCGCCCGGTACTGGATATCGAATGGCAAGCTGGTCGAGAACCCGTTGGGATATATCTCGGTAACATCAAGCCCCTCCGGCTCAACAAAAATCTGGTGAGAGTCCTTACCGGAAAAGCGAACCACCTTATCCTCTACGGAAGGGCAGTAACGGGGCCCCGTTCCCTCAATAACCCCGGTGAACATCGGGGAACGATCCAGCCCCTCCCGGATAATTTCGTGAGTCCGTTCATTGGTCCTGGTAATGAAACAGGATATTTGGCGGGGATGTTGCTCCCGGCCCCCCAGGAAGGAAAACACAGGAACCGGATCATCCCCCGGCTGCTCCACCATGGCCTTAAAGTCCAAGGAACGACCATCGAGCCTCGGTGGCGTGCCCGTCTTGAGTCGCCCCACCCTGAGATTCATATCGCGAAGGCGCGAGGATAGGGCGTTGGATGGGGGATCCCCGAGTCGGCCGCCTGCCGACTGCTCAAGGCCAACATGAATACGCCCGCCCAGGAAGGTACCGACCGTCAACACTACCGTAGGGGCCACGAACCTAAGTCCGATCTCGGTCACCACACCAGCGACCTGATGACCCTCTAGAAGGAGATCTGCGACCGATTGCTGAACGATTTTGAGATGCGGCTGATGCTCTAAGGCCTTCCTGACCACCTTCCGATAAAGAGCGCGATCGGCCTGCGCCCGGGTCGCCCGCACCGCCGGGCCCTTACTGGCGTTCAATACGCGAAAGTGAATGCCGGCGTGGTCAGCTGCAAACGCCATCAAACCGCCAAGCGCATCGATCTCCTTGACCAGATGCCCCTTGCCAATACCGCCAATAGCGGGATTGCAGCTCATCTGACCCAAGGTTTCCATGTTCTGAGTCAACAAGAGAGTATTGGCGCCCAGACGCGCCGAGGCCAGGGCAGCCTCCGTTCCGGCATGACCACCGCCCACCACAATCACATCAAACGCCTCGGAGACAAACATCCCTAAACCCACCAAAACTGATACTGAACAAAAGCCACTACATTACACCATCCAAACCCAAGGCTAAACCTTCTCCTACTGGGCACATGCTACAATCAAATCATCTCATCGACCTCCAATCAGGGGCTCCAGCCGTGATGAATCGTCTTCACCTACTTGCCTACCTTGTTCTCCTGCTGCTCCCGGCCACGCTCCGGGCGGTGGAGGCGCCGCCAGCCATAACGCCGCCTCCACCGCCCACCATCGAGGCGAAGGCTTCTATCCTGATCGATGCCGATAGTTCCGCCGTGATTGCCGAGCAACATGCCGATGATCGCCTAGAGCCGGCTAGCCTGACCAAGATCATGACCGCCTACATCACGTTTCAGGAACTCGCCCGAGGCGCACTCCACTTAGATGATATGGTCACTATCAGCCCGGAAGCCTCTAAGGCCGAGGGGTCTAGAATGTTCGCCGAAGGTGGGTCGGCCATTGCGGTTGAGAACCTCCTTAAAGGCATGATCATTCAATCGGGGAATGACGCCAGCATCGCGCTCGCTGAGCGTATCGCCGGCTCCGAGTCCGCTTTTGCCGACCGCATGAACCAGACGGCCGCTCAAATCGGTATGACCAACACCCATTTCGAGAACAGTATGGGGCTCCCAAAGCCCAACCATTACGCCAGCGCCCGGGATATGGCCCTGTTGACCCGCGCCTTGATCAAGGAGTTTCCTGAGTACTATCAATGGCACTCCCTGAAAGAGTTCAGTTATAACAACATCAAGCAGCCCAATCGCAATCGCCTCCTGTGGACCGACCCCACCGTGGATGGCGTCAAGACCGGCCATACCGATGGCGCCGGATACTGTCTGGTGGCTTCTGCGCTCCGCAACGATATGCGCCTGATCTCGGTGGTCATGGGCGCTAAAAGCGATAGCGCCAGAGCCTCTAACAATGCGGAGCTCTTGAGCTATGGCTTTAGGTTCTATGAAACCCGCGCCCTCTTCAAGGCCCACACGAAACTGGCGGATGCCCATTTGTGGAAAGGCTCGGAATCAGAGGTGCCGCTCGGACTCCAGCGTGATTTTAGCGTTACCTTCCCAAGAGGCCAGTACGACACCCTCAAGGCCAGCATGGAAGTCGATAACAACAGTACGGCTCCCATTCATGCCGGGGACAAACTAGGAGAGGTCAAGGTCACCCGAAATGGCGAGGTGATGGCCCAGCAAAATCTGGTCGCTCTTGAAACCATCGAGCGCGGAGGACTCTTCAAACGGCTGTTCGACGAAATAGCCATGATGATCAAAAAATAAGCATGAAGACCCCCATGAGCGATCAGGATCCCACCATCTATCTCAATGGGGAGTTTCTCCCCCTCTCTAAAGCTCGAATCCCGGTCCTCGATCGCGGCTTTTTGTTCGGTGACGGCGTTTATGAAGTCATCCCTGTCTATGGCGGCAAGCCGCTGAGGCTCGAGGAACATCTGAGGCGATTGGACCAGAGCCTCGCCGGGATCCGCATGCAATCACCCTACCCAGACACTGAATGGTCGACCATTTTCGATCACTTGATCAACGGGAATCATG
This sequence comes from uncultured Methylococcus sp., assembly GCA_903835265.1. Lineage (GTDB taxonomy): Bacteria > Pseudomonadota > Gammaproteobacteria > Methylococcales > Methylococcaceae > UBA6136. The sequence goes on from CAILMG010000225.1 coordinate 11,770, forward strand.
ACCAGCAGATTTATCTTCAGGTCACCCGCGGGGCTGATCTCAAAAGGGACCACGCCATTCCCAACCAATTGCAACCGACCGTGTTCGCCATGTGCACGGCCATCGCCCCGATTCCCTTAGCGGGCATCAAAGCGGTCACCGTCCAAGATACTCGATGGGACCGCTGCAACATCAAAGCCATTACCCTTTTGGCCAATGTCCTACTTCGCCAGGAAGCCCTTGACGAAGGCGCCGCCGAGGCCATTCTGATTCGTGACGGACTGGTCCTCGAAGGATCTGCCAGCAACATCTTTCTCGTTAAGGACGGACGGGTAATCACCCCACCCAAGGGTCCTTCGATCCTCCCAGGGATCACCCGGGATCTCGTGCTTGAACTGGCGGCAGCTTCAGGATTTCCGACCGAGCAGCGTGATATCCGCCAGGAAGAACTCCCATCAGCCGATGAATTCTGGATCACCAGCTCGACCCGGGAAATTCTGGCGGTCACCGAACTGGATGGTCGCCTCATTCACGGCGGGCAGCCAGGCCCCGTGTGGCACAAGGTTCTGAAGGCCTATCAGGATTACAAATCGGCTCTGCGTGAGGCAGGGAGCTCGCTTTAAAGCGCCCAACCCGCTTTAAAGTAAGATCCCTGAGCGCTTGCAGATGACTCACCCGAAACGATCGCCATTGAAATCGGACCTGGCATGACCTCTCAGCCCCATGAAACCCTCATCCCATTTCCCTCGGAATTTCCCATCAAGGCATTCGGTGCCGCCGATGAGCACTTCGAACGCCGGGTGCTCGAGATTGTCCAGCGACACGCCCCTGAGACCACCGTTGATCAGGTGACCCGACGCAAAAGCCAAGGCGGAAAGTATGATGCTGTCACGGTCACCATCACAGCCACCAGCAAAAGCCAACTTGATGCGATTTATCGCGATCTAACCGCATCCCCGGATGTCATAATGGCCCTTTAAGGCGCCCTCTGACGACAAACACCGACACAGACCCCCTATATGCCGTCACCTGACATCAGCACGCAATCCCCTGAAGAGCACCTGAGGCAGCTCCTGAAGGAGGTTATCGAGCTTCTCAACAAACAGAAGCTCGAGGAGACGATCGTCAAGCAGCAGGCGATGCCCCAGCATGAGCTGGTTGAAACGCTCATGTACAAACGCCATCAGGTCGCCTTAAAGACGATCCTCAAGGGCCTTCACTCCGCCGATATCGCCTATCTTCTCGAGTCGCTCCCCGTCGATCAAAGGCTCTCCCTCTGGGAGTTCGTCGAGTCGGACCTCGACGGGCAAATCCTCCTCGACGTGTCCGACGCGGTCCGCGAGACACTGATCTCGTGCATGGACAATAACGAATTGTTGTCGGCGACCGAGCAACTAGATACTGACGAAATAGCGGACCTTGCTCCCGACCTTCCGGAAGAGGTCATGGAGGAGCTGCTTCAGACCCTCAACGATCAGAATCGCGAGCGTCTGCAATCGGTGCTGGCGTATGACGCTGACAGCGTTGCGGCGCATATGGATTTCGGCATGGTGACCATCCGCGCCGACACCTCTCTGGGTGTCGTCCTTCGCTACCTCCGTCAGCGGGGGGAACTGCCGGAACATACCGATAAGCTATTTGTGGTAGACGAATACAATGTTCTTCAGGGGGTTCTTTCCCTCAAGCGACTGGTGACAAATAATGCGGAGCAATCGGTGGCTTCGGTGATGGCCCGCGATATTGTGTTTTTTCGCGTCAACGATGATGTTGAGGAGGCCGCCAGAGCCTTTGAGCGTTATGACCTTCTTTCAGCGCCGGTGGTCGATGAGCAGAATCACCTCCAGGGACGACTGGGCATCGATGTGATCGTTGACATCATTCGCAAGAAATCCGACGAGGAACGTCTCTCCGAGGCTGGCCTCAGAGACGATGAAGACCTCTTCTCCAGTGTTTGGAAGAGTGCCAGCAATCGCTGGCTCTGGCTCGCCATCAACCTCATCACCGCATTTGTATCGACCCGGGTGATCGAACTGTTCGATGATGTCATCGTGAAGATTGTCGCCCTCGCTTCCTTGATGCCGATTGTTGCCGGGATCGGCGGTAACACCGGGAATCAGACCAGCATCCTGATCGTTCGGTCCCTCGCACTTGGAATCATCAATTCGACCAATACGGCACGCCTCATCATCAAGGAAATCGTCATCGGCCTACTAAACGGGATCGTTTGGGGTGGCGTGCTCGGGGTCATGGCTTACCTGCTTTATTCTAGCGCGGGCCTCGGCATGGTCATGGCCGGGGCGACCCTCCTCAATCTCGTGGTCGCCGCCATCATGGGCCTCACCATCCCGCTGGTCCGCCACCGTATGGGGCTTGATCCTGCCATCGGCACCAGTGTCCTCCTGACAGCCATGACCGACGGTATGGGCTTCTTCATTTTTCTAGGGCTCGCCAAATTCTTTCTTGATACCCCCCATTGAATGCCCCCATCCCGCAATGGCTTGGATCCTGTGATTACACAGAAGTGCTTGAGGCCATGCGTGACTACACCCGCCACCGCGACGCTGATTCGAGCGACTACCTTTGGTTCCTGGAGCATGCCTCGGTCTATACTCTCGGCTTAAATGCAGATGTTCGGCACCTCTTAGGCCCTTCGATGGATCCTGTCATTCAATCTGACCGTGGCGGTCAAATTACTTGGCATGGCCCGGGGCAATTAATGATCTACACCCTTTTGGATCTTCGGCGCCACAACATGGGCATCAAGAAAATGATTCAAACACTTGAACTCATCGTCATCGATCTCATGGCGCAGTTTGGCATCAAGGCCACCAGCCGCGAGGGAGCGCCGGGTGTTTACGTCGATCAACAAAAGCTTGCCTCAGTTGGATTGAAAGTCGCGCGAGGCTGCTCTTATCACGGCATCGGACTCAATGTAAACGCCGACCTTCGGCATTTCGACCTGATCAATCCCTGCGGTTACGAAGGCCTTGCGATGACCTCACTCCAACAGCTGGGCATTCATACACCTCCTGAAGCGCTGACTCCTGCCTTAAGTCTTTTGTTGAACCAGCGACTTGGAGTACTCTCCCATCATCACCTTCAACGCAGCTAGTGACGATATGAATGACACCAAGGATCTTGAAGCGCCCTCAAGAAAGCAACCAGAGACCCATCAACGTAATGCTGACAAACTCAGTCGAATTCCCATCAAGGTCGATACCTCCGCGCCATTAATCAGTAAGCCAGCGTGGATCAGGACACGCATTGGCCATAGCCGGCCGGTAGAACAGATCAAACGAAT
>CAILMG010000226.1 GCA_903835265.1 uncultured Methylococcus sp.
ATCTAGCTATGCATGCTATAGAAAATAAAAAAACCCCATTAATAAGCCCTTCATATGGAGCTAAAGCACTGTTTTTAAATTGGATAGTGAGTTTTATGTCGATAGGTCAAATAAAAAACAACCCGGGATATGGACGAGACACCTATCTGATAATTCCCCTAACGTTTTTAGGTCTAGTGGTCTTGTGGGGTTCGGAAGGCGTTGCGGGATCTTCAATACATCAACCAATAGCTGGCGCTGTAACGCCTGGAACCATGGATTTTTCAGAACAGCCGACGCCAGAATCCACTGCACTCCAGACGCTTAGTAGCAATGCGGCCACTTCTGGCCACCCTAAAGAAAAAGGGCATCCTACGAGCTCTAAATATCGCAGTAGTTGCCTAGATGCTCGGAAAAAACAGTATCCAGGAAATCCGGGATACGAATTAGTCGCGAGTGCCTCTCCACGGCATCGGTATTCAAACTCACAGAGAAAAGCAGCAGCCCAGTGCCTAAAGCTTGAGCAAGCAAAAGTTCAAGAAAAACACCTGACACGTACCTCTTCAATCAAGAAGTGACCGACTTATTGGTTGGGATCCTGAACCTCATAAAGGGAATGAACATGCTTACAAAATCTAAGGTAGCTTCACGGCTAACAGGCCTTCTTGCATCGATGGTGACGGCGTTAACGTATGCGGCCTATAGCGGTCCGATCGGGGTAATCAATCCACCTCCAGGTCCTGGCCAGATACCCGACTACTTCGGAGTAACCCCAAACTATGCCACCAGTCCTCAGCCCCAGTTTGCATCTGTGGGTATTAGCGATTCTGGCATCAATACTCAAGGGGCCGGCGCTGTTGCTGCGGTAACGACTTACGATTACAACGATCCCAATTACTCTATTAATCCGTTGGGTCTCTATAAAGGGTATGTGACCGACATACAGGTGGTCACTACGGGATCAGGATATAGCCTTTCACCCGTGGTTAGCGGGGGGACTACTGATTATCCCATCAAGGTCACGATTCAAGGCGGGCCAGGCGCCACTGGGGCGATGGCGCATGCGAATGTGAATGGCCTCATCTCCATACCCATCACTGATGGGGGTAGTGGCTATAGTGCGACTACGACCGTCACTATTGCGCCACCCGACCAACTGGGGGGGCTTCAAGCCACAGCCAGTCTGATTGTGGATGCCAGCGGCGCTATTTCTGAATTTACCATCACCGAACCCGGCAGTGGCTACACCGCATCACCCACGGTCACCCTTGGACCTCCAGCAACATCAGGAGCAAGCGCCTTGCTCGGTGCCGCAATGGTCAACGCAACGGTTGGCGCCATCACCGCGATAACCCTCGATAACCCAGGTGCTGGATACAACTTTCCGCTTCCAAATACGGGTATTCGTAAGTTCGTCAACCGTCTTCCACAAATCAATACGCCAAATGATCTCGGACAGCAGCTGCCGATAGCCGTTCCTGACAGCACGACGTTCTCAGGTGCCGATTACTACGTCATTGCGGAGGTGGAGTATCTCAAGAAGCTCCATAGCGATCTGCCTCCTACCCATCTTCGGGGCTATGTGCAGGTCTTTCCAGACAATACGTCGGGGAAGTTCACCTTAGCTGGCTTCCAATCGGCAAACGACAAGCTGGCCTACGCCAGCCTTTACGCAAATTATCTGGGCCCCGTGATCCTAGCCACGGCGGGCCATCCCGTTCGAATGCTGGCTTACAACCTTCTTTCTTCATCCGCCTCTGGATTGGGGCTCAAGGGTCAGTTGCCGATCCCAACCGACCATACCTTCATGGGGGCCACCGGGGAAAAGGATAATCGGACCGCGATCCATTTACATGGGGGTGTTACGCCCTACATCAGTGATGGGACACCCCATCAATGGTTTAAACCGGCAGGAGAGTCGAGCGGACCGACCCGAGGTGTCAGTGCACAGAATGTGCCTGACATGTGGTTTGTGAATGGCGTCCTCGATACGTTGCAAAGCTGTCAGGGACAAAGTGATCGCAGCAAATGTACCCCAGGGGCGACGAATGATCCCGGTGCGGGTGCTTTGACGTTCTATTACACCAACGCGCAAAGCGCGCGAATGATGTTCTATCACGATCATGCCGAGGGAATCACTCGCCTCAATGTTTATGACGGTCTGGCGGCGGGTTATCTGATTCGAGACCCCTTCGAAGCGGCGATGACCGCGGCCCCGAACCCGGCCTGTCCAAGCGCATCATTGGGTTCAGTGGTTGATCCGAATAATGGGTGTACGCCGATGACCTTTTCTAATGGGAAGACGGTGACATTCAGCAATCAGGTGATTCCTCCTGATGAAATTCCTTTGATTATTCAGGACAAAACCTTCGTCCCGGATAATAAGACCCCCGTCTTGAATTTTTATGGTCCCTTTCTCTCTCAGCTGAATTCGCAGGATCCAACTTGGCGGTGGGGGACGAAGGGTGTCAGCTACGATGGTGTGACCAGCACTAAGGTCGATTATGGTCAATTTTTGGCCGATTCGACGCAGATCATTGGTCAAAACGGCCCGGGTGATCTTTGGTGGCCCCATGTCTATATCACCAATCAGAATCCGGGTGATGTCACCGGCGCTAATGCGCTTGGACGCTGGGACAATGGTTCGTGGTTTTGGCCTCCTTTCAGTGCGATTGTTCACGCTCAGGCATTAAATCCCTATTACGATCCCGCCTGTAATACGACGATGGGCGTCAACGTACCGTCCAATGGCGCTTGCGAGTACCAGTACATTCCTGGCTTTCCTAATGGCGGCATTTCAGCCAATGGAACTATTTATGGGTCAGGTTACGATCCCAATTTGGATGAGCCTTCCGCAACACCCGAAGCCTTTTCCGACACGCCCTTAGTGAACGGCACCCTTTATCCGACGGTGAGTGTGGATCCTAAAAAGTATCGTCTTCGCATCCTCAACGCCGGCGATGACCGGAGCCTTAATCTCGCGTTATACGTGGCCTCGAGCTACGTTGATAAGGCGGTACCTTGGTCGATACCTCGAGCTATGCAAATGTCGGCGCAACCAGCGCAGCAGCAAATTCGACCCTTTGTAACGACGCTAATGCGCCGAGTGCCCTTGCAGGCACCACGACGACTGGGACTCCAAGCATGAGTCAAGCCACCTGCACCGAAGTCAGGATGGTGCCTTGGAATGCGACGCAGCATGCGACCTCTCATTTTTCTGCTGCCTCCTTTACCGCCCAAAAAGGCGGCATTACCTTCGATGGGCGGCCGGGCGGTGTTCCGGATCCTGCGGTTCGAGGTCCCGCCATGGTTCAGATCGGTAATGAAGGTGGCTTCCTTTCAGGGCCGGCAGTGATCCCGAACCAACCCATCAACTATGAGTACAACCTCAAAAACATTCTGGTGACGAACGTGAAGCAGCACGCCCTTCTGTTGGGGGCGGCCGAACGCGCTGATGTGGTGGTGGATTTCTCCCAGTTTGCTGGGTCGACGCTCATCCTCTACAACGATGCCCCAGCAGCGATGCCTGCCTTTGACCTTCGTCTCGATAACTTCACCGGCGATTTCGATAATAGTGATACGGGAGGAACTTTCTCGACGGTTCCAGGGTATGGATCGAATACCCGGACCATCATGCAATTTAAAGTCGCTAAAGATTGCACAACGTCAACGACTGATTGTGGAGGCACCGCACTGAATCGCACGCCGAGCAGCACTAGCCCTGTCGATGATGTTGATAACGCATGGTTAACCAAAGCGACTAGCGCGATTCAAACCGCCTTCAAGTATGGTCAGGAACCCATGATCGTTCCACAGGCTGCTTATAACCCGATCTACGGGGTTGCTGTCAGCGATACGACTGGATCAAACATCTCCCGTATTTCCGATACCACGCTGTCATTTATGGCTTTCGATGACGCGATCAAAGGGACCTTCCTGACCACGGGAGCGGTTAACTTATCGATGGGCCCCAAGGCCATTCAGGAGCTTTTCACCAACGATTATGGCCGCATGAATGCGACCCTTGGGACTGAAGTCCCCAACACGACCGGCATCAATCAGACCACCATCCCGCTGGGATACGTGGATCCTCCGACGGAGTTAGTCCAGATAACGAATGAGCTTCCCGGGAGTACAACGACCCCGATGGGTCAGTTAGGTGATGGTACCCAAATCTGGAAGATCACCCATAACGGGGTGGATACCCATCCCGTTCACTTTCACCTCTTCAGTGTTCAGCTCCTCAACCGCGTTGGTTGGGACGGCGCAATCTACCCGCCAGAACCCAATGAATTGGGCTGGAAGGAAGTCCTAAGGATGAATCCTTTATCAGACGTCATTGTGGCTTTGCGTCCAAAAGAGGTCCCACTCCCCTTTAAGCTAGGCAATAGTCATCATGTTCCAGATCCAAGCAATACTCCAGGGGCCCTGTCCAATCTGGATCCAACGACGGGTAATGCGCCGAACCCCCCTGTGACTAACCTCGATATTAATTATGGTTGGGAGTATGTATGGCACTGTCACATTCTGGGTCATGAAGAGAATGACTTTATGCGGCCGATTGCTGTCGCAACACCCCCAGAACAACCGACGGTGACCGCCATCGTCAAGACCACACCATCATCACCGATTGTGGTGACCTGGAATGACAACTCGATCGTCTCCAATTGGGTAACGATTCAGCGTGCAACTGATCCTGCATTTACCCTAAACGTAAAGACCTTCAATGTGGTGAACGCTCAGGATCCAGGGACTGGGAGACTGGAATGTGCGAATGCTGTGAGTGGGTGTCAGCATACGTGGCTTGATACCACCTCTCCGGTTGGCACAACGTTCTACTATCGGGTGCAATCCAATAACACGGTGGGTGCGGGAGATACCAACAACAAGCTACCGATTGAAGTGAAGACCGCATTGACTCCAGGCTTTGGGGGTCACGACAATGTCACGGCGCGTTCAACATGGTCAGCGAGTCGGAGTGTGACCGCGCAACCGAACGCCTCAGTGAGCCCTGTTCCACCCACCCCCTTAAATATCAAGTCCAAGGCCACCCAGGTGGGGACAGGTGTGGTGACGGTGACCAATACAGGAACCGGCTGGCTCAACCTTTCAGAAGTCTTAGCCAGTCAACCGAGTGTTTTCAGTATCGGCACTGGAACCAATGCTTGTAGCTCGACCTTGGCCCCCTCCGGGTCGTGTTCTTTGTATGTGAATTTCACCGCCTCGAGCGCCCTTCCTTTAGGGATAGCGAATGAGACGTTGACCTTGACGACCAACGACCCCGCTCACCCCACTTTCACGATTCCTCTGAGTGGAGCGGCGACCCCTTATTTGGGTGCGGCGACCAATCTGACCGGTTCCGTCACTGATCAAAATAAAGTGACCTTAAACTTTATCAATCAATCGATCGGTGAAACCGGATATGGGATCTACCTCAATAACGCGCCTGCGACCTTAAAGGTGACCACAAGCCCCGTATCAGGAACCAAGGCTTATCTCAATTACGCTATCAGCGGGAGTGGCGCTGGATATACCTCAGCACCCACGATCACCTTGACGGGTAATCTACCGAACGGGGTGACTTGTACCAATAATCCACCCACGATAACGATCGATGCCGCCACAGGAGGGGTGACCACGCTGTCGGCTTATGCGGTGCCTTGTACGGTCCCCGCAACCGCGGTGACGGCCTGGAACGCCTATGTCCAAAATGCCGCGGTCACTGGCATTCAATCGGCCACCGGTCAAACCTTGGTCTATACGGATGCTCAGACGCCCATCACGGGTACTCCAGAGACTCTATCATTCCCTCTCTCTACTACCCTCGTTGGGGCCGAGGTCTTTACCGTCAAGCCGTTAGATTCGACCGATCCCCTCAACATTGGACCTTTGAGTGGGACCTTGTCATTGAATCTGGCTCCCCCGATCGCCCCTCTAAGCCTCCTGGCAACCCCGGGGGTAGCGGGTTCTAAAACCATCAACATGACCTGGGCTAATGCGGTGACGACCAATAAAAACTATCAACTTCAAATGGCCACCTCAGCGTCCCTGACCAAAATGGTCACGGCCACCATTCTCCCCGCCACAACCGGCTTGACATGGACACCGGTGACGACGAACCCAGGAACTGCGAATAGCTATAGTTTCGCTGCGCCCCTTAGCGGCGGATACTACGTCTTTCAGTTAGCGGCCCTGGGTCCAAATGGGACCTCCTCCGCCTTTGTGGGTCTGCCTACCCAGGTTGCAAGCTATACATCGACGCTTGGAACCGGAGCGAATGCAGGTAGACTGGCTTCGGTGACGACCTTGAACAGCGGACTTGGATACCAGTCCGCATTGGCCCTTGTCGATGCGCCGCCGAGCCCTAATGCTTCGGCAACCGCGGCATTAAGTGGGACCGGGACGGTCAGCGGATTGACCGTCAGCAGTGGAGGCCAGGGTTACACCACGACTCCCCCAGTGACCATCAGTGCTCCTCCGGCAGCCATTCAGGCTTTGGGGATCGCTGCGGTCACTGCTGGCAAAGTGACTGCCATCGCGACCAATGGAGCCAGCTTGGGCTATTGGACTGCACCGAGGGTCACGGTAAGCCCCCCCCAAACGGCCGTTGCGGCCACCGGGGTCGCCACCTTGAATACGGCCACTCAGGGGGTCAGTAGCATCAGTGTGAATAGCACCAACTTTGGCTACTGGACTGCACCGACCGTCACGGTCAGTGCGCCGACAGGGAGCCAACAGGCGACGGCCACAGCAACCCTAACCGGGAACAGTGTCAGCGGACTGATTCGTGGTGTGGCGGGGTCCGGTTATGTGACAGCGCCCACGGTGACCCTCAGCGCACCCGCCGTGGCTGTTCAGGCTACCGGGACAGTGGCTGTCTCCAACGTCGGTATCATCAGTAACATTGCGGTGAACCCCACCAACTTTGGTTACTGGACTGCGCCAAGCGTCACGATCCCAGCACCGCCCGCAGTGGCTCAGGCATCGGCAACCGTCGACACCCTCCAAAGAGTCACAATCAAAACGGGGGGTGCCGGCTACTGTACCGTTCCAGCCGTGACCGTATCGGGAGGAACCTCCAATAATGGTGGACCGGCCTGGAGGGCTCAGGCGACCCTCACCAATGGTGCCGTGACCAGTATTACCATCACGGGTAACCGGACCTACAGTGTGGCTCCGACGCTGACGATTGCACCACCACCGAGTACTCAGGCGACTGCCACCGCGATAGTGTCGGGTGGGAGGGTGACTGGACTCACAGTGTCGGGTGGTAACGGTTATTGTTCCGCACCCACCGTGGGCATCGCGGCTCCGACCGCAAGCCAAACCGCTACGGCTTCGGCGACGGTCGTCAATGGTGCCGTCAGTCAGTTGACCATGACCAATGGGGGTGCAGGCTATACGGCCGCTCCAACGGTCTCTCTCAGTGCGCCCCAGGGGAATATCACAGCAACAGCCACGACCTCCATACTCAATGGAGCCATCGCGGGGGTCACCGTGACCAATCCCGGAACCGGCTATACCGCCGCTCCGACCGTGACCATAGCGGCACCGACACCCAGTGTCGGAGCCACCGCAACGGCCACGCTTGCAGCCGGCGGAGTCACCGGGTACACCGTGACGAATGGGGGAGGTGGCTATGCTACGGCTCCTACGATCACGATCGGAGCGCCCACCGCGAGCGTGACGGCGACTGCCAGTACAACCTTGACGGCGGGTAAAGTGAGCAGTCTGACCGTGAGGAATGCGGGGGCGAACTATACCGTTCCACCCACCGTGACCATCGGATCATCGCCATTGATCAGCGCGCCGGCACAGCTCTCGGCAACGCTGGATCCAGTCACTGGCGCATCAACGCTCAGCGTCATAACGGGGGGTTCTAATTATCAAACAGCCCCTGCCATCACCGTCTACGAAGCCGTGGCAGCCCCTTAAAGGGTCTCTGAGAGAGGCGGTTTGGTTTCTCCACCCCGCCTCCTGCTTCATGGCGAGACGTTTCAGTGGTCTTCTGGCGCCCTTTGCCAGAAAGGCCTCTGACCCCTTCATTTTAGGAATCCTCCTTATGAATCATCAGATAACGAAAGCGCTAAGACTACTGGTGTTAATGTCCATGACTTTAGAAGCCCATGCCAACGCCACGGTCACGCTCAAAAATGATCAGGATCGCATCAGCTACGGCATCGGTGTCGATATCGCTAGAAACTTCAAGCGACTCGATTTAGGTGTCCATCTCGATGCCATGGTCCAAGGACTGAACGATGCATACACCCTGCATCCCCTCATGGTGCCAGACAATGAACTGCGCGTGATCATGGCGCGTTATCAGTCGGACCTAAAAGCAAAACAAGCCAAAGCCACTCAAAAAATCGGTGAGGTTAACTTGAAGGCCGAAACGGAGTTTCTCGAGAAGAATGCCCAGCGATCCGGTGTGGTGTCCCTTCCGAGTGGTCTTCAATATCAGGTCATCAAGGTGGGGAGTGGCCCCAAACCTCAAAACGTCGATTTAGTGAAGTGTCAATTTCGAGGGACCCTCCTCGATGGCCTTGAATATGACAGCTCTGAGCGAACCGGGGGGGCCGTCACCTTTGCCGTCAAAGACGCCATCGCCGGATGGAAAGAGGGGCTGATGTTGATGCCAGTCGGCTCGAAATGGATCCTTTATCTCCCATCAACATTAGCCTATGGATCCAGGGGAGCGGGACGTGATATTGGACCTAACGCCACGCTCTTGATCGAACTTGAATTGCTGGCTATCAACGACGCAGCGGCGCCTAGGAGCTAAGGAAAACGAATCTCAACATTCTTCGTGTGCGTCTGAATTAATAACCACCGAGTGACACAGTAAGATGAGACCTATTCTTAGACCACAATATGTTCTGTCCCTCTTTTTCATGATGGCCTCAGGGTATGCTCACCAGGCCGTCTCGCAAGGTCCGTCCCATGCTGATTTGATTCAAAGAGGACAAGCCCTTTACTTGACGGGTCGCCTGGCTTCCGGCGACCTCATCAAAGCAAAACGTTTGGATCTTGGCGAAATCAAATCAGGATCCGACATGGCTTGCGTCAAATGCCATCGACCCAGCGGGATGGGAAGCCTCGAAGGCGATCTGACGATTCCCCCGATCACCGGGAGATTCTTGTTTCAAAAGGAAGAGGGGCAACCTGTGGCTGTTTTAGACCCGCGAACCGCGCGGAAGATCACGCAACCCCATCCGGCCTATAGCCTTCGCTCACTGAGCAAAGTCCTCCGCGAGGGTGTCGATATTCGGGGAAAAAAGATGAGTCCCCTGATGCCCCACTACACCTTAGCGGATGACGATGTGCGGGCTATTATGGCGTATCTCGACTCATTATCCGCCACCGTGTCGCCGGGCGTCTCGCCAACGCAGATCCGGTTTGCAACCATTATCACACCCGATACCCCTCCTCATAGAAAGGACCTTCTGATCAAGATGCTCTCCTCGGCCTTCCATCAAAGAAACGTGAGTCAGCGCCTTCACTCGGGATCCATGGGAATGCCGATGGAACACCTTCCGCATGTTCACCGAGAATGGGATTTGGCGGTCTGGGAGGTCACCGGGGATCCCAGTACCTGGCAGCAGCAATTAATCCAATACAACCAAGATCACCCCGCATTCGCTATTTTTTCTGGCACCTCCGAGGGAACTTGGGAACCCATTCAGGATTTTTGTGAACGTGGACGGATCCCTTGCCTCTTTCCGAGCCTCATAGCCCCCCCGCAACAGACCGGCTCTCACAGCTTTAATTTTTCAAAGGGCCTTGCTCTTGAGGCAGCAGTCCTCTCGAAGTTTGCGGCAATGAGGGACCGGGAAGGGCCCACACATTGGATTCAGGTCCATAAAACCGATGTCCCCGGACAACTGGCGTCGAAGACGTTTATCAAGAGTTCAGAAGGTCAGCCTCGCACAATTACCGATATCGAATGGGATGGATCTTTGAAAAACTTGCAAGATCAGCTCCAAACAAACGCTATGAATATGGCGGATTCAAGCTTAATCCTTTGGCTAAGCTCAGAAGAACTCGAAGCGCTCCATCTTGATCAGTGGCAGACCCTGCCTAAGGGAATCTATCTCTCTGGGCATTTAACCCATGGCCATCCACCGCAACTACCCGAGACGATGGCTGCCTCCGTCCATGTCATCTCCCCTTATGAGGTCGGTCTGAAACGCAGCAAACAAACCGATACGCTTCGGAGTTGGCTCAAAACTTGGGATTTACCTTTGAGTGATGAGGCTTTTCAGTCGGAGGTCTTCTTTGACCTTCTGATGTTGACGGATCTTAGCTCCCAGATGCTCGATAACCTTTACCGAGACTATCTGATCGAGCGCACCGAGGACATGCTCTCCTGGGGCACCAATGTGTCCGTCTATCCACGTCTGTCTCTTTCAAGGGAGCAACACTACGCATCCCAGGGGGCCTATGTGACAAAACTGGATTCGAAAGGGCAGTTAGTTCCAGAAAGCGACTGGATGGTCCCTTGATGGCTATTGGAGCGTATCCCCTTATGACCTTTTATCGTATTTTCTATTTCTTGTTGTTGCTGACGATGGCGGGCACCGGCCGCGTCATAGCCAGTGATCAGGTGTCCAAACAGCCCCTGAATCCTATCGGGGAAGCGCTATCAGAAGGCCTTGCACCGATCGATGTCGACGTCCCCAATGTCACGATGACCAAGCAGGATGGATCAAAGGCCCTCTTTAAAGAGGAGCTCGACGACGGTCGGCCGGTGATGCTCAATTTCGTTTACACCGCTTGTGCAACCAGCTGCCCGGTCGCAAGCCAGTCGTTTGCCAAGGCCCAACAGCAACTGGGCGATAAGGTGCACTTCGTCTCTATCTCAATAGATCCCGAGACCGATACCCCTGACCATCTCAAACGCTACAGTGAAAAATTCAAGGCCGCTCCCGGCTGGGATCACTACACAGGAAATGAAAAGGACAGTATTGCGATCCAGAAAGCCTTTAAGGCCTTTGGTGGCGACAAAATGAATCATCGCGCCGTCACATTTATTCGCCCCTCACCGGACAAGCCATGGGTGAAGGTGGAGGGGTTCACGACGTCAAAAATACTCGTTCAAACCTTTGAAAAAATCTCGAAAGCGTCCCTTTGAAAGAGGCCTATGAAACGGGATGGTCACACCGATCCGAGGCGGCGTCTCTCATATCGTGGCGGGGGATGCGTTTTTCCCTTACGTGTAAAACGCATCCGTATTCATCCTTATAAAAATGCCCGACAGGATCTCTTAGACTGGAACCATTGTGAGGGGAATTATTGAGATGGGGAAGTCCATGGGAATAGGTCGCTTGAATCGCTTTGGATTCTTAGATATTGAACTGGAATCCTTAATGACTTTAGCGGACGCACAATCGGAATCGGTCTGTGTGACGGACCCCATGGGCACGATCCTCTATGTGAATCCCTCATTTGAATGTCTCACTGGATTTTCGTCCGAGGTGGCCGTTGGCAGTCCCGCCTCTATTTCAAATTCAGGGATTGCTGAGCCTGAATTCTTTCAACAACTCTGGCAGAACCTCAAAAAGGGCCTTGGATTTCAATGTGACTTTATTAATCGTAAACGCGATGGCTCTCTTTACATCGAAAGAAAGATCTTAGAGCCTATCAAGGATGGGTTTGGCACCATCACTCACTTTATCTCCCGCGGTCGAGACGTTGGCGGGGGGCAGATTCATCTCGAACGACTGGCGTATCTTGCAACCCATGATCAGCTGACAGGTCTTCCAAACCGGCTCATCTTCCTTGAACGCATTCGACTCGAGATGGCGCTTGCCCTAAAGACCCTAAGAGGATTTGCAATCTGCTTCATCGATGTCGATGGCCTCAAGCAGATTAATGATTCGTTTGGTCATGGCGTGGGCGATCAACTGATCCAGGCACTCGCCAAAGACCTCCGCGATCCCCTTCGTGATATCGACGCGCTAGCACGCCTTGGAGGTGATGAGTTTGGTCTTTTATTGACCGATGTTTCATCATGTGCGGACGTTGAACAGATCCTCAGGAGACTTCTTGAGGGCCCTCGTCAAAGAGAGAGAGACACACCGCAGTTTGATGGTTTGAGTATCGGTGTTTGCCTTTATCCAGCCATTGATGAGGATGCTGCAACCTTGATCCATTTGGCGGATCAGGCGATGTATCAGGTCAAAATCATGGGTGGGCGAGGATATTGCTTTTCGGGGGGTGTTGGACAGGACCTTGGTGCTGTGAGTAGGATCCACGTCCCAGAGCTTGATCGCCCCAATCACTATCCATCCCCCTTTGAAAAAAGGGCAGCGACGAGTAGACAGAAAAACGCCATGGGTGTCGGGGTTCTGGCATGAGGATTCGGGTAGCTATGTTAATTCATGACTACTACCCTCTGATTGGCGGTGCCCAGGCCCTATTGCGATCACAGGCAGCCAGACTGATGGACCGAGGTATCGACGTCGTTATTTTGACGCGAAGCGTCAAAGGCGAAGCCCCTCTCGAGGTCATTGAAGGCGTTCCCGTTCATCGCCTTCCTGCCTGGGGACCAAGGGCGGTGGCCTCAGTTTGCTTTGTTGCGTCAGCCGTGAGGTTAATCGCCCGATTGAAACCCGATGTCCTTCATGCCCATGAATTCATCTCGCCGGCAACCGTTGCTTTGGCGGCTCATGCTCTTTGGGGAATACCCCTCGTGGTGACGCCGCATCGTTCAGGTCCCCTGGGGGATATTCAACGCTTGCAGGGACGACCTGGGGGGGGCCATCGCTTGAATGCCCTTCGTAAGAATGTTGAAGCCTTTGTCGTGATCAGCCGTGAAATAGGTCATGAACTGGTGTCAGCTCATTTCCAAAAGACGATGCTTCACGACATTCGAAATGGCGTCGATACCGTTAAGTATTCTCCGCTACCGCCTCCTCAGAAGAGGGCGTTAAGGATCTCGCTGAATCTCCCAGAGCATGCGCCGATTGTTGTTTTTACGGGGCGACTCGTCCCTGAAAAAAGAGTCAACCAACTGCTCTCGGTTTGGCCTTTGATTAGGGCAGCCTGCCCTGATGCCACGCTTCTGATCATCGGAGCGGGGGAGCAATGGACGGAATTAAAGGCCATGGCAGGTCCAGGGGTTCAGATGATGGGGGCCATCGACGATGTAACACCCTATTTAAAGGCATCGGATATTTTTGTGCTGCCTTCGGCTGCTGAGGGGCTTTCGGTTGCCATGTTGGAGGCCATGTCTTCGGGTCTCGCGCCGGTGGTCACCAATGTTGGAGGGGCTTCGGAGGTCATTAGCCATCTGCTCAATGGGGTCTTGATTGCCCCAGATGCGATTTGTGAATTGAAAGATGCACTCTTGCTGGTGCTTCAAGATGAACGTTTGCGGGATCGCTTGGGCCTTATGGCGAGACGCCGAGTCGTGACTGATTTTTCAGTGGACCATTCGGTCGATGCCTTGTGCCACCTTTATGAAAATTTCAACTTAGGGTCCCGAGGGCTCTAATCGGGTCGCATGACCCTGATCGATCATCGCCTCAAAATGGTTGCCTAGGCTTCTGACGTTAGCTTTGAGGTCAAAGGTTGACGCCACGAACCGTCGGCCATTCTCGGCGGTTCTTTGTGCCACCGCGGGATGATGGAAAATAAACGCGAGACCATCAGCCAATGCGACAGGATCCTCGGGAGGAACCAGGAAGCCTGTTTCTCCCGGCCGCACCAATTCTGGAATGCCGGATAGTCGGCTGGCAATGACCGGGAGACCTGCCGCCATGGCTTCCATCAGGGATACCGGAATCCCTTCCATTTTGCCCGATGCCGTAATGACGCTGGGTTGGACATAACAGGTCCCCTTACGAAGGAGGGAGGCCACTTCATTCTGAGGTTTTGGGCCGAGAAGTTGCACCTCGTTCTCTAATTGATGCCGATGAATTTCCTTTTTGAGGGCATGCATTAATGTGCCGCCGCCGATGATGACACAGTGGAAGGGAATGTTTCGTTGTTTCAAGATAGCGCAAGCTCGAATCAGATGAACTTGACCCTTGTAGGGTTGAAGACTCCCGGTGGTGACGATATGAAGTGGGGTTAACTCGCAGGTTTGAGTCTCCGCGCGTCCTTGATAGAGATGAGGTTCAATCCCGCAGTGGATGACTTCCGTCTTATCAAGAATCCATTCCCCTAGATGCCGTCCAAGATATGCCCGATTGAATTGGGAGATGGCGACGACAAACGCCGCCTCACGGAGTTTGAGGGCCAGCATGGTTTGTTCTACGAAGATGTCATGGGCATGGACGGTCACGCTGAAGGGAATGCCAGTTAATCGATGGATGATCCAAGCAGCGAGTGCCGGGAAAGTGGCGTAGTGGGCATGGATGTGCTGAATCTTTTCCTCGGACATTTTATTGGCCGCCCAGATCGATTGAGGGACCAAGGCGATCACCTTGGGGAGGCTTTTAAGGTTGTGACGATATTCACGAAAGATCTCTCGCATCAGATCGGGCAAGAAATTAGGTTTTGAACGCGAGAGGTCCAGCGCGGCTTTGATGGAGGCAAAAGATAAAAAGTGCGTGTTTCTGGCTCTTCGTATCCATGGCTTAACCTCCTGATGAGCGATCGGAGATGACTGGAGAATCAGCGGGTAAAGGGAAAGCTTGAAGCCAAGGCGCTCCAGGCCATCTATTTCTCGGAGAATGAAGGTTTCTGGAAGGTGAGGAAATCGCGACATGATGTAGGCGATTTTCCGGTTAACCCTCGGAGGTGCTTGAGTGCTCATCAGTAGGCCCCCCGCCTCTGGAGGAGACTCCATACGGTCTGGTAGATGAGGCGCAGATCGAGGGTGAGACAGCGACAGCGGATATAGAGGATATCGAGGCGAAGTCGATCATCAAATTCAAGCGTCGCGCGCCCATACACTTGCCAAAGACCCGTAAGACCTGGGGTCACCTCTAAACGTTCGGTATGCCAAGGCGCATAGGTTTCCCTCAGGAAAGAGGTTGGGCGAGGGCCCACTAAGCTCATCTCGCCGCGAAGCACATTGATCAGTTGAGGGAGTTCATCAAGACTGGTTTTGCGCAGCAGCCATCCGATTTGGGTGATGCGTGGGTCGTTCTTGATCTTAAAGTCTGGATACCGAAGTTCATTCAAATGCGCCAACTCCTTTTTGAGCGCCGCGGCATTGGGTACCATGGTTCGAAGTTTAAGCATCCCGAACACAAGGCCACCCTTGCCCGTCCGAGGCTGTCTGAAGAGGGCCGGTGATGTTGGGGATTCTAAGATGACCAAGCCGAAACAGACGGCGAGGAGAGGGAGCCATAGGGGCATTGATCCCATCACCAAAGCGAGGTCGAGACCGCGTTTGGCATGGAGATAGGCATCCCCCGAAAGACAATGTTGTCGATCAATCCGTGATACCCAGGCGACATCGTTTGAAGCCTGAGGAGGGCTTTTGGGTGTTGGGAATTCCCAACCTGCTGCTTGGGTCGAGTGATGATAGGCCGCTGAGACTGGTGGTCGGTCATCATCGGCGGTTATTCGTTTCATGAACATAAGAAGCCCCTTCTTTTTGATGGATGAGGACTGGTTCCTAGAGGAATCAGAGGACTGATAGCCATGGCTGGGTGAACCCCCCGGGGGATCCGGGAGGGCTCTTGAGTTTCAATTGGTTAGAGGGCCAATCGGGCTGAGATTGAAATACCAGCCCTTGAACAGCAATAACTTTTCGATGTATTGATTGCTGAATTTGTCCGCTTCAGCAATGGCCGTCTTTGGAACAAAAATAACGTCATGCGGCCTCAGTCCCATCAGTGAGCGGTTATGGTCGAGACTCTCCGAGCCAAGATCGACCCGATAGGGAGTTGGTTTGTTACTGGCATCCATCCGAATGACCAGAACATCCTCCCTGGTGGCCGTGTCCTTGAAGCCGCCGGCACGGATAATGGCCTGCCAGGCAGAGAGCCCTGGCAAGAGTTCGACCATACCGGGCTGATTGACCTCGCCATCGACAAAGACCTGTTCGCTGGTGAAGGTTCTTAGAATGACCGCAATTTGCGGTGCCCGAAGGTGTTTTGAGTACTCCGCTTCGAGTTGCGCCTGAAGTTGTTCGGGTGATAGTCCAGAAGCCTGTATGGCCCCCACCAGCTGCAATGAAATTTTTCCATCGGGCCTCACAGTCACGCTTTCGTTGAGGTCTGGGCTATAAAAGAATTTGATATCCAGCTGGTCATGGGGTTCGATCCGATAGCCCGAAAGTCTTGTTGAAGAGGGGGGTGGAGCTGCTAAGTACATATCGGGAGGGACGCCTTCATGTGTCTGGCAGCCAAGGCTCAAGAGAATCATCGTCAACACAACGGCAACCAACAACAGCTCCCAAGGGTTCAGGCTTTGGTATCTCCGATTCCACCAACCCAGAATGTTTCTAACAGGGGTTCCTAGCTTGATGGGATTCATGGTCAGGCCTCCTTGATTCAAAGGGCGCCATTTCAGACGCCTTATTAATCCGTCGATGGATTGGATGGTTAGGTTTATTGGTCGAGGTCGACGAGCGTGAAGGCATCGATATCGAGCACGTCCAGTGGGGTGGGGGCCCCGAGACTGGTCCTGATATCCAGCTGATTTCCTGCCTGCTGGCTGGTCGCCGTCACGATGAGACTTTGGAAACTATTACTCAGGGTTACTGAAGGGCTCGAGGTTTCTTTGACGATCGTTCCGGTTCCCCCAGTTGGCGTTGCCCACTCCCTGACCTTGAGCTGGATGGATTTTCCAACGGATGAGGGCGCGCCGGCGCGGACATAGACCATCGCTTTGTATCGATGGTTAGCGATAGTATTGGTTACCGTCCTAGGCGAATCCAAAAGGGTGAAGACACCGCCACTTTGGCCGCTGGCCCGGGCCACAAAGCCGCCATCGACGGCGTTGCTATCTGGAATGCGCATGATCCCCCCCTGGCTCACCCAACCCGTGGTCCAGACTTCAAAGGACGGGTTCGTTGTCAAATTATTTGTCGGACATAAAAGGCAGCTCACCACGTTAACGACCCCAGTCGTCTTACTGGTGGCACCCATGGCATCCGTCACTTTGAGAGCGACTGGATAGGTTCCAGGCTTCATGAAGATGAGGCTGCTGGTGGGTCCACTACCTTCATTGAAAAGGCCGGTACTATGGGGATCCCACCCAATAATAAGGCTACTGTTAAGATCTGGGTCCGTCGATGTATTGGTCAGTGTGACCGGTTTCAGCACCGGAACGGGTCCCGTTGGCGCTGTCAACCCGGCTTGAGGTGGCTGATTACTGCCGCCGGTAACCGAAGTATCGATCACGGTCAGGAGGTCCGCATCAAAGGCATCGCCCGGTAAAGCTGGGTTCATACTGATGCGAAGATCCATCTGATTCCCTGATTGCCCCGCTTGGCTGATCACATTGATCTTTTGAAAAATGCTTGCGCTCGACAGCGTGACCACACCCCCTGCAGTATCTGAGACTAAAACCCCTCCCGGCGTCGTTTCTCGGAGCTTAAGGGATACGGTCTTCCCGATCGACGCCGGGGTACCGGCCCGAGCCCAGGCATTGCCGACATAGGTGTGTCCTGCCACGGTCTGATTGACCACGCTTCCCGTGGAGCTGATGGTGAAGGAAGGGAATGCTTGTACGGTCGGGTAGGTGGCGTGACCGACGCTGCTGCCATCGACCGCATGGCTGTCACTGAAGGATGTAAGAACACCTTGCCAGCTAGACCAGCCATTGATGCCTAATTCAAACGATGGATTCAGCGAAAAGTTTCCAAAGGGAATCACCGGACTGACTGCGATTAGGCGCTTTTTGACAATGGCGGTCAGGCCATCATTGTCCGTGACTTTTAGCCCAACATCGAAAACGCCGGCGGCCTTAAAGTCCATTTGGATGCTGGACGAAATGCCTTCGTTGAATTGGCCGTCCCCGTTAAGGTCCCACGCTCTGCTGACGATGGAGCCATCCTGATCAACGGATTGATCGGTCAACGTGGCAGGCCGGCCCACGATGGGATCTTTCGTTTCGCTGTCGAACATGGCCACCGGCGGATAATGGGCAGGGGGGGTGCGTTGAAGGAGATCGTTCAGAAGGTTTCGAGTGAATTGCTGCGTGCGTTTATCCGCTAAGTGGCCTGCAGGGTCGCCAGTCCTGAACCAATCATCCAGCATCCAACTCCAGTTCAAGGATCCCGCCGCAAAGACCCTGGCACCGGAGGGCGCTACATAGCGAGAAGCCTGTGCGCTTTCAGCGAGTGATCCACCTGCATAATGGAAGAAGACTTTGGCTTGGGGGACCTTGCATCCTGGAGTCGGCGTATCCCATTCATATCCCACCGCGAGCGGGAGGGTATCTAGAGAGGAAAATCCCGTTCCGGTAAACCAAGGATCATCCATCGCGGCTTGATCCACGGCGTAATCACGATAAAACGAGGGGCCGGTAATCGACCAGCTGGATTCATTGTATTGAATACCTAAGAGCTGGCACTCAGGACGCGGTGTTGCCAGTAAACGAAACTGATCGGTTTTGAGGCTGGCAGTTGGTTCAGGATCAAGTGCTGCGCTTTTGTATTCGACCACGGTGCGACCGCTATTTTCATAGCGCATCTGCCAATAAGCCGTATTTGCGCCAAAGAACGCCAGATTGACGCCTTGATCGCGCGCAGCCTCAAACCCATCGCGCATCCCTTTTGACCAATACTCACCATGACCAATCGACATGATCAGCCCATAGGCTTTTAGAGTGCTTGGATTGTTATGCGTTTCAAGATCTGTTTGGTAGGCGATGTCATAGCCCTCCCGCTCAAGATAGCGGACCATCTGAATCTCATGGTCAAACAGGCTCCAATTATTCCGCGCATAAGGGCGGTTAAAAGAGACTTTAAAGGCTCGTCCGCCGACACTGTTGTTATCGTAAAGGCTTTTACCGCCCCAGTTGTTGTAGGCCTGCCAGGTATTGATGGGGACCTGGACCAGGGCATTCTTAGCCCGAGTGTCTGATGCAAGGACGATGAATGGAACGGTCGTAACGCCCGAACTTCCACTGGTAAGACGTATCTTTGCGACGTAGTAGCCACTGACCCAAGTGCTGTTGGTATTCACCGTGTCGGTGGTGGGCCAGTTGGCGTCCAGTAAGCCTGTAACCGGATCTGCGGTCGGCATGGCTTGGGTCGTGCCTGGTGTTGATATGGACCCTTGACAGGTGGGGATACAGGCCATGAGCCGCGCCCCATTGCCTTGGTACCAGCCGATCCGATAGATTTCGATTCGATAGCTCGCTGATGGCTTGGTGCTGACGTGAAGGTGTAAGGCCGCTCCGGGTAAGAGACTGGCTTCGCTCGCATAGGCTTCAATCAGACGATTTTGGGCATCCCAATCGGACCAGCCAGAGAGCGTTCCTGCCAAGGCATTTTCATCGGTGACGGGATTGGCTGAGGACCATCTGCAATGCCCCAGCAGCAATAGCGACAGCATGACGACCAAGGGGGCCGATGAATGGCTTCTTTTCCTGGGTGAGGCTTTTGGGCTTGATGTTTGTGGGGAGGGCTTGCTATGAATGTGGGTGAAAGAAGCTTCTTGATCCATCGATATGGTGAGGGGACAACCCTCACTTTTCTCGAAGGAGGGGATCACTGGATCAGCCCGTAAGTTCGTAATGGATTTATGTGGCTTCATGGATGTTCTCTAGATTAGGGTGATGAAGGCTTAGGCTATTCGTCGCTTTGATGCCATCCAGTTGCTGGTGAGCAACGCTGAGGAGTTGATCGAGGGTCACGGCATCGTCCGGAAAGACAGCAAATCCGGTTCGGACCGGGAGGTTGAGAGCCTCTTTAAGAAGGGTTGAAAGGCGTTCTGCGGCGAATTCGATGTCGTGAGATCCAGAATCACTGCAGAGATAAATAATGCGTTGGGTCAGGGGGTCTTCAGCGATCAGGTCGGCGTTTCGTGCGTGGGTGACGAGGAAGTGACCGATAGTCCTCATCAACAGCCCACGAGAGACGATGGGGTGGATGTCAAAAGGCTGGGCGTCCTTAGCCGAAGCCTCTGGTGCTATAGGCTCCATAACAATGAGTCCCAATGATCGGTTATAACGCCGAACTCTTGAGAGTTCTTTCTCAATCTCCTGATAGCTATCATGAAGTGTCTTGATGGGGTTATCCCGATTCGTTTGTCGCGCATCGTAGGGTTTTCCTAAGAGCGAGCGAATCTCTATGGATAGTCTTTGTGATAGATACAAAATGTTTATTAGGAGGATCGTTTCAAGGAGGGTTGGAGCGATAGAGTCGTAATTCCATGCCGGCTGTGACCTTGGATCAATCCAGAAGAGCGCAAGCGATGATCCTGCCAATAAACCGGCGAGTGCGCGAAAGTGGAATTGCCAATCGATATGAAATAGCAGAGGCATCAGGGCCGCGGTTAATCCTAATAAAGATAAAAGGAGATAGAGCTTGATCTCTCTCTCTGGAGGGATAATCTGATGTAGGCTAAGAAATAAAAATATCAGAATAACCAAGTTTATCAGTCGTCTTTCAATGGTATCCATAGTCTTCTCTGAGAGCGCTTTGTAACTTATCTGAAATGAGGATAAATTTAGGTTTATTTGTCAGTATCTTTCTATTTAATATTTAGCGCATTATTAAACGATGGTTAGTGTTTATGCTATTGGTATAAAAACCTACTGCAAAATCCCTATACGGAGGGCGATCGAGTGGAATTCTTCAATGGATAGGCGGAAACCAGTTGATGGTGGTTGGTACTTGAAACCGCCGGCTTTTTTCCCGAAGCGCAGGGGAGGTTGCGCTAGGATCACGCTGTCAAGTGGTCCTGAAACCCCGAGGACATCGGAAACCGTTGGCTTCTGTCGGAGCGCGAGGGGCTTTTAAGGCCGAACCCTCTATGGGATGGATGGCCCTTTTAGGGTGGCTGAAGTGGAGTCGGCGGAGGAAGAGAGTCCCTCTCTCCAGTGATCAAGGCGATGAAACGGCGGATGCAAGACCCGAGGGGACTGTTGTTGCCCCCTCATTATCGAGGCCTTGGGTGGCTATTGTCAGCGGCCAAGGCGACGTCCAGCAGCACCTTTCCTTGGTGGCTGATGGGATCAACGCTGACCCGACCATGTTCGAAAGTACGTTCCCACTGGCCGTTCTTGAACGTTCTGGAATCGATGGGTGATCCAAGGTTCTTAGCACTCTGGTAGTTGTCGTACCACCAAAACTCATTGTAGTTTCCGCGACTATTTGTGTAGCGGAAGCTGGCCAGCCCATCAGCCACTAAGAGATAGGAGGCCAAGGCGAACGTTTGTCGTTCCTGATCATTCTGGTTACCTTGCGAGACCAGAGTCACCCACTTGCCAGCCTGTTGCGAAGCTTCGATGCTTTCTAGCTGGTCAAGCCAGCGCTCGGGACTCATGAAGGCACCCGACTGCCAACCCACCGCAAAATCCTCCAGCATGGCACCATCGAGATGCGTGATATAGCTCGACCAGGTGGTCTTTTCGTTATCAAAGGGAAGGAAGATGATGTTGCCTTCTATGGGTCGACCTTGGGGCGAAAAGTAGGCGCTCTTGATGTGCTCGAGAAAGGACTTCACCGCGGTCTGGAAGCCCTCATCATTGGCGTAGTCTTGAAGTTCAATCTGGTCTTTTTGAAATTGCCCAAGGCTCGCCTGAACGTTATCGAGGAAGACCCCCTCCCAGCCCCAGGTTTCCTGGGCCTCTTTGACGCGTGTCAGCCAGAATTGACGCCAGCCCTCGTGAGCCGGATCCATCCAAACATGCCGCTTTTCGCCGCTGATGAAATAAATCGGTTTCCCCAGCTTGTTTTTCAAAAACCAATCGGGATGTTCTTTCTGGATGGCACAGAAATCGCCCGCTTTCCAAGCCACCTGATTTTTCCAAGGTTCATTGGTGCAGGGACAATCTCCATCACAGGGATCCTCGATGGCATCCATTCTGACGTATTGAAGGATCGGGGTTCTAGGATGCCCCAACTTCAATTGATCGCGGATATCTTCATCATTTCGGGTCAGAATGAACCGATGAAAACTGGTGGACAGCTTGTCTGTTGAGGTCCCGTCAGCCGGTGGTTTGTAGAACCATGAAAACGCAACGGGTGAGGTCTTATGGGGAGTCGGAGAGACGGCCGCGGCCGAAGTCACGGTGAGGGAAAGCAACACCCCCAAACCCCTGAGGGTCCACTGCCGGAAATTGGGGCCCCTGGGTGAGGTGTTTTTGGATGCCATCCGGTGGGGTTTCATCAGTTTGTTCATGCTAAAGGTCTCTATGCCATCCGATGAGGAAAAGCCATCAGGCCCAACATTATGGCGTGATGGCTTTGAATATGGGGGCTCCTGGCGGTGTCCCTGTTTTGCCCCCTTAGAGGGTCACCTCTGGGTGCCGCTATTGCGGCTCTTCATCCCCTTCTTTTCCAAGACCCAAGGTCTTCCGAGATCGCTGGATATGAAGGGCGGTCTTCAGTGCCGGATACTTTGAGGCGCCTGTTCCCTCATTATTTGATGGTCTTCGTGACGGTGGTCGCGACGTTTTTACTGGCGTCATAACTCACGTTGCTGCCAGTGATATTGGTCACGGTGCTGGTATAGGTGCCCTTCAATGTCGATTTCACTGAAAAGGTGGCAATGCCCCATTGATCCGCTGTCCCGATGGTCAGGCTGGTCGTGCCGTTTGGGAGCTTGGTTGACAGTGACACACTGGAATTGGCTGGGGGGTAGCCTCCAGAAGGGTTTTGTATCCGGACTTCGGTCGAAACCAAATAAGAGTCGGTGTACCACATCCCAAGGCGGGACACATGGAGAGGGGTCGTCGTCGGGGGCGGGGGGGTGGAGATGACGATCGTCGCGACATGGTTGACGGGGTAGACCAAAACGTAACCGTGATCAAAATCACGGCGCCAAGCATTATTGGCTAAATCGTTGTAACGTTTCCCCAGCGGGGCCCCGAGAGCTTTTGCCGTCGTGTAGTTGGGGTAGAGCCATACATATTCATATTCATCGTCAACGGTCCCGGTATAGCGAAAGGAGGAAAGACCGTTGGTGATAAGAAGGTAAGAGGCGAATCCAAAGTTCTGCCTTGCCGTCTCTGTTTGGCTATCTTGAGAAACCGCAATCACCCTTTTCCCTTGTGATTGAGACACCTCAAGACGGGATAGCTGGTCCCCCCATTCCTCTGTCGTAAGCCATTCTCCGCTATGCCAGCCCATGGCAAATGACTCCTCCATGGCGCCATCGAGGTACAGCATTAAATCAAACCAGGCGCTGGTTTCAGTCAGCCAAGGAAGTGATGTGATATTCGCTTGTAAGGGTCGGTTCTGAGGGTGGAAGTAGCTGTTGTAGAGAGTTGCCGTAAAGTTTTGAACCGCGAAACGTAAACTGGCGTCATCGGGATATTTCTGCAAGAGGATATTTTTCAGTTGGAACTGACCAAGACCTGCCTGGAGATTGTCCAGGAAAAGACCATCCCAGCCCATGGTTTCCTGCGAGGTTTTTACCCGACTCAAGAAGAATTGTTGCCAGCCGGTATTGGCTGGATCCATCGCGGCATAGAGTTGATCGCCATCAGGAAGTTTTACGACGGCGCCACTCGTATCTCTCAGGAACCATTCAGGATGACTCGAGAAAATCGAGCAATAGTCACCGATTGTCCAAGCGACCTGATTGCCATAAGGCTGGATTGAGCAGGGACAGGTGCCTTTACAAGGATCATGAATCCCATCGGAGCGGACGTATTGCATGACAGGGGCCGTGACCCCCAGCGTTTTCAGTTGATTCCGATAGGTTTCGTCGTTCTTGGTCAGGATGAAATTTTGAAAGGTGGCTGCTAATTGGGCGCTGGTACTGCCATCAATCGGTGGTTTATAGAACCAGGCCAGCTGGGTCGGTGCATTTGGATAGACCCAGTCAGCCGCCGATGGGGCCAGATAAAAAAGTCCCGCGACCAAACTGAGAAGCAGGCGGGGCATGGAGGCGACGTCTTTTTTCTTGGCTAAGGGCCATTTCGAAGCGATGGCCTCAATGAATCGAATCCTCATCGTGTTACTCCTGATCGGGTGGAGAAAGTGGGCTTCCCCCTCCCTTTTATCCTTCAGGTGCATCTTTCGTCGATGGATGGCGGGGGCTAAAAAGAAGGGAAGTGTTCTATTCTTTCGAAGCCTAGATTGCACGCCTCATTGAATCTATTAGGGTGAATACCTATCGCCCTTCAACATCTTGTTTTCATTCAAATCAATGCCTCTCATCCATGTAACCCATCGTTACGATGGGTCAAGGAGAGGGCGGTTCATTATGGGTTGGTTCCTGAATTGTGAGTGTTATAAGAATAAATATCTAATGAAAACTACCTATGGAATTCTTCTCATTAATTGATAGCATCAAGCCTCAGGTCGGGTATCAGAGTGAATAGTAGGGTCTCCTATCACGTGATGGTGGGCCTCATGAATACCCATAAAATTACCCAATTATTTGATAAAGAGGGAGGCGTTTCGATGGATCAATCCCCTATGGTCTCAGTGTTGACAGAGATGGCATCTATTGTTTTCAAGCATGGCAGACTTTTTTTGATCACCTTTTTTGCAACGCTTGGATCTGTCGTGGTTTGGACCTTATTGGTGCCACCAACCTTTGAAAGTGAGGCGACCATTCTTGTTAAATTTGGTCGGGAATATGTTTATGTTCCGGCGGTGACCGATGAAAAAGACCCGGTGAACTACCTGAATAGAGAAGGTATTATCAATAATGAGATTGAGATATTGTCCAGCCAGGATCTTTTTGAAACGACGATTACGAGGATGGGTGTTGATCTCATCTATCCCGATCTTGCAAGCAATCCGCCACGCGGTCAGCCCCTCGTCAAGGTGGCTGAGAAGTTGTTTCGTAAGAATCTTTCCATTAAAGGAGGAAAGGACATGGATATCCTCAAGGTCTCCTTTCGTCATCCCGATCCGCTGATCGCTGCGAAGACCGTCAATCTTTTAATTGAGCTTTACCGTGAAAAACATCTGCTCATGTTTGGAGACAAAGCCGCCACGGCTTTTCTGGATGTCAAGGTGAATGAATACGCGGGTGAACTGGCGATTGCTGATGATGTCTTGAAAGGATTTCGCTCTGAGCATGCGGTCTTTGCCATCGATGAGCAGCGGACCATTCTTTTACGTCAACAAGGAGAGCTTAAATCTCAGCTTCATGACGCGGAGAATCAACTAGCAGGATTACGTGGTCGGTTGAAGATCCTTGCCGGGGAGTCTGCACATACCGAGAGAGAGGCCAAAATTCGGACAGAGACGGGAAGTACCGGCAATGACATCATCGACAAAGCCAAGGAGCAGTTGCTCACGTTGCATCTCAAAGAGCGGGAGTATGCAAGAACACTCAATGAACATAATCGATTATTGACCTCGGTGCGGCATGAGATTGATCTGGTGCAGGATTTTATGGAGGAGGAAAAGAAGAACCCGAAGTCCCTGGTCGTCGTCGGTTCGAATGAAATCTTCCAGGATCTTCAAAAGAACCTGATTCTGACCCGAGCTGAAATTGAAACGCAGACGGCTCGGGTCATCACGCTCGAGAGACAATTAGGCGTTGTCACCGATCAACTGGCTACCATGCTGGTTTCTGAGCGGGAGCTGCATGATCTTGAACGCGAGGTTTCAGTCAAGCAGGAAAATTATCGTGCCTATCGGAACAAATTGGAGGCGCTCCGGCTATCGGACCAGATGGACCTCGGTCAGGTCAGTAACCTCAGTGTGATTCAGCCGGCCTCCGCGCCCATTAAGCCGATTCGTCCAATCATGGCACTGAACATGGCCTTAGGTTTCCTGATGGGTCTTCTAGCCGGTCTTGTTATGGCGATGTTCAAGGAGTTTGTCAGTGAACAGTTGACGACCCCTGGGTCCGTTGAAAATCGATTAGGACTCCCGGTTCTTGCCATTATTGACCATGAATCTTAGGTCGAGATTGGCCTTGAGCCCGCGCGACCCAAAGGAGGCGGAGGACCCCATCATGATGAAACTCCAGCAGAAATCAAGATTAATGCCTCTTTATCATCGTATCGAAGCACATCAGGGGAAATCAGGAGGAAAACTCATTGTCCTCCTGAGCTGTTATCCCGGAGAAGGTGCTTCAACCGTTGCGATGTGCTTCGCCGAATTGTGTGGGGACATTCTGGGACGTTCGGTCGTGGTCGTTGAGGAGGAGGATTCCGTGAATGGAGAGCACCCGTCCGCCATTCCATGCCGGCAGATGTCGGTCTGGCCTAAGGATTCAAAAGGGTCCGACCCGATCAGAGCGCGACCAGGCTTTTGCACGATGTCGACGCTCAATGAGGCTAAAGAAAAATTCGAGTATGTCCTGTTTGTCTCAAAATCCATGACCCATGTGACGACAGCGTTATCGATCGCTCAGCATGCCGATGGCGTCATTATGATCATTGAGTCTGAATCGACGAGTTGGAAGACGTGTCGTTGGGCCCGAGATCAGATCATTGGTTCTGGTGG